>VHCW01000166.1 GCA_016871575.1 Verrucomicrobiota bacterium
ACCGCGCGCAGAGCATCGTCGAGGCGATGACCATCAGCGCCCGGCTTGGCCGGAAATTGAAATGGAATCCGGTCACGGAGAAGTTCAACGACGAAGACGCGAACCGGATGATGTGGCGCGAACCTCGCGCGCCGTGGTGTGTGTAAAGGAGGATGTGCCATGAACCGACGCCAGTTTCTCAAGACCGTTTCGACTGCGTTGGCGGCGCCGATGATCCTGCCCGGCTCTGTGCTGGGCCTTAACGGCTCCATCGCGCCCAGCAACCGCGTTGTCTTCGCGAATATTGGTATCGGCGGACGTGCGCGTCACGTGATGCCGAGTTTCCTCGCGCAGACCGATCTCGTGTTCACCGCGGTCAGTGATTGTCGCGGCGACCGGTTGAAATCAGCGAAGGAGATGATTGACAAACACTACGGCAACACGGATTGCCGGATGTATCCGGACTTCCGCGAATTGCTCGCGCAAAAGGACATTGATGCTGTGTTCATCGCCACGGGCGACCGTTGGCACGCGACGGCTTCGATTTATGCGGCGCGCGCCGGTAAGGACATCTACAGCGAGAAACCAATCTCAATGACCATCAGCGAGGGACGCTCGCTCGTGGAGGCTTGCCGTCGTTACGGCACCATCTATCAAGGGGGCACGCAACGGCGTTCGACCGCGTCGTATCGGTTCGCCATCGAGATGGTCCGGCAAGGACGGATCGGACGGCTGCACACCGTCGAGATGCAGGTCTGGACCGGACCGACCGTGCCGCACGACAAACCGACGCCGGTTCCCGAAGGGTGGGGGGATTACGACACGTGGCTCGGCCCGGTGCAGTGGTTTCCATTTGTACCGAAGCGCATGGCGGGCGCGAACTGGAATTATTTCTGGGACACCGGCGAAGGACCGGTCATTGGCATGGGTTGTCATTATGTTGACCAGATGCAATGGGCGCTTGGCCGTGACCACACCGGGCCGGTGGAATTTGAGGGACAATGCACATGGCCCGATCCGTCGCAATTCATGAGCGAGACGCCCGTCACAGCCGAGGTGCGCTGCCGTTACGCCGACGGGATCAAATGCGTCATGTATTCGCGGGGAGTTTTCAAGGACCGTTACATTCGCTACATCGGCGACGAAGGCTGGGTTCAGGTGGACGACGAAACCAACGAAGTCACCGCCGAGCCGAAAACGATTCTCAGCTTGCGTGGCTCCGCCGGCATCAGTTGGACCAACGCCGGCGATCACGTTCGCAACCTGCTCGATTCGATCCGCAGCCGCCGCCCGACCATCTGCCACCCGGAAGCGGCGCATCGCGCGCAGACTATTTGCCAGGCGATGAACATCGGCCTGCGTCTCGGACGAAAACTGCGCTGGGACCCGGTGAAAGAACGTTTCGACAACGAAGAAGCCAACCGTATGCGTCACCGCGAACCGCGCGCGCCGTGGTTCATTTGAGGAACAATATGAAAATACGAATACTAGCTTTCCTGATCGCCGTCGTGCTGCCGCTGCAAGCCGCCGACCTGTCGCAACTCATCGCCGACACCGCGAAATACGAATCCGGCCAGAGCGTCGAGCCGCTGCGGAAGTTCGAGGAACTTCTTCGCGACTCGGCCCGCAAGCCCGCGTTGCGCGCCGAACTCGAAGCCGCGATGATCAAGCTGCTCGCGCCGACCAGCACCTTTGAGGCGCGCCGGTTCGCTTGCCAGCAACTCGCCGTGATCGGCACCGACGCATCGCTGCCGGCGCTGGCCGAGTTGTTGAAGAACGAGGAGACGGCTGGTATCGCCTGCCTCGCGCTGGGAAGCCGGCGCTCGGCCAAGCTGGCGGAAACCCTCCGCAATGCTCTTCCCGCTGCTCGCGGTCGCGCGCGGCTCCAGCTCATCAGCACGCTGGGCAATCAGCAGGACAAACAGTCCGTCAAAACCTTCGCCGAATTCGCGCACGGTTCCGATGTCGCCCTCGCCAACACAGCCATTCTCGCGCTCGGCAAGATTGGCGGCAGCGAAGCACACGCCGCCATCGCCGCGTTGCGCACGGAAAACAAACCGGCCATCGCGTTCGCCGTCGCGGAAGCCACGTTGCGCGTGGCTGAACAAACCGGCTCCGTGGCGCTCTACGAGGAGATGCTGGCATCGAGGCAGCCTGCGAACATCCGGCGCGGCGCATTCAGCGCGTTGCTGCGGCTCGACAAGGACGGCGGCGAGAAACGCATTGTCGAAACCCTTCATGGTCGTGACGCATTGCTGGAGCCGATTGCCATTGCCGCTGTCGGCACGCTCAAGTCCCGCGGCGCGTCGGAGAAGTTTGCGAAGGAAATGGCGTCGCTCATTCCGCAACAGCAGGCGTGGATGATCGAGGCGCTGGCGACACGCGGCGATGCTGCTGCGCGCGCGGCTATTCGCAACGCGGTCGGTTCCTCGAACGCCATCGTGCGCTTGGCGGCCATTGCCGCGCTCGGTCGTCTGAATGACAGTGCGTCTGCTTCCTTGCTTTGCGCGGCACTCGCCAAGGCGCAAGATGCTGACGAACGGCAGGAGATCACCAACGCGCTCGGCCAGATCACCGGCTCCGCGACCGACAAGGCCATCCTTGCCGAACTGAAACGCGCCAGCGGCGATGGGAGACGCGAGTTGATCGGCCTCGCCGGCCGTCGCGGCAATCGCGCTGCGGTGCCCGTCCTGTTCGACGAGACCGCCAGCGATGACGCCGCTACTGCGAAGGCGGCATTCCAAGCTCTCGCCAAGGTAGCCGGTGCCGATGACCTGTCGTTGCTGCTGTCAAAGCTGACAAGCCTCAAGACCGACACGTTGCGCGACGCCGCCGAGAACGCCGCGATGCGCGTGCTGGCGAAGATCAACGAACCGGCGCGGCGCACCGCCGCACTGGAAGCAGCGATGGCGAAAACGTCGGACTGCGAAGCGCGCTGCTCGCTGTTGCGGCTGATGCCGGCCTGCGGTTGCCCGAAGGCGCTCGCTGCAGTAACGGGCGCTTTGAAAGACAGCGAGGCGCGTATTCGCGAAACCGCCATGCGCACGCTGGCTGACTGGCCTGACTTGGCGGTCTGGGACACACTGACGGGCATTTGCCGGCAGCAGGAGAATGAAACATTCCGAGCGCTGGCGTTGCGCGGTCTCGTGCGACTCGCCACAAGCGGCAACGCAAAGCCCGACGCGGCGCTCATTGGGCGTTATCGCCAGTTGCTCGACATTGCCCGCAACGACAACGAACGCAAACTTGTTCTCGGCGCGCTGGCCGGCGTGGCGCATCCCGACGCGTTGCCGCTGGTGTACCCGTTGCTGGAGGTGCCGGGAGTGCGCGCGGAAGCAGTGCAAGCGGTCAATCGGATTGCCGCAGCCATCAAGACAACGCATCCAGAAGCGCAACGCGAAGCGGCGCAACGATTGAAGACCAGCGGCAAGAAGAAATGAAGCTAACGCGGACGGTGTGCACCTTTGCGAACGATGATGTCCTTCTGGCGTTCTTTGCGGCGCAGGTCTTTCTCGACGCGTAACGGCTCGCGCGTGAACGGGTCCATCTCTGTGTAGTACATCAACGTGGAGTAGGTGGAAGGCGTGGGGGTGAAGATCTGGACCTGTTCGGGATTGGTCTGGAGTTTCTCGCTGGCGAACTTCTTCAGTTCCGCCATGTCCGCGTCCGTGCAGCCGGGGTGCGCGGCAATCATGTAGTATGTCAGGAACTGCGGTTTGCCGGCAGCACGCGAAAGCTCGTCGAACTTCTTCTTGAAATGGAGCAGGGAATCGCTACCGGGTTTGCCCATCTTGGCAAGGACGAAGTCGCTCGTGTGTTCGGGAGCGACTTTCAACTGTCCGCTCACGTGGTGTATCACCAACTCGCGCAGATACTCGTCGCTCAAGTTCATGTCGTAGCGGATGCCGGAGGCGACAAATACTTTCTTCACGCCCGGCAAGGCGCGCACCCGTCGCAGCACCTCCACGATGGGCCGGTAATCCACCGGTAATTGCGCGCAGACGTTGGGGAAGATGCAGTGTTTCTTGGGACAGGCGCCATGCTGGAGTTTGTGGTCACACTCGAAGCCGTACATGTTGGCGGTCGGTCCGCCGACGTCGTGGATGATCCCCTTGAACAACGGATGCCGGGTGATCTGTTCCGCCTCTCGCACGATGCTGTCCGCGCTCCGCGAGCGGATCGTGCGCCCTTCGTGGACGCCAATCGCGCAGAAGTTGCACTCGCCGTAACAACCCCGGTGCGTCGAGATCGAAAACCGGATCGTCTCCAGCGCCTTGACCGGCCCCTCCCGCTCGTAGAACGGGTGTTGCGCCCGCTCGTAATCGAGTTCCGGCAAGTCTGCGTGCAGCGCGGGCGGGTTCTGCACGAGCCACCGGTCCCCATGTTGCTGACACAAACCTTTCGCGCTGACCGGGTCGTTGTTCTGGTAGAACGTGTGAAACATCTCGATGAACGCCAGTTTGTCCTGCGCCACTGTCTCGTAGCTCGGCAACTCGATGTAGCCGTCCCGTTTCTCCTTGGCGATGTAACACAGGCCGCGAACCGCGCGCGGGTCCTTGCCGTCGCGCAACGTTTCGGCGAGTTCGAGCGTGGATGTCTCCGCCATGCCGTACAAAATGAAGTCAGCCTTCGCGTCGAACAGCAGCGAGCGTCGCACCTTGTCGTCCCAGTAATCGTAGTGCGGGACGCGCCGCAGGCTGGCCTCGATCCCGCCGAGGACAATCGGTTTCGCCGGCTTCGAGAAACGTCGGATCAGGTTCGCATACACGATGCTGGCGCGGTCGGGCCGGCGATTGTTCACGCCGCCGGGAGTGTAGTCGTCGCTCTTACGCCGTTTCTTCAACGCGGTGTAGTTCGCCACCATCGAGTCAACACTGCCGGCGGTGACGCCCCAGAACAAGCGCGGTTCACCGAGTCGCCCGATGTCGGCGGGATTTGGTTGCGCGATGATGCCGACGCGAAACCCCTCCTTCACGAGCATCTTGCCGATCACCGCCACGCCAATGAACGGACTGTCAATGTAGCTGTCACCGCTGACGAGGATGACATCGAGCGCATCCCAGCCGTGGCGTTTCACTTCTTCGAGCGTGGTCGGCAAGAACATGCCGGCACTATAGCGCAAACAGGAGGGAAAGCACACTGTTCAAATATGAACTATTCATATCCACATGCGGATTGACTTTTTGGTGGCCATTTCTACACTTGCGCCTTGTGAAAGCAGCACCGTCCAACAACGGCAAGCACACCATTCCCGCGGTGATCAAGGCGATGGAACTCGTGCGCGTCCTGGCCGAGGAAGCCGGCGAGACCACCACCAAGGCGCTGGCCATCCGTCTCGGCATCCCGCGAACGACCTGCTACCGCATCCTGCGCTCCTTGACCGCAAAGGACTGGGTCCGTCCTCTGGCCGGTGGGCGGCATGAGTTGTCGTTGGGGTTGCTGCCGGTGCTCAATCCGTTGCGACAGGTCGAGGCGCTGGCCAACGCGGTCGAGCCGGTATTGGAGACACTGGCGTTGCAAACGCAACTAACCGCCAAGGTGTCGGTGCGGCAGGGCGATTACGCCGTGACCATCGCGCGGTGTGAATCGCCCCAGGAAACCTCCGTGGCGGTGCGCATCGGCGCGTCGTTTCATCTCGCCTTCGGGTCGTCGGGCGCGGTGCTGCTGAGCGAATTGAAGGCAGATGAAGTGGCGGCGATTTTGGAACGTGCGCCGGAAGAATGTTGGGAGCACCAAGGCCGCGATGCAGTAGCCCGGCGTTTGCGCGAGTTGCGGGTCAAAGGGTGGTGCAGTGACTTGGGGACATTCCGCGCGAGTTGCCATGCCGTGTCGGCGCCGGTGCGCGGAGCGCAAGGCAAAGTCGCAGCGGCGATGACGGTGATTGGCTTTCCGCACGAAGTCACGCCAGCGCGATTACCG
>VHCW01000167.1 GCA_016871575.1 Verrucomicrobiota bacterium
TTCCACGCGCGCGACGTGCCGAGTTCGGTCCACTTGTCGCCGTCACCGGTGTCCACCATGCCGACGCGGATCATGTCGTCGGCAGTCGGTGACCGTCCCTCGAAGTCCACTTCGTTGGCCACGATGAACCTGTCGGACGGGTCGAAGAGGAACTTGTCGTAGTAGGCGCGCCAGTGGAATTTCGGTCCGCGCGTAATCTGCCGGACTGGTGGAAGCTTTTCTTCGGCGAATGCGCGCCACGAGGCGGCGGCAGGCACGGTGACGGCAAGGGCTTGGAGGAAATGACGACGGCTGAGTGCAGGATAGTTCATAATTTTTTCTTTTTTTGTTTCTGTTTGCCAGTATCAACAACTCGCAACGGCCAGTCAACTGAATCAGTGCGCGCCGATTTCATGATGGCTTCCATTCGCGTGATGATGTCCGGGTGATTGGCGGCAACATCGTTTTGCTCGCCGGGATCGGTCTTGAGGTTGTACAGTTCGATGGGAACCAGAGGGCCGTTCCGAACGGCTTTCCAGTCGCCGAGCCGGACGGCCTGAATGGATTTCCGCTCGTGAAGCTCCCAATAAAAATACTCGCGCTTCGGCGCCGCGCCGCCCTTGAGCATCTTGACGAGTGAGAGGCCGTCGGGCTTGAACGACTCCGGCCACTTGGCGCCCGACAACTCGGCGGCGGTTGGCAGAAGATCCCAAAACGCCCACGGCTCGTCGCAGACGCGTCCCGCAGGCACAACGCCGGGCCAGCGAACGAGCGCGGCTTGACGCAACGCGCCTTCGTACAAACCGCGTTTGAACCCGCGCAGGCCGTTGTTCGCCTGCTCGAAAAGCCGGCCCATTTCAGACTCAGGTGAAAACGACGAGCCATTGTCGCCGGAAATGAAGACGACGGTTTTCTCGTCAAGCTTGAGTTCCTTCAGCAACGCCAGCAAACTGCCCACATCGGAGTCGAGCCGCGTGACCATCGCGGCGTAGTTCTTCTGTTGTTCCGTCCACGGCTTGTCCTTGTAGATTCCTTGATCGTCAATCTCATACCTGCCATGCGGCAGGGTGATGGCATAGAACAGAAAGAACGGACGGTTTTTCTGTTTTCGCACCCAATCGAGCACATCGTTCTGAATCAGGTTTTGCGCGTAGGTTTTGCCGTCCAGTTCGATCCGCCGGTCGTCACGGTAGAGATACGATGGGAAATAACTGTGGGCGTGACGCTGGCAGTTGTAACCGAAGAAATGATCGAACCCGACCTTCAACGGGCTGCCGGTCGTGTCGAACATCCCCATTCCCCATTTGCCCATGCACGCCGTCGCGTAGCCAGCATCCTTCAACAATCGCGCGACCGTGTACGTGCCCGCTGGCAACGGTTTCTGGCCCTCGGGTTGGATCTCGCGGTTCGCGCGGATCGGGCAATGCCCCGAGTGCAGCCCCGTCATCAACGACGCCCGCGACGGCGCGCACACGGTCGTCCCGCAGAACGCCTGCATGAAGCGCGTTCCCTCGGCGGCCATGCGGTCGAGGTTAGGCGTCTTGATCAGCTTCTGCCCATAACAACCGAGGTCGCCTTGTGCGAGATCGTCGGCGAGGATGAAGATGATATTGGGGCGCGGTTCGGCGGCGCGAACGACAGTCAGTGAAAGCGCGAGCAAGAGGAGAGACAATAGTTTGTTCATTTACGTTTCCGTTTCTTGGGGGTTGTGGGTTGGTCGCCGGGTTGCGGCACGTAAGCGCCCGTCTCGGCGCGCCACGTGGCGAGTTTGGCGCGCATGGCCTTAAGCCGCTCCGGCTCGGAGGCAGCGAGGTTGTGGCGTTCGGAGAGGTCGGTTTTCAGGTTGTAGAGTTCGGCAGTGCCTTCGTCGAAGAACTCGATGAGTTTCCAATCGCCCTCGCGCATCGCGCCACCGGGCGCCCACGTGGAGCCGTGGTAGTGCGGGTAGTGCCAGAAAAGGGCGTCACGCGCCGGCGCTGGGTCGCCGCGGAGGACGGAGGTGATGTTGATGCCATCGCGATGTTGTTCCGGTTTTGCGGGCAACCCGGCAAGCGCGAGCAGCGTGGGGTGGAAATCGGTGCTGATAGCGGGCGTGTCGGTCGTGGCACCGGCCTTCGTGACGCCGGGGGCGCGCACGATCAGTGGCACGCGGATGCCGCCTTCATAGAGCCAGCCTTTACCGGCACGCAACGGCTCGTTCGAGGTCGGACCGGGACTGCTTTTCGTCGAAAGACCGCCATTGTCGGAAAAGAAGATGACGATGGTGTTCCGCGCGAGGCCGTTCTTCTCCAGCTTCGCCAGCACGCTGCCGACAAACGCATCCAGACCGGCGACCTCGGAGCCGTAGGCGGCATCGTTTTGCACGATGCGTGTCGCGCCCTGACGTTCTGTGCGCGAGGAAACGGATGTTGACGGCAGTTTCGCGGCTTTGTCCCGGAATTTTGCGATGTGATCGGGATACTCAAGAATCGGCGTGTGCGGTTCGTGATAGCCAAGGAACATGAAGAACGGACGGGCGGTGTCGCGCTCATCAAGAAACTTGATGGCGGACTCGCTGAGTTTCTTGCCGACCTGCCAGTCTTGGCCGTGGTTGCCGAGTTGTGCATCGGGCACGCAGACTTCGAATCCCTGGTTCTGCGGCTCGAAGCCGCGTCCGCCGAGATGCCATTTGCCCGCATAGAATGTTTGGTAACCGCCCGCTCGGAGCGCCTCGGCGACGGTTACCTCTTCCAATGCGAGTTCCTTGTTGGTCGGTTTCGTGACAAGCTTGCGGCCGCCGGCGTTCATGCCGGGAATGAAATCCGTTACGCCCGTTCGCACCGGAAACTTACCTGTCATGATGCTTCCGCGCGTGGGCGAGCAGACCGCGCCGGCAGTGTAGGCTTGCGTGAATCGTAATCCTTCGCGGGCGAGCCGGTCGAGATGCGGTGTCTCGTTGAACGGGCTGCCGTAACAGCCGAGGTCCCGCCAGCCAAGGTCGTCGGCGAGGATGAAGATGATGTTTGCCCGCTGTGGCGGGTTGGGTTTCGGCGGCGCGACGGCGTGCAGCGCGGCCAGCGGCGTGCCGTTGGGTGGATTGATGCAGGTCTTGGAAGCTCCGACCCTGAGCATGGCGAATGTTGGTGTAGCTGTGCCAATCAACAGGGCGATCCATCCAACTTGCGTCCAGCGCGCCTTCATCTCACACGGCCAGGGCGTTGTTGATGCGCTCGATGGCCTCGTCCACCTCGGCGGGACTCTTGCAACCGATGGTGACGGCGTGGATTTCCGGCTGGGCCATGACGTAACGGATGGATTTCTCGCGGTCTTCGGCGTTGGTGAAGTCGCCGTTGCCGATGAGTTTCATGCCGATGACGCCGTGGCCGTTGGCGTGCATCGTCTTGATGAGATCCATGACCGGCGCGATGTCCTTGCCGCCCTCGTTCCATTTGGGCGATTCGCCGTCAATATGCTTGGCCTGCGGGTTGACGCGAACGAGATTCACCTGGACCCAATCAGACGTGGCGGCGACACGCAGCGCGGGAAGCGCGTGGCAGGAGACGCCGTTGGCGCGGACCTTGCCTTTTTGCTTCGCCTCGTCAATCGCATCCATCAACCGGCGACGGTCATCGGTCCATGTGCTCGTGGTGGAGCAGTGAACGAACAGGCAATCAATGTAATCGGTCTTGTAATCTTTCAGAAGTTTGTCAATGACCTCGGCGGGTTTCTCCGGGTTGCCGCCGATCTTGGAGAGCAGGAAAATCTTCTCGCGCGGCAGTCCCTTGATTGCGTCGCCGATCCACGGGTAGGTCTTGTAGGCTTGGGCGCAGTCAAGATAGCGGATGCCCTTGTCGTAGCCGTAGCGGATCAGCCTGTTGAACGCTTCCTGGCCAAGCTCGAACTGCACCCGTCCGCCGTTGCTGCCGGTGCCGAGGCCGAGACGGGAGGTCTTGAGGCCGGTCTTGCCGAGCGCGACGATATCCGTGGCGGTGCGTTTGCGCGTGGCGGCAGTCGCACAGGATGTCATCAACGTGGCGGCGGCCACGGCGGCGGATTGGGCGATGAACTCGCGGCGGGTCAAACGGTGCTGGCTCATGACATCATTCTCCTGTTGTTGGACGGCACAGTGCCACAACTGTTCCGGTTTTACAAACCGCGCGTGAGCGATTCCACGAACTTGCGCGCCTTGATCGCCTCGGCCTGCAAGTGCGGCAGTTCGCCGGGATCGAGGCACTCGACGACCAGCGCGCCGCCGGTGAACCCACCCTGCTTGAGCCGGGTCAGCACCTTGGCGAAATCAACCTTACCGGTGCCGGGCGTCAGCGACACTTCCTTGGGCGGACGAAAATCCTTGATGCACATGCCCATCACGATCCCGTCCACGTCAGCAGCGTCCTTCACAGGATCGAGTTCGCCGCCGGAGTAGTAGAAAATGTTGCCCGGATCGTACCAGAGGCCGAAGTTTTTGTGGCCGACCTTCTTGATAAGATCGCGGCACTGCGCGCCGTTGGCGTTGTTGCCGCCGTGCGGCTTGACGCTGAGGCCGACCTTCTTCGAGGCGGCGTAGTCGCAGCACTCGGCGACGATCTTGTAATAGGCATCGGCTTGTTTTTCGTTCGTGCCGCCGAGCAACAGGTTCGGGCAACCGCAGATGACGCAGTTGTCAATGATCCGCTTCAATTCGGCGGTGTCCTTGAAGCGCCCGCCCCAGATGGACGGAACTTTGAGGCCGCGTTGTTTGACTTCGTTGCTGACGGCGGCGGCTTCCTCGGGCGTGGTCTCACAGGAGATGACCAACTTGTTCTTGCTGTTGGTTGTCATCAGCCCGGCGTACTTGAACCCGGCTTTCGCGATGGCGTCGAGGGGGACGCGGTAATCAAACTGCGTCCACGGCCGGGTGTAACAGCCGACCTGCCAGCGCGGCTGCTTCGGTGTCGCCGCGAAACTCTGTGTCAGCGCAGCGCCTGCGGTTGCCGTCGCGAGCGTGCCGATGAATTGTCGTCTTGTTTGCATGGTGTTTATCCTCCGTTGGGGTTGTGTGGTGATGTTCGTTCTACGAGCAAACCTTGATAGCCGGCAGGAATGACAACTCGGCCATTCCAAAAGGTACAGGCACCGGGGTGACCGGAAAGTGAGTATTGACGTTTCAAGCGCGGCTGCTTGATGTCGGTGATGTCAAAGACCCAAACTTGTCGCTCATGGCGTGAAGCCGATACCAAAGTATTCCCTGCCACACTCGGTCTGCCACGGAAACTGAGTCCCGCCACTCCGTACGCCGGCAAGTCGCTCGTGTTGCGTTGTTCGTTGGGTTCCAGCAACGCGAACTTGCTGCGCTTGATGACCAGAAGTTTCTCGCCGAGCGGGCACGCACCATCGGTCCAAGCGTACGCCGTGGTGTCGGGCGTGTTGCCGGACAGCACTGGTTTGGGGCCGCTGATGTCATACCACGCCGGGCCGCTGCGTTGCCAGTAGGCGCAGAGGTAACGATTGTCGAAGAGCTTGTCCACGAGTTGGTCGCCGTAAAACAAACCAACCTGACTATCCTTGAAGATTAATTTTGGGTTGGCTGGATCCGAGACATCGGCGATGTGCGCCGTGGGACCGCCGCAATGAAACAGGGCGAACCGGCCGGGCGCGGGCGCGACGACTTGTTTTACGCCGTGCCCCGAAATGGCGAGGCCACCCAGTTCTTTCAGGCGTGGGCCGGATTGAATCTCGTAGATTGCCAGACCGCCTTTGTTCTCCGCAGTGTAAAGCCGGTTGCCCGACAAGCTCACATAACAGGCCTCGTCTTTCGTCCGGTGGACGGTG
>VHCW01000168.1 GCA_016871575.1 Verrucomicrobiota bacterium
ACATGCTCCGCGACGCCCAGGCCGAAGGCCGGCTCCAAACGACTCACATGCTTCATCTTGCGAGGGCCGGATAGCATGTTCCCGGTAATGGTGCTACAGTCTCCAAGAAACCATCCTTTACTTCTTTCAATTTGTCTTTCCCGGCCTTCACGTGCCGGAACATCCTGTTATCAACAAACACATCGATGACAGAACTGGAGCCTTCCCAGCCCTGTTCGACTTTGAGTTTTCCCTGAAACACCGCGCAGGTCCTTATCTGTTTTGTGTCAACGGGTATGACCCAAAGATCTCCTTCCTGCTTGATGGTGGTTGCTAATTGAGCACCGCTCAGAACCGAAAGCAGCTTGCCGTCGGGGCCAACCTCACCGTAGAACGACATCCCGTCCTTCGGTCTGATAGTCTGCAGGCGATGGGTTCCCGCTTTCAAGACAAACGCAGTGCCTGCCGGGTGTTTGTCCACCAAAGCCTGAATGTCCGTTCCCGGCGAGATGGCCACCGCATCGGCGGGAGGGGTGAAGACTGGAAGAGCAAACGCCGGCCCCTGCGGGGATGTTCCCGGCGCGCCTTGTTCGGCGGCCAGCAGATTTCCAGCGACTGCAACAGCCAGCGCGGCGATGGACAATGTTCGTGTGCGAGTGTGGTGGATGTTCGTGGGGTTTCTGATTTCTTCGTGGAGTTTCATCTCGCCGCCGCCTTGTCATACGCTACCTTCAATGCCGCTTGATTGGCTTCACGGACGCGGGCAGCCATGATCGGGAACGGCGTGCCGTCGTCGCGAAGGTAGTTGCGCTTGGCTTTCCCCTCGAACCAGCGGTCGTTGCCATGTGTACCGATCAACTGGCAGCGAAACACGCCGACGATGCCGGGATGCGCCAGCGCGTGCGTGATCCATTTCGCGGAGTCTTCGGCGGCCTCGGCTTCGGTCTTGATGCGGCCATGCTCGGAATCGAACGCCTCACCGAGACTGAACGGCGCGGCCCAGTCAATGACCAGCATCGGTTTGCCGGTTAGCTTGAACTCGTGGTCCCAACCATCGCGCTGAAACGTTTGCCACTCCGGCGGGCGATGACGGGAGAGGATGAGCGCCTGCGTGCAGAAGACGTCCACGTGTTTGCCGACGGCTTTTAGCACGGAATCGGGCGCTTTGCGCAGCACGAAGCGTTCGCCGAGGAAGAGATGCTTCGGCGCGCCCTCGCGCACGGCGGCCTTGAGTTGCGCGTAGTGCGCGTCGGCAATGACACCGAGGAAGTCCTCATCAGTGCCCTGATGCTCCTGCAAACGTTTCTTCCCCGGAGCGCCTTCCGGGAGGCTGCGGAAATATTCGAGCCGCTTCCTGCCCCACTCCGGTTGATCCACGAACGCGACGCCGATGACGAACGGATTCCCGGTAATCGCTTTGCACTCGCGCACGATATGAGCGCGCAGCTTCGCCTGCCATTTCGGATCGAAGACGTCGAACTGGAAGTTCGCCGCGCCTTGCGGGTAACTCACATTCGCGACCCACGGCATTTGCGTTTGCAACTTCGGCCAGAACGGCCCGTAAGCCTCGCCCGCATTCAGGCCGAGATCGCGGATGGTCTGTGTCAACGCCGCGTCGGCTTTCTCGCGGTCGTCGCCAAAGCGTTTCAGCAGTGGCGCCGATTGGCTTTGCATGAACTTGCTGATGTGATTCGCGCCGAGCGCCAAGTAGCCGTGTCCCTCAGGCGTGATGAACATCCACCGGCCATTGATTTGCTCGACTCGAAAGAAACCGGTCGCCTGACGCTTGATGGCCGTGGCGCCACCAAAGCGGTCAGTGCCGAATGCGTGCCCCGACGCCAGCAGCAGGGCAGTGATGATCGTGAGGGTGTGTTTCATGGTTTGCTTTCTTTCGTCTTCATCTCATCGTCAGTTCCAAGCATTGGAAGTTTGTGTGCCGTGATTCTCCAAGGCTTGGAAAGAGCCGGCGCAGAGTTTCCCAAACCTTTGAACTCCCGGCAAGTTCCGCCCGGCGTGGCGGTGCGGCCAGCGCCAGCGTCCCGATGACTGCGACAAGTAAGGATGTCATCTTCATTGATCAAACAGCCTTTCCGACAAGACGATCCGGAACCCGGTCGGGAGCCAGTGATCGGTGTAGTTGTTGGTATGCGGCAGATCCAATTCGTGCAAGGCCCCTTTGTTGTCGAGGGGGTCATATCCGCGAGCGGCTGAGCGGGCCCAGCGAGGAGGGCTGTTGGCGCCGCAGCCTTTCAGCGCGTGCTTCGTTTGCAGATTGGGTTCTGTGCCGAGCGGATCAACAACGGCATTGCCGCTGCGCGGGAATTGGGCATACAGGTCCCAAACCCATTCCCAAACATTGCCGCCCATGTCATAGAGTCCCCACGGGTTTGGTTTCAATTGGCCAACGGGCTGAGTGGGAGCGGTTCCGGTGTTTGGATCCTGACCGCGTTTGTTCACGCCGACCCACTCGTACTGCTTGATGAGCGTGTGGTCGAGATCGTCGCCGAAGTGGTAACGTGTCGTAGTGCCCGCGCGGATGGCATAATCCCATTCCGCTTCTGTCGGCAGCCGGTAGGCCCACGTTGGCGGGATGTGGCCCGCTGCGCGCTCGCGCTCGGTGAGCAACGTGCAGTAGCGGACAGCGTTTGACCAACTCACGCTATCCACAGGTCGCTCGAGATTCGGACCGCCGAAATCGAATGTCTTTCCTGAGCGTTTGCTGGTTCGAGGAGTGCCGTCGAAGAAACTGCAGTTGGCACCCATGATCGCCAGATACTCTTTCTGCGTCACCTCGAACTTCCCCATCCAAAAACCTTTCGAGATCGTCACCTCGCGTGGCGGAGATTCATCAGGGTAGGCTTCGGCGTCGGCTCCCTTGGCGGTTCCCTGGGTGAATGTTCCCGGCTGAATCCACACCATGTTCGCGACCGGCTTGACGGAGGCCGGCGGAGTCACGCTGGCGGGAGCGACGGCCGGCTTTGGCTTCTGTGCTTCGGGCTGGGCAGGTTTCTCGGGCGCAGGACTCGTCCGCTTCGGCATGGTCCCGGCACCACTCGTTTTGCCGCCGCCGGTGAAACGCTGCGACTGGAATTCCTTCCACTTGGCGAACTGCTCATCTGTCAGTATTTTGCTCTCCTTAACTTTCTGTTCGAGTTCCGCGCGGAATTTCTTGAACTGCTCCATCGGTTGCTGCGGCGTCTGATCACTCTGGCCGCTGAGCATTTGCTGGTATTGAGCACGCTGCAATTCCATCAGTTTGTTCTTTTGTTCATCGGACAAACCGAGCGTGGCGGCCATTTGATCGAACCGCTCCTGCACAGTGCCGCCACCGCCCTTGCCGCGTTGGCCGCTTGGCGCGTTCTTTTCCGCAGACTGCGCTGGCGCGGCAGCCGTTTCGGCGGACGGTTGGCTCGCGGCCAGCACGACGCGAAAACCAAAATCCGGCGGCCAGGCGTGCTTCGGGATGAAGTCATAGCCGCGAAGCGCGGAGCGGCAGTGCTGAGCAGGGTTGAAGTAATCGCCGCCGCGCATCGCGCGCTGCTTGTTCATGCCGGGCTTAGCCGGCCCTTGCGGGTCAACGACGCTCCCGCCAGGATAAGCGCCATACCAGTCCTGACACCACTCCCAAACGTTGCCGAGCATGTCATAGAGACCCCACGGATTGGGGCGCTTCTGGCCGACCGGATGCGTCGTGAAGCCGGCGTTCTGGCGATACCACGCGTAGTGCGTCAGGTTCGTGTAACCCGGATCGTCGCCGTAGTGAAAGCGCGTGGTCGTCCCCGCGCGGCACGCGTATTCCCATTCCGCCTCCGTCGGCAACCGATACGCGAGGCTGGCCGGAATGCGTCCCGCCGCCCGCTCACGCTGCGTAAGTCGCGCGCAAAAATTCGTCGCGTCGGACCACGACACGGAATCCACAGGGCGGTTTGTGTCGCCGGTGAAATGGCTCGGATTTGTTCCCATCAACGCCAGATACTCGGCTTGCGCCACTTCATATTTCGCCATCCAGAACCCTTGGCTGATGGTCACCTCCATCTGCGGAGACTCATCGGGATAGCGGTCCGCTTCGTTCTTCGGGCTGCCCATCAAAAACTTGCCCGGCGGGATGGACACCATGTTGGCCGGGGCCGTGAACGCGCCCGCACCTTTGATGTCCGACATCGCAGACTGTTGAACGTCGCGCGCAGGGAGCGGTTCACCCCTGATGCAACGGATGCTGAAGCCGTTGTGCTTTCTGTCCGGATACACGCCGGCGCCGCTGTCGAGGCTGTAGGTGCTGAAGATCCACGCGCTGTGCGACAGGCTGGGATTCGGCGTGGTGGAGAAGGCATTGTAGTAGGTGCCAAAGTCGTCGAATCCATAGCCCGTCCAGAGCCGGTAGCCTCCGCCTCGCAGCGAAAAGCCGTAGTCGTCCGTTGCGTTCCAGTTTTGGATGATCCAATGATCGAGTCCTCTTTCCCGCAGTCTTGACCCCGGCTGGTTTCCGCCCGGTTCCTTGCGCACAAATTCCACCAACGTCCTCCATTCATCCGCCGACGGCACATGCCATCCCTTCGGCGCCAGTTTTCCGGACGAGGCGGCCCAGAAGTTATACAACGCGCCGTAGTCGTTCTTGTGCCTGATATCGTGGTCATACCAGCAGTAGGCCGGCGTGTTGATGGCTCCCCATTCCGCGTCGCTGGTGACATACGGAATCGCCGTGCCGTCATTAAAACGGGTCGTTTTCAAATCCTCCTTAAGCCACACTTGATCGCCGATCCTGACCGTGTGGTAAACGTTGCCGTCAATGTCGGTGACCGTTTCGCCGGAATTCCCACTGTGTGCCCGAGTGGGAACGGCAGTCGGCGCGACCTGTTCTGTGGCGGCTTTCCGGACGCCCGCCGTCGGGGTCTGCGGTTGAGACATGGAAGCGTATTCGGGGAAGGCCTTTTGCCATCGCGCCAGTCGCCCTTCTTTTTCCAGTTGTTCAATCAGTCGCTGGTGGATCTTCGTAAGCAGTCCGACAAACTCCTCGTAGGGCTTGCCATCGGCCTGCCGCAGTCCCTGCTTCAGCATGCCCGTCGGCAGGACCTGATCCCAATACTGGCACTTGAAGTAGCCCAGGATGTAGGGCTTTGCGAAGGCGTCGCGCAGATACTTCTCGTACGCCTCCGCCGCTGCCGCCTGCGTGGGGAACTGCGGCCACATCGTAACCGGGCGGGCTTCCGTCTTGAAACTCACGTTCCAGTCGCTGATGAGGATCGGCTTGCCGGTCAGTTCATGAAGCGCATCGAACTTCTCAGCGCCGAATGTGCCCTCATAGGGCTGGACGGAAACCACATCCACATACCTGGCGGCTTCCTCCAGCACCTCGGTCGGCGTGTTAAACCCGTTGTAGCGCTCGCCGAAGATCAGGCGCTGCGGGTCATGTTCTTTGAAAGCGGCCGCAGACTCTGAATACAACTCCCGGGCGATGAGCCGCAGGAAGGCGTGGTCGTCGTGCGGTCCCGGTGCGGCCATGAACTCCGCATAGCGTTTCTTTCCCGGAGCCGTGTCCGGCAGATCACGGATGACGTCCACCCAGTGTTTGCCGTACTTCTTCTTCGCCCCCTCCAGAG
>VHCW01000169.1 GCA_016871575.1 Verrucomicrobiota bacterium
GGCGATGAGTTTGGACATCGCCCAGAGATGGCGTGAGCGGCTTGGCCTGCCGCGCGAACCGTCCTGGGATCGCATCCTCGCCAAGCTGTCGCGGCCACCGGTGGTCGATGGGGTGTACATCGATGCCGAATCCCATCCCCAAGTCTGGAACCAGAACGGCTCCCGATGGCTGCGTCCGGCATGGTTCGAGGTATATGGTTGCATTCGCGGATCCATGATCGAGCCCGCCATCATGGAGAAGACCTATGAACGGGCCGCCCGGCAATTGCGTTCGGACGAATGGAAAGGCAATCTCTGGGGCTGCGACTATCCGATGATGGCAATGACGGCAGCCCGGCTGGGCAAGCCAGGCGAAGCAGTGGACTGGCTGCTCAACAAGTCGAGCAAGAACAGGTATTCCGAAAGTGGTTTCTGCGGTGGCTGGTATCTGCCCGGCAATGGCGGTCTTCTCTGGGCCGTGGCGATGATGACAGCCGGGTGGGATGGCTGTCCCGATAGGCACGCCCCCGGTTTTCCCGATGACGGGAGTTGGGATGTGAAGTGGGAGGGCTTGAAAAAGTCGCCGTGAAAGAATGAAATGAAACCAATCATCACACTCCTCACCGCCCTGCTGCTCGCGCCGCTGGCTGCGCTGCACGCCGCCGGCGGACCGGAGTTTAGGGGAACAACCGATACGATTGAACTGAAAGAAAAGGAGAAACAACCATGAGTCGTTTGATTACGTTGGTCACAGGACAATGGGCGGACCTGCCGTTGACAGTGCTCGCCCCGAAAGCGCGCGCATTTGGATTCGACGGCGTCGAACTGGCGGCGTGGGGCGATCATTTCGAGGTGGACAAGGCGTTGGCCGAGCCGGACTACTGCGAACGGAAACGGGCGTTGCTCAAGCAACATCATCTGGAGGTGTTCGCCATCAGCGCCCACATTGCCGGGCAGGCGGTGCTGGACTTGATTGACTCGCGGCATCGCGCGCTGTTGTCGCCGCAGATCTGGGGCGACGGCGACCCCGCTGGTGTGAACCGTCGCGCGGCGGAAGAAATGAAGAACACGGCACGCGCGGCGCGGAAGCTCGGCGCGAAGGTGGTGACCGGATTTACCGGGTCGAGCATCTGGCATCTGTGGTATTCGTTCCCGCCGGTGCCGACGGCGATGATCGAGGACGGCTACCGGCTGTTGGCGGAACGTTGGAACCCGATCCTCGACGTGTTCGGCGAGTGCGGCGTGAAGTTCGCGCTCGAAGTGCATCCGACGGAGATCGCGTTTGATCTCTACAGTGCCGAGCGGGCGTTGAAGGCGTTGAATCACCGGCCGGAGTTCGGATTCAACTTCGATCCGAGCCACTTGATCTGGCAGGGCGTGGACCCGGCGGAGTTCATCCGCGCGTTTCCAGATCGCATCTATCACGTCCACATGAAGGACGCCATCGTTCGGTTTGACGGGCGACGCGGGATTCTCGGTAGTCACCTGACGTTTGGCGATCCGCGGCGCGCCTGGGATTTCCGTACGCTTGGCCGCGGCAGTGTGAACTTCGAGGAGATTATCCGCGCGTTGAACGACATCAAGTATCGCGGGCCGTTGTCGGTTGAGTGGGAAGACAGCGGGATGGACCGCGAACACGGTGCGAAGGAAGCGTGCGAGTTCGTCCGCAAGCTGGGGTTCCCGACGGCCGCCCACGTGTTCGACGCGGCATTTGAACGGCAATGAAAATGAAACGAGTTTTGCTTGCTGTTCTGCTGGCATGTCCCGCGCTGGCCGCGCCGCCGCCCAACATCCTCGTCATTCTCGCCGATGATCTCGGCCGGGGCGATTACTCGGCGTTTGGAACGAAAGACATCCGCACGCCGAACATTGACCGGCTTTGTCGCGAGGGAATGACGTTTGAGAACTTCTACGCCAACTCCTGCGCCTGTTCGCCCACGCGCGCCGCGCTGTTGACCGGTTGTTATCCGGATCGCGTCGGCGTGCCGGGCGTCATCCGCTATCGGGAGGACAATTCATGGGGCTGGCTTTCGCCCCGCGCCACGCTGTTGCCGCAGGTGCTCAAACGCGCCGGCTACCACAGCGCCATCGTCGGCAAGTGGCACCTCGGTCTTGCCTCGCCCAACACGCCCAATGAGCGCGGCTTCGATTTCTTTCACGGGTTCCTTGGCGACATGATGGATGATTACTGGACGCATTTGCGCCACGACCAGAACTTCATGCGGCGAAATCGTGACGTGGTGGACCCGAAAGGGCACTCCACCGACATCTTCACCGGGTGGGCGTGCGATTATCTCGGTGAACGCGCAAGGTCTCGCAAGCCGTTCTTCCTCTATCTCGCCTACAACGCGCCGCACAACCCGATCCAGCCGCCGCCGGAGTGGTTGGAGAAAGTGAAACAGCGCGAGCCTTCCAGCGATCCAAAACGGCAGGGACTGGTCGCGCTCATCGAGCATTTCGACGACGGCATCGGCAAGGTGCTCGACACGCTTGACCGGCTGAAACTCGCCGACAACACACTGGTCATCTTCACCTCCGACAACGGCGGGATGTTGACCGACGGCGCGAACAACGGCCCGTGGCGCAGCGGCAAGACGCACGTCTATGAAGGCGGCATCCGCGTGCCCGGTATCGCGCGTTGGCCCGGCCATATCAAACCCGGCAGTACCACGAAACACATCGCGCTCTCAATGGACATCTTCGCTACATGCTGCGAAATCGCCGGCCTCAAACCACCGTCGGACATTGACGGCGTGAGTTTCCTGCCGATGCTGCTTGGCCAGCCGCAACCGGAAACGAAACGCGATCTCTACTTCGTCTTGCGCGAGGGAGGCGCCGCGCGTTTTGGCGGCAAGACCATCGAGGCGTTGGTCCGTGACGAGTGGAAGCTGGTTTACGACAACCCATTCGGGCCGGCGGAGCTTTACAACCTTAAGCGCGACCCGCAGGAAACCACCGATCTCGCCGCGAAAGAAAAGCCCCGCGTCCGCGAGCTTGCGATAGCACTGTACAACCAAATCCAACGCGGCGGCGCGGTGCCGTGGCAGAAAGAGCGCCGGCAATGAATCCCCGCGAACGAGTGTTGGCGGCGCTGCGGTATGAACAACCGGACCGCACGCCGCGCGATTTTTGGGCCGAGCCGCCGGCGATGCAGCGGTTGTTTGAGCACGTAGGCCACCACGACAAGGACCGTCTGCTCGACTCACTCGGTGTGGACGTGCGGCATCTCGAAGCGTCCGCGCCGGCGGAGCGCGAGGTGGGCGATGGCCTGTTCCAGAACTTCTGGGGCGAGCGTTACGTTTACAAGCCGACGCCGTGGGGGCCGATGCGCGAAGACGCCAAAGGGGCATTGACTGGCGCGAGCAGATTCTTGGAATTGGAATCTTTCCCCTGGCCGACGCCGGATTGTCTCGACCGCTCACAGCTTAACGCGCAGTGCGCGCGCTACGAACAGCACGCGTTGCTCTACGGTTTCGCCGACATCTGGCAGCGACCGGCGTTGGTGCGCGGCTGGGAGGATATGTTCCTCGACATGGCGGAACGACCGGACTGGGTCCACTTTCTCTCACGAAAGTTCACCGACTTCTACCGGGAAGACTACACGCGCGCGGCGGAGATCACGAACGGGCGGATTGATCTTTATCTGGTGATCAGCGACCTCGGCACACAACGCGGGCCGCTCATCTCGACGGCGATGTTCCGCGAGTTCATCGCACCGTATTTGAAGGAGATGACCGATTGCATCCACGCTCTCGGCGGCAAGGCACTGTTTCACAGTTGTGGCACGATCTGGCCGTTCATTCCTGACCTGATCGAGTGTGGCGTGGACGTGCTCGACCCGATTCAACCGACCTGTCCGGAGATGCAGCCGGAAAATCTCAAGCACGCGTTCGGCGACCGACTGTGTTTCCACGGCGGCATTGACATGCAGAACCTGCTTCCGAAAGCAACACCCGTCGAAGTCGAGGCGGAAGTGCGTCGGTACTGTGAGGTATTCGGCACCGGCTACATCCTTGGTCCCGCCCATCTATTCCAACCTGACGTACCGCCGGAAAACATATTGTCGGTTTACGCTGCAGGCTAGTCAATGCGAGTGTGCAGTTCCACCGGAGAAAGAAACGACTACGGCGCGCGACCTTCCAGTAGCGCGACGACAGCAGCGATGATTTGCCGGTGTTTGTTGGGTTTGAGCTTGCCGATTTCAGCCGTGATCAAGGCCGTGTTGGCGGTGAACAGCTTGCCGGGCCGGGCGAAACTGGGTCGTTGAAGCGTGCCGCTGATGAAATCGGCGTCGTCAATTCGCACGGAGGCGGTGTCTGCGTATGGGTTGCTGGTGAGTTGACATAACACCCAGTCGTTTCGACCAGCGGCAGCCAAGACGAGTGCAGGGCGCAGTTTGGTGGCTGTGAGATCCGAAAAGGGAAACTGGACGAGGACTACCGTTTGGATTGCAGGTGTGACCACGCCGCATCCTCCTCGGGACGATTCCAGTCCTCACCGAGCGACGGCTCGCTCAACAGCGCTGTTTCTGCGATGGCCGGTTCATCCACGATGGTCACAATCGCACGGCACGGGCGGTCTAAATGGATCGGCTCTTTCAGACGAACCACTCCGTCTTTCTCAATGGTAGCTTCAATGGATGTCAGCATGAGCGTGCTTTCCGTTTCTGGGCTATACCATAACCATTCAACACGGCAAATGCAACGCTTCCGTCAGCGGCTTGGCGGTTTATGCAGCAGCTTCGTGAATGCGGTCGCGGTGGGCCGTCCAGAGCAGCGCGGCAGCGACGGCCAGCCCGCCGACAACATAGACAGCCGAGAAGGCGCTGAATCCAAACGCCAGCCCGCGCGCGGAGCCGAAGCGGTCTGAGAACCAACCCAGCAACGCCGGTGACGTTGAGCCGATGACGAAGCCCACCATCACTTGAATCGCCACGGCGGAGCCGCGGAACCGAGGAGCGATCACGTCGAACAACGCCGCGTGCGTGTTGCACTCGTACAGGCCGCGGCACAACCCAAACAACGCCATCGCCACATACACGCCCGCGGCGGTCGGCATCAAGCCGAGCGCGAGGATCATCGGCGCACCCGCCCACATCGCCACGGTCATCATCTGGAGCCGGGCGTTGGGATTGCGACGGACCCAGCGGTCGGACAAGTGCCCACCCACCAACACCGCCACCATCGCGGTGATGTGGTGGAAGAACATCGCGTAGCCGCCTGCTTGCGTCATCGGCAAACCGAACTTGTCCTGCAACAACCGCGGCGCCCACGTCACGTAGGCGTTGTTCACGAACACAATGGCCGTGAACCCGACAGCCAACAGCACCGCCGTCGGCACGCGAAACAGGATCGTCAGGTCCTGAAACAGCCCAACCTTGGCTTCCACCGGCCCCGTCTCCCGCGGCGCGTCCTTCAGCCGCACCAGAAACACCAAACCCAGCAGAATCCCCACGCCGCCGAATACGTAAAACGCCGCCCGCCAGCCGAACCGCTCGGCAATCGCCCCGCCGAGAAACCCGCTGGTCATCACCCCGATATAGACTGCCGACTGGTGGACCGAC
>VHCW01000170.1 GCA_016871575.1 Verrucomicrobiota bacterium
TCATATGGATAACTCATTATTTTGACCCAAACGAAAGAGGATTATTGCGTTTTGGAAGACCTGGTGTATATCGGGAATTGCTTGCTAAATATATGAATATCAGTCTATTGGAGTTTAATGGTATTGTTATCGGCCCTCAGTCTAAAATCTATGATATGATTTCGGCGGTATTAAATTTAAAGGTGCTCAAACCTGTTATCGGTTGGCTAAATCCTAAGATTGTCATCGTTGGCGTGAAAAATAATGATGTTGGTGCATTTGTCTGTGAGTTTTGTGGGGGTAGGAATTCTGGAAAATTAAACAATTACGACTCTATTAGTGGTAAGTATTTCCAGGTTTTCTATTGCAAGAAGTGTGGAATTAACCCCCCTGCTGGCGCCGTTGCGAAGCCCCTCTGAAAAGCAATTTCTTATCATTTCATCAAGCCCGGCTGCCGCCACCGCGCCGTGGGCAAGCTGAAGATTGCAATCTTCGTTTTTCCAGCCTTCGATCCCAAGGACGAATGGTTCGACTGACACAACCACAAGGAGCGCCCGCCATGACATCACGTGAACGAGTCCTCAAAGCCGTCAACCATCAAGTCCCCGACCGCGTGCCGATTGACCTCGGCGGCATGAAAGCCTCCACTGTCGCCTCGATTGCCTACGACAAGGTCAAACGCACGCTCGGCATCGCGACTCCGACGAAAGTCATTGACACGCGCTTCATGATCGCGGCGCTCGAAGACCAAGTGCTGCGACGGCTCCACGTGGACGTGGTGCCGCTGGATTTGTCGTGCGTGTTGCCGCTGAGCCGGCCGGACAGCGAATGGATTCCGCGACGGCTGTTCGACGGCACCAACGTGCTGTTTCCGCCGGGAACGCGCATCGCCGAGGACGCCGCGGGCAATTGGATTTTACTCAACGCTGACGGCTCGCCGACGTCGTTCCAGATGCCAAAAGGCGGCTACTATTTCGACGACACGTCGTTCAACCAAGGTGATTGCATTGACCCGAACAAGTTCCGTCCCATCTCGGACATCCCCGACGAGCATCTTGCGCTGCTGCGCAACTACGGCCAACACCTGTACCGGAACACCGACTACGCGATTCTCGGCTGGGGATTCGGCGTCTGTTTCCTCGGCCTGAGTTTGATCACCGACCGCACTAGCAACGTCACGCAGGGCCTGACCGACGAGTGGATGATGATGTTGATGACCGAAAAGGAAACCTGCCACGACATCATGAATCGCTCCGTGGAAGCCAGCATCAAGTGCCTCAAGCTCGTGAAGGAATCCGCGGGCGATTACGTCTTCGGGTGGGGCATCGCGGCGGACGACAGCGGCACGCAACGCGGCGAGTTCCTGCGGCCCGAACTCTGGGCCGAGATGATGAAGCCGCACTACAAGAAACTCTGCGACTGGATTCACGCCAACACAAACTGGAAGACCTTCCTCCACTCGTGCGGCTCGATCTACAATCTGATCCCACATTTCATCGAGGCAGGCGTTGACATCCTCAACCCCGTCCAAACTTCCGCTGCCAACATGGACCCGTCGCGGTTGAAAAAAGAGTTCGGCGATCGCTTGGTGTTCTGGGGCGGCGGCTGCGACACGCAGCACGTGCTCGGCAAAGCCACGCCGGCCGAGATTCGCGAGCACGTGAAGGAGCGCGTGCGAATCTTCAGCCCCGGCGGCGGCTACGTGTTCAACCAAGTCCACAACATCCAAGCGAACGTGCCGCCCGAGAACATCATCGCGATGTTCGACGCCGCCCACGAGTTCGGCGCGTACTGAAAATGACAACCAAACTCCCCTACCGCTGGACAATCGCCGGCGTCCTCCTGTTCGCGTACAGCATTCAGTGGCTCGATCGCGTCATCGCCACCGTGTTGACGCCGCGGTTCGCCAAGGACATCGGCCTGACGACCACTGACATCGGCACCGGCGCGTTCCTGATGATGATCTTCTACGCGCCCGCCCAAGTCATCTCCGGCTTTCTGACCGACAGGTTTGGGGCGAAGCGGCTGTTGCTGTTCTCGATTGTCACGTGGTCGTTGATGGCCGGCTGGATGGGGTTCATCAAGACGCCGGGGGAGTATTTCTTCCGGATGGCGTTGTTCGGCCTGCTCATCGGCACGGAACTCGTGCCGTCGGCGCGAATCCTGATGCGCTGGTTCAACAAAGACGGTCGCGCGCGGGCACAGGCGTTGTTGTCGCTGGCGTGGATCCTGACGCCGGCGTGGGCGAGCGTCATCGCCACCCAACTCACCGTTCACTTTGGCGACTGGCGGCCTGTGTTCTTCATCAGTGCCGCCGCTGGTGTTGCGCCGTTGATATTGATCGCGCTGTTCGTTTTCGACCGGCCCGAGGACTACAAGAACATCACGCGCGAGGAATTGGAACACTCGTACCAGGATGAGTTGGCATCCGGGGTTCTGAAGGGCGACGATTTCAAGAACGCCCAGCAGCAAATCATGGCGACGAAGAACTTCTCGTTCCTCGACTTCTTCAGAAACCGCAGCTACATGGCCGTGGTCCTCGTCGCGATCGTCATGCAGATCGCCTACTGGGGCGCGCTGGTTTGGGTTCCGCTCTATCTGTCCGACAATTTCGGTTTCAAGCTGGCAACGATGGGCCTGTGGAACGCGCTCTATTTCGTCGCCGCGGCGGTGGGAAGTTTCGCGTCGTCGTGGCTCTCGGACAAATTGTTTCGTAACAGGCGCGGCGTCATGATCATCGTCTGTTTCGCTGGGCTGATTCCGTTTCTGCTGTTGCTCGCCTCGCTGAAGACGGGCGCACCCGGCCTGCTGGTGCTGGCGCTGTGCGGCATGGGGTTCTTCGCCAACATGGCGTGGGGACCGATCCTCGCCGTGCCCGCGGAGATTTTCACGCCGGAGGTTTATGGCAAGGCGATGGGCTTCGTGAACTGCTGCGGCTACATCGCCGCGGCGTTCGCCACCAAGATTTTCAGCGCCCTGGTGGTCGTGAAGGACGGCGCGAAAGACTACACGCCCGGCTGGATATTCATTGCGATCTGCGCCGTCATCGGGATCGTGGCGGCTTGTTTCATCAAGACTCCTGCCCAGCCGCCCCGGGCGGGAGCGTGCCGCTGACCGAAGTTTCTTTTTGCCGGGACGGCACAAGCTCTGTTATAAGCTTCGCCCGCAATGGAATCGCACATCATTCAACTCGAACATCAACTCGACAGCTTCAACCCGGCGTCGCGACGGGAGGCGTTGCTGAAACTGCTGGGGCTGGCTCGCGACGGCCGCATCAAGCTGCCGCCGTTGACCGACCATCACAACGTTCACTGCCACACCTTCTTCTCCTATAACGCCTACGGCTACTCGCCGACGAAGTTTAACCCCCCTGCTGGCGCCGTTGCGAAGCCCCTCTGAAAAGCAATTTCTTATCATTAGCTGTACGAATCGTTATGGCAGCCCTTCCGAGGACGTTAGCAGGGCTTCCCAAGGCCAATGCAGCCCTGCGAAAGTGTCCCGCAACCCTGCCAAAGGCTTTGGAAGCCCTTCCGAAGTCCGACGCAGGGCTTCCGAACGCATTTGCAGCCATGCCTGCGGCAAACGTAGCCCTGCAAACCCCGTCGGGGGCCCTCGAAACCCTCACAATCCGCGGAAATCCAGCAAATTTCTTGGAAACCGGTGCCCGCAAAGAAGAATTGCCGAGGCGAAGGACATCCGCTATACTTCGCTTGCCATGAGACTGATGAACAGCATCAGAATCAGTCTACTCGTGGGGATATTTCTGGCCCTTCTCGGTGTGCTGGTGTGTCCATGTTCGGCGCAGACGAACAAAAGTTTCGTAGAGTTTAGCCAGCCCTCAAGGATGACTGTTGATTTCCGGAATCGCTTCACACTCCAATCAGAAAAACAGGCGGAAGCCAAATTAAAACGCTTTCAGGAGTCAACTAATGAAGTCACCGTTGCCGATTTTCTTGGTGACAAGATAACAGGCTTCCGAATCACCTATTACGATTTTTGTTTTGCTAATGCTGCCATTGTGGGAGTCCAAGATGCGTTAGGTTCTGTGATATGTTCGCCTAGCCAAGTCTCTGGTCAGTCTCCGACGCTGGAACATAGAGAGGAGTACTCGGTCTCGCCGATAGTCACGGTGCAGGCGGTTCTGAAGTACCGAAATGGCCGCGAGGGTTTTTTGCAGTGTAGTGGAAGCGGTATCCTGATAGCGCAGGATTGCGATGGCACCTATTGGTGGAATATCAGGTGTGTTCCGCGAGAGATATTGCCGGATTCCAGTTCACCAGTTCGTCCTGTGAATCTGAAACTGCCGATTCGGATCGAGACGAATCGCTCGTCATCGGCGGCTGGCTCTCGCCGCTGAGGATTTCCTAATGGTGTCATGATGAAATGCATCAAGGTCATGGTGGTCACGGCGCTGGTGTTCGCCGTCATCGGCATCGCGATATTCTTTGGTCGTCGCGCTTGGCTTCGGCACGAACAGATGAAGGACCCTGTGACGGCAGATATGATACGGACTTTCAAGAAATCTGAAGAGGAGACGGAAGCGTGGTACAAGGCGCTGCGCGCGTCACAGCGCGCCGCGTATCGCGCGGCAGGAACGAAATACAACATGATCCCGCCGCCGAAATACGTCAGGTCGAGCAAGAATGACGAATTCCTTGAGGGCTTCGAGAGTCCATTGTGGTCCGGGAACGCTTCTGATGACTGGCGCAACGTCGACTGCTACATCGGTGGTCGCGCTTTCTGGCTCGGCAATACAAACACACCCGAAAACCAGGCTTTGATGGGCGCCAAGACAAAACGCTACATGGATTGTGCGCAACCGGTTACTGTTGCTAGGTTTTTAGGCGATAAGGTGACAAGCTATCGCGTGGTTCACTTTATTGACACCGCTGGTGATGCGGTCGCTTTGGTTCGAGAAGTATTGCATTCGGTCCTACGCTACTCTGACCATGGATGGTATGTGCACGAATACGCTGAGGGTGAGCCGCTTGGCTTTTCCAGAGTCCGGGCATTAACCCCCCTGCTGGCGCCGTTGCGAAGCCCCTCTGAAAAGCAATTTCTTATCATTTAACCCCCCTGCTGGCGCCGTTGCGAAGCCCCTCTGAAAAGCAATTTCTTATCATTTTATGCCAGAACAAATCGCGCAGCCGGTCGCTGCCTGACCGCCACGTTACCGCCCGCCGCCACGCGGCGCAAGGTGAAAGCCGGGGGCCGGTGCAGCGTCCCGCTTCGGTACTCCGGCGTTGGCAGCGCACGGCGCGGCGGGTATAAATGCGGCAAAATCAAAGAGTCAGGACAATGAAACCAACCACCGAAGGAGTCACAATGACTGAAACCAACCAACAAACCGAATCACAACCCTCAACAAAGTTCCGAAAGATAGTTACCGGAGGTTCCCGGATTGGATTATTGTTGTTAGCGATGGGGTTTGCGCTGCCCGTGTGGGCTGTGCAGACGTTCTACGTGTCCACCTTTGGCGACGATTCGCGCGATGGCTCCTCGCTCGAAACCGCTTTTCGCACGATCCAGCGAGG
>VHCW01000171.1 GCA_016871575.1 Verrucomicrobiota bacterium
GGAGGGATTGAAGGAGAAGCGTGTCGTGGCGATGGACATCGGGGCCATGTTGGCGGGCGCGAAGTACCGGGGTGAGTTCGAGGACCGGTTGAAAGCGTTCCTGAAGGAAGTCATCGCCAGCGAAGGGAAGATCATTCTGTTTATTGACGAGTTGCACACGGTGGTCGGCGCGGGCAAGGCGGAAGGCGCGCCAGTGGACGCGGCGAACATGCTCAAACCGTCGCTCGCGCGCGGCGAGTTGCACACGATCGGCGCGACGACGCTGGATGAATACCGCAAATACGTCGAGAAGGACCCGGCGCTGGAGCGGCGGTTTCAGCCAATTGTGGTTGGCGAACCGACTGTCGAGGACACGATTGCGATTTTGCGCGGGCTGAAGGAGCGGTACGAAGTTCATCACGGCGTGCGGATTCAAGACGCGGCGTTGGTAAGCGCGGCGGTGTTGTCGCACCGGTACATCAGCGACCGGTTTCTACCGGACAAGGCGATTGACTTGGTGGACGAGGCGGCGTCGCGGCTGCGGATCGAGTTGGACTCGATGCCGACGGAGATTGACCAGATCGAGCGGCGCGTGATGCAGTTGGAGATCGAACGGACAGCGTTGAAGAAGGAGTCCGACAAGGCGAGCAAGGAGCGGCTGGCGAAGCTGGAACGCGAGCTGGCGGATTTGCAGGAGCAGAGCAAGAAACTGAAGACGCAATGGCAGAACGAGAAGGGCGTTGTCACCGAGATTCGCGATTTGAAGTCGGCTATTGAGCTTTCCAAGGAACAAGCCGAGCAAGCGAAGCGCACCGGTGACCTGAGCAAGGCCGCCGAGGTGGAGTATGGCCGGTTGCCGGAGTTGGAGAAGAAACTCAAGGCCGCCGATGCGAAGCTCCAAAAGACCGGTGGGATGTTGGCGGAGGAAGTCACGGAGAACGACATCGCCGAGGTCGTGGCGGCGTGGACGCACATCCCGGTGTCGCGACTGCTCGAAGGCGAGCGCGAGAAGTTGCTCCAGATGGAGAAACGACTGGAGCAACGCGTCATTGGGCAGGATGACGGCGTTACTGCCGTCTCCAACGCTGTGCGCCGGGCGCGGAGCGGATTGCAGGACCCGAACCGGCCGATTGGCTCGTTCATCTTTCTCGGCCCGACTGGGGTGGGGAAGACGGAACTGGCGCGGGCGTTGGCGGAGTTTTTGTTCGACGACGAGGCGGCGATGGTGCGGATTGACATGAGCGAATACATGGAGAAACACACAGTTGCACGACTCATCGGCGCGCCGCCGGGATATGTCGGGTACGAGGAAGGCGGGCAGTTGACGGAGGCGGTGCGGCGTCGGCCGTACGCGGTGGTGTTGTTTGACGAGATCGAGAAGGCGCACCACGATGTGTTCAACGTGCTGCTGCAAATTCTCGACGACGGCCGGTTGACGGACGGGCAGGGGAGGATTGTTGATTTCAAGAACACCGTCATCATCATGACCAGCAACGTCGGCAGCCAACATTATCAGGATGAGGTGGGCGACATCGAGAAATTGGTGCGTGAGGAATTGCGACGGCAGTTCCGGCCGGAGTTTCTGAACCGGGTGGACGAGATTGTCGTGTTCCACAAGCTCGGCATCGAGCAGATCAAACAGATTGTGGAAATCCAACTCGCGCGCGTCATCAAACGGCTCGCCGACCAGCACATTGCGCTGATAGTGAGCGATGCCGCGAAGGCGTTGCTGGCGAAGGAAGGTTACGACCCGGTATTTGGCGCGCGTCCATTGAAGCGTGTCATCCAACGGAAACTGCTCGATGCGCTTTCGATGCAAGTGTTGGCCGGTCAGTTCAAGGAAGGCGACAAGATCAAGGTGGACGCCGACAAGAAGACCGATGCGCTGACGTTCAGCAAGTCCTGACGCTGTCTCACTTTCTCAGCTTGAGGCGAGTCCCGCCGCCGGCACCGCCGCCCAGTTTGGGGCGAAGCGAACGTTCTGCGGTTGGCGGTTGTGTCGGCTCCAACTCTGCCGTGGCCGGTGGCGGAGGAGGTTCGACATCTGCCGTTGGCGGGGGTGGTTCGGGTGTTGGCGCGGCAACGCGTTTCAGGCCGAAACCGAGGTGGGGTTTGGGCGCTGCTTCAGGCTCCGCCGGTGTGGCGTCGGTTGGCGGCGGCGGTGCGAGGATGGATTTCTTTTCTTCCGGGATGCGGATGGAAACGAGCGGTTCTTGCTCATCGTCGGCCTCGTCGGTCGCGGCTTCGGCCACGGGCACAGCCTGAACCGGTATGGCCGTGGTGGTCACGATGGTGGCAACCAGTGGCGGCGCGGCCTCCGTCACAACGACTGGGATGGAGACCCGGATCGGTTCTGGCGACGGTGTGGAAGGCGGCGAGATGACGGTGGCTTCGGCAGCCGGTGGGACGGGGATTGCCGTGGCGGCTTCGGGTTGTTGTCCGAGCGGTTTGGCGCCGAGGCGCGCGCCGAGCCGAATCTTTGGCTTCACCCCCGGGGCCAGCGCGGCGGTGACCACGGGATCTGCTTCGAATTGGAAGACAGCCGGGCCGATGCGCAATGTGTCGTTGTTCTTGATGAGAACGGTGGTAATGCGCTCGTCGTTGACGAAGGTGCCGTTGGCGGAGTGCAGGTCGAAAATGCGGTAGCCTTCCTCGGTTTTCGCGAGCAGGGCGTGGTACTTGGAGACGTTGCCGTCCTCGACTTGCAGCGTGTTGTCGGGCTTGCGTCCGATGAGCACCATGGTTTCGAGCAGTTCGAATGGCTCGCTGTCGGGCAGTACGGGTAATAAATGAAGTTTTGCCATGATTACGAATCTCCACGCGCATCATAGTGGCTTGTCGCTGGCTCTGTCAAACATGTTGAAAGGCTTGCAATCAGTGGCGAAATCTGTTTTTCTCCACATCAGGCATGCACTTTGTTCCATCGAGGTTGTTTTTGACCAAGGGTGTTGGCACGCACAAGCACGAGTTGCGGAGCTTCGAGATGGCGTTGCGCGACGCCGGAATCCACATGTGCAATCTGGTGCACGTTTCCAGCATCCTGCCGCCGCGCTGCAAAATCATCTCGCGCAAGCAAGGCGAATCGCTGTTGCAGCCGGGGCAGATCACGTTTGCCGTCGTGGCGCGCTGCTCAACGAATGAACCGCACCGTCTCATCGCCTCCAGCATCGGCGTCGCGGCGGCGGCGGAAGAGGACGCCTACGGGTACCTCAGCGAGTTCCACGGCTACGGCATGAATGATACTGCCGCCGGCAATTTCGCCGAGGAAATGGCCGCCGCGATGCTCGCCTCGACGCTTGGCGTCGAGTTCAACGAGGACGCCAGTTGGGACGAGAAAGAGCAGGTCTATCAACTCAGCGGCAAAATTGTCCGCGTCAGCAACATCACCCAATCGGCGGTCGGTCATCCGCAGGGGTTGTACACGACCGTGATCGCGGCGGCGATCATGCTGTTTTAGGGCGACATGAAAACCGGCGTCATCGAAATCCAAGTGCGCGGCGTGTTGCCGACTCCCAACGGCTGCGCCGTGTTTCTCGGCAACAACGCGAAAGTGTTTGTCATCTACGTGGACCACTCCGTCGGCGCCGCCATCACGATGTTCCTGCGCAACACGCCGAAGGAACGTCCGCTCACGCATGACCTCATCGGCCACATCTTCGCGGGGCTGGGCGTCCGCGTCGAGCGCGTCATCATCAACGATCTCAAGAGCAGCACCTATTTTGCGCGCCTCATCCTCTGCGCCGAGAACGAGCTGGGCAAAAAGATCGTCGAGATTGACGCGCGACCCAGCGATTGCATCGCGCTGGCCGTCCAGCAGAAATGCCCGGTCTACGTTACCGAGAAAGTCTTCAACGCCGTCGAGGACATGAGCGAAGTCCTCAAGCGGATGAACGAGCAAAGCGAAGAAGACGCCCCGCCGTCCGAAGACGAGCCGCACGAGTAATCACCACCACGGGCGCTCGATCCAATAGACGTTGATCGAGTGGCCGATGCGCGCCACCGGTTTGCGTTCCGCCAAGCGCTCATAGTGGCGGCGCAGTTCCTCGTTGAAATAGACGCCGCGCAGGTTCGTCAGGCTCACGGCCACGTAGCCGGGCAACTGCGGCGCGCTCACCTGCGGCTCGGCATAGAACGGTCCACCGGGCAGGTACGTGCAACGGATGCCGTAGTACGCCGGGTCGGCGGTGCCGAAGTAACTCAGGTTGATCGTCGTCACCTTGTTCTTGTCCATCCAGCGTTTCAGCCCTTTCAAGTCCTGCCCCCAATCAATGTTCGAGTCCACGAGATATTTGTCGCCGTGCGACGGCCCGCCAACGATGAGGTTGAACGCGGCGATGCAATGCGGATAGACCAGCGCGAGTTCCGCCGCCGCCACATAGGGCGCGATGCGCCGCGCCCACGGCCACCGCGCGAGCGCCACACCGGCCAGCAGCAGCGCGAACGGGTAAATGGTCAGGATATGGCGCAGGCCGATATTGATGTTGGCCATCATCGCCACGCCGAGGAACACGATGATGGGCACGATCGCGAACAACCGGTCATTGCGCCATTTGCGGAGGCAGACGCCGACACCGAGCAGGAACAACGCGGTCACCACCAGCGGCGTTTTGATCAGGAACGCAACCGGAAAATAATACCACCAGCCTTTCGTGCTGTATTCGCCGGCCAGATAGCCGGCCCGCACCTTTGCCTTCGCTTGACCGAGCAGGAATCCCTGCGCGTACGCTTGCGGCAACAGCCGGTGTTCCGCGATCCATTGCGTTGCCTTGCTCAAGGTCGGCGCGGCCGATTGGACGCGGGGATCCTTCTCGAACTCAAAGGCAAACCGCGTCGCCGTGGCGTTGGTGGCGCGGTACCGGAACCCATAGACCGCCCAGATGCCCGCGTAGGTCGCGACAACCAGCAGCACGCCCACGATGAGCGTCGCAAGAAACCGCCGGGTCAACAACGCCAGCACAATGAGCAGCGCAAAAAAGATCGGCCAGAGCAGAATCGCGGAGAACTTCGTCGTCTGCGCCAGCACAAAGAACAAAGTCATACCGATGATGTTACCGACGCTGAACCGGTGCGTCAGCCGCCAGAGGAAATAGACCGCGCCGAAGGCGAAACAGACCAACCCGAAATCCGTGGTCACCAGCCGCGAGTGCGCCAGCAGGTTCGGCTCGAAACAGTACAACGCCAGCGTGCCCGTGGCCGGCCAGACCCCGAACAGTTCGCGCGCCCAGCAGAACAACAGCACGCCGAGCAGCACGCCGAGCAGCACGATCATGAACCGCGCCCGGTATAGCATCCAGTCCGCGCTGTTGTCACGATACATGAACTGGTGGCAGAAAAACCATTGCGGCCCGTTCTGCCAGTATTGGCCCGCCTCATCGAAACGGATGCCGTGCGAGAACGCCAGCGGCAACGCCGCCCACATCCGGACCAGCGGCGGATGTTCCGCATCAATCCGGAAGTCGTGCTTGGTCAGTGCCGTGTA
>VHCW01000172.1 GCA_016871575.1 Verrucomicrobiota bacterium
CATCTTCTGGAAGAACTGTTGGTATTCCCAGCGTGAGTAGAGGCGTTCACCGGCGGCGATGGGCACGCCTGCGCGCCGTTTCACTTCCGCCAGCGCATCGAGATTATCCGGCGGCACCGGTTCCTCGAACCAGAGGATGTCGAAGCGTTGCAGTTCCTGTCCGATTCGCACGGCTGTCGCAATATCGAACCGCCCGTGGCCCTCGATCATCAACTCGATATCCGTCCCGACCGCTGCGCGGACGGCCTCGACACATTCGAGCGCCTTCCGCAAGTCGGCGCGCTCGATGGACAGATACGCCGAGCCGAACGGGTCCCATTTCAGGCCACGAAACCCGGCAGCGACGGCTGCCTTGGCTTTCGCGGCGAACTCGGCTGGTTCCTTTGCGGGCGCGAACCAGCCGTTGGCGTAGCACTTGATCGCGTCGCGGACTTTGCCGCCGAGCAGTTCATAGACGGGCACGCCGAGCGTCTTGCCCTTGATATCCCACAACGCCATCTCGACGGCAGACAACGCGCTCTGGAAAACTGGTCCGCCGCGGAAATAGACATCGCGATAAGCTGTGTGCCAAAGGTCTTGGATGCGCGACGGATCTTTGCCGACGAATGAGCGCTCCAGTTCGACAATCGCCTCCGCCACGGTTTTCTCGCGGTATTCGAGCGTCGCTTCGCCGACGCCGTGGACGCCTTCATCGGTGTCCACGCGGACAAAGACCCAATTGGTCCGGTACGCTTCACAAATCAGTGGCGTTATTTTGGTGATTTTCATGGCAGGACTAATGCCTTGTCAGTGATGAACACGGGCGCATCGTAAACGGGAATGTCTTTGAAGACGAGCTTCTCGCCGGTGCGCTCGATCTTCTCTTCTAGAATGACGTGGATGCCACCGGTGATGATGTCCACCCAGACCGGCTCGGTGAACGAGCCTTTGGCGATGCTCAACGCAGCGGGCGTGGTGTCGTTGCGGTCTGATGGCACACCGCTCTTGTCCCAGAACACCAGCAAATGCCCGCCTGTTTGTTTCTTTTTGTAGGCGTAGAGAGCCAGCGGTTTTGCGCACTGGACTTCGCACGGATAATCCGGCACCCGCTGCCACGTGTCGTCGAAAACCGCGACGAGGTTCTGCACGGCGTAGTAGGCCATTTTCACTTTGAGGAGCCGGTATTGTTTGTCGGTCTTGACCAATCCGTAGCGGTCCATGTCGCCAAGCTGGTAGCCGTCCCAACGGTTGTAGTCGAGGTCGGCAATGGAGAAGACGAGCGACTCCACATCGTGGCCGAGATCGCCCAGCATCCGGCGCGTGTTCCACTTGGCTTGCGTCAACTCCGTCCACGGATATTTGCTGAGCGCGCCGCCGAGGCAGAACTCCGATTGCGTGCCGGCTTCGCCCTGCCAGAGTTTGATCGTGGGGGCATACTGCTGGAACAACGCCTTGAGTTTCGCGACCTCGTCGTAATGTTTCTCGTCGGGATTGCGCGTGTAGGCGTGGTAGATGAACCAGGTGAAGAGCGGCTGTTTCTGCGTCTCGGCGATCCGCTTCAGCCAGCCCTCCGCGTACTTCACTGCGGGTGAGTTCAACACGCCGCCCGCGATGCGTGCGTCGGGGATGACGCGCTTGATGATCTCGGCGGTGCGGATGTTGACGTCGGCGGTTATTTCTGGCGTGTGGGCCTTGTTGTTGTTTGGTTCGTTCCACATCTCCCAGTCGCGCACCTTGCCTTTGTAACGTGTCGCCATCGCCTCGACCCATTTGTCCCACGCCGCCCACGCTTCCTCGGAAGTTGGGAAGCCTCCCGACAAATGGCGGCTGCCGCCGCCGGGGTAGATCGGGTTGCCGTAGTTGGTCTGCAAGATAATCTCCAGCCCGCGGCTGAGCGCGTCGTCAATGATGCGATCCAGCCAGCGCCAATCATACTTGCCTTGGTCGCGCTCGGTCTTGGCCCAGCCGCCTTGGAGCCGGATTTTCTTGATGCCGAGCGGCACGAGATAATCTTTGTAGGAATCCCAGTTGGTAAAATCGCGATCAATCGTCTCGCAGCCGATTGACCAGTTCTGCCCGGCGATCTCGCCGACTTTGCGGGGCTTGATGGTTCCGATTCGTTTCAATCCGGGGTCGAGCGTGGTTTGCACACGTGTCTCCGACGTGTCAATCACCTGCGCCGTAGCAGCGGTGATAAGCGCGAACATTAGCGCCATTATCCAAGTAGCATTCGTCTTCATTCTGTTGGTTTCTCCTTCGATTACTGAATCAATTCAAACATTGCCGTGTCGGGGGTTTTGAACGTGTAACGGAATTGCCGCGCGTTCACCGTCAGAAGTTGGCCGGTGTAGAGTTCGCGAACTTGGCGACAGTCAACGGGCAGGGTAATGGTTTTCTCGCCGCCTTCTGCCATGTGGACCGTCACGAGCCGCTCGTTGGCGTAAACAGGAACCTCGTCCTCGCAATAGATCGTGACGCCGGCCTCTCTCGCGGCCTTCTTCAACGCCGCCGGGGTCAGGTCTGCGTAGCTACCGACATAGACAGCCTTCCAACTGTCGCGCGGCACGGCGCTGATGCCGGGCGTCTTGAACGCGGTGCCGGTCAACGCCTTCACGCGCGCGGGGTCGAGGCTCTTGCCGTCGCTGATGCCGGGCGCGTAGAGGAACAGCGCGGTTCGGTTGCCATGGAGGACGTGTTTGCGGAGCACATCCATTTTCCCCGGCGTAAGCTCGAAGATGCCGGGGAAGATGAACAGACGATATTGAGCAAGGTCGGCGCGCGGCAGGTCGTTGAACGAAAAGACCTCGAACGGCGCGCCGAGGCGATTGAGCTTGTTGCGCGTGCCCTGGTAAATCTGCGGCACGACGGCATTCAGGTCGTTGATGTAGCGCGCGCTCTGCGGATCCACCACGAGCGCAACCTCCGCACGCGTCTTGAGCGGCTGCGCAGCGAAACGGTCCCAGAGCTTTTTGCTCTGCGCGACAATCTTCATGGTTTCCGGCGTCTTGAAAACGCCGCCCCACATATCGAAGCACCACAGCGACGTTTGGTTGCTGATCGCCAGCGCAAACTCGCGTTTCAGGCCGGCATCGGTCTCGGCTTGGTCTTTCCACGGCACCATCCACGCGATGGAGACGAACTCGTCGAGGTGGACGTTATACGTCGGCGTGCGGTGGTCAATCTCGTGGAGGAAGCCTTTCTTGTTCAGCCGGCGCGTGGCGTTCGGCACCATGAAGCCACTGCCGCCACCCATCGGACGGTCGGCATACGTGCCGGGGCTGATGAAGAAGTCAATGTCAGGCGAACTGTAAAGCCGCTCATACTCCAGATGCCCGGCCCAGACCAGCCGTGTGCGGGTTAATTCGAGGATGTAGCCGAAGAACATCCCGATCTGCCGCTGCTTCGGAATCAGCGCACGCGTCTTCTTCGCGAACTCCAGCACTGTGTCGGCGATGGTGTCGCCGGTGAACTGCGCGTAATCCACGATGTCCCGTTCGGTGGCCGGGTCGCGAATCAAATCCTCAAACGATGCGCGGTCGAGCCGGCTGAGCGCCGGCACGGGCACATCGGCTTTGCCGTGCGATTTGAGCCACGCCTTCCAAGCCTGCGTCTTGGCGCGGCCCGCGACGCCGCGGCTGTAGTCCATCCACTCGTCGGTCTGGCCGCTGGCCAGCAGATAGGCTTTGATGCGGTCGCCGTAGCGTGCCTCCATGTGCTTGACGACGGTTGTCAGATATTCGCCTGTCGCTTTTCGCCACGCCGGGTTGGCACAGGCGCAACTCAGCATGGTGAAGCTCTCGCACTCCGCGCTGTGCCCGGCGCCTGACAGTTGGCGTTGGAGCCAGATCGGCGTGTTGAGATCAATCATGCAGATAAACTCCGCGTCCGGGTTCACCGCGATCACATCGTCGTATTGTTTGTTCAGCGAATCGAAGTCGTACTTGCCGAACCAGCGCCAGACTGGCGGGTATTTGGAATAAGGTTTGCCGAGCGAGTTGTCGGTGTTGGCGGCAAAGATGCAGACGGTGTTCACGCCCGCGTCCTTGAACTGCCGCATCGCGCCGAACTCCGGCCAGAACGATCGGTAGGCAAAGGCCAGCGGCTTTTCTTCCTGCGCCGAGGCGATTGCTGCCATTCCGAGCAATGCTGCCAGCAAACGCAACGAATTGATTGTTCTCTTTTTCTGTCGCCTTTCCGTCATACGCATGATGGTGGTTATTCTTTCCGGTAGATCAGCACGGCAAGGGCATTCCGGTCCACTTGCACAGTTTGCCCGGCACCGGGCGCGGCGGTGAGCTTGACATCAACGACAGCGTCGAACTCTTGGTAGGCGAAGTTGGGGACGCGGATGCGGGTGGTGGCTGTCTTCTCAGTGCTTTGTGTGACCACAACCACCATGCGGTTGCCGTTGACGAAACAGCGGGCGCTGACCTTGGGGTTGTCGTTCACGAAGCCGTCAGTGTCGCTGTATCGTCCGAGCAGCAGGAGATCGCAATACTTGTCCCTGAGCCGGTTCACCTGTGCCAGATAGCTCTGGTAGATGGGCGTCTTATCAATCAAGTCGCGGCACCGGTAAATCTCGATGTCGTTCCGCAGCCCTTTCAACACCGAATGGTTCACGCGACGCGGGATGTCGGTGTCATCCCGGATTTCGCGGTCGGAGAGAATGACTTCTGGGAACGTGTAGCGGACCCAATCGGTAAAATCCGTCGGGCCGGTCGCGCCGTGGATATTGTGGATATAGTCAACATGCTGCGCGGTGACATCGGTGAAGTGTTCCGTGCCGAGCGCGAAGTCGGGGTTGCCCTTTGAATCCAGATAGTCATGGATCATCTTCAATGCGTCGGCCTTGTCGGCGATGACGCGCGTGTTCGGAACGGGAAACTCGCCGCTGAGGTCCCAGTTCGACGATGACTCCGCGTAGCCGAGTTGGTCGTAGAACACGCTGTCCACACCGAAAGCGATGGCGCGGTCCGCCATCTTCAGCAGCAGCTCGCGCCATTGCTCGTGTCGCGTGTCCGCGACGACAAACGTTCGCGCATTGTGATGCCCCGTGAATGTCCCAAGCCCTGGGAATCGGTACTGTTCCGTGAATGGCGCGCCGGTGTTGTCCGCGTAGCATACCTTCTTTCCGCCGCCGGTCCGGTAGAACTTGCTCTCGCGGTCTATCAGTTTGCCATTGAAATAAAGCATGAACCGCCCGCCGCCCTTGCGATAATCCGCGACGGCCTTCGCCCATGCCGCGTCGCCGCCCTGTGACGGATCGGTCACCCAGTAGGAGTCCGGATAGCCGTTGTCCATGCCGCTTTGCCACCAGCCGAATCCGAGCACTGTCTCGACCCCGACGCTCTCGCCGGCTTTCTTGACGCGCCCGTTCAGGTCGTCGAACCGGAAGAACATCTCGCCGTACTGGTGAACAAAAATGATGCGCTGCCAGCCCTTCATTTTGCGCACCCAA
>VHCW01000173.1 GCA_016871575.1 Verrucomicrobiota bacterium
CAACCCGTGGGAAGTTGGCCCCGGTTGTTACGTCGCCAAGAATGGCAGGGCGCAATCCAATATGAAATCATCCCCAGCAAAGAACGAAAAATCTAATCGGTATTGAGGCTAGTCGTAGTGTTCTGTGATGATTTAGCTCTCCATCCAGACCTTTTTTTGCAGGAGAGTTACCCTTTCCCAAGCGTGATGAAACTATGACAGGAGGGGCACTCAACTCGGTCGCCTTTCATTTTGGCATCCGCTTCAAGATGCTGATTGCAGTGTGGGCATGTAAAGCGGAGCGTGTCTCCATCGGCAGCCCGCGTCTTCGCGGGGGCGGGCACGGTGATTGGCGACTTACAAGTGGGGCAGAGAACAGTTCTTCCCACATGATCGCCCCGGCTTCGAAGGCGCGCCTTGCAACGAGGACAGCCGAACTCGACAGGGTCAGCATCGAAGCTATTCGAAGGCGTTGCCAACTCCTCCTTCCTAATAACGATTCTATCTTCCCACGAGTCATCATTCGCCGCTGGTAACTGAGAAGGAAGGGGCGGCGGAGAGGTATGAGTCCCTAGCGCCAACGGAGCGATTCCCCTGCCGTCAACAGGGAGTCTGTGGCTGTTCTCTGCCGCCCATCTGGCCGCGATTCCATTCAAAGGGCTCTTCGTGTTGTACTCCTGATATGCGATCATGCGGCCAATTCTAATAATCAGGTCATCCAATCCCTCGGATGCCGCATAGATGTCTTGCGCGCACACATCGGTATTGTTGAAATTGGGGTGAAATAATGGAGTGAGAAGACGCAGTTGCGGTGCGCGCCGTGGATACTCCATCCCAAGCCTGATTTCGAGAACATGCTCATTTCGTTCCAGAATCCGCCCGTCTGCTGCGGCATACAATCCCTTCACGTTGTACCAGATGCGGTACATATCTGGCGGCTGACCGTCAGCCAACTCGACTTTAATGAGTGGCCACCCCGCAAAGATCGTGGAGATACGCTTATAGTCACTTTCAAGACGGCGAACACGCGGAGAGTTCATCTTGACACCACCGACGTTGGACATGTGATGGCACGGCTTACAGCACGAAGAGACCGAGCTGTCACACTCGCGATTGCTACGACATTGGTTATCTGTGTGCCTTTCATCCGAACTAGGTTACTGCTTTAGCGATATTTGCAATGATAATCAACGCCCACGCTACAAGGTCAATAATGCCAATCACAAGACCGGCAGTTGCGAGACCTTCGCCAGTATAGGCATCAGGCTGTTCTCGTATTAGCCTTTTTGCCTTATTTGCATTACTGATCGCAACGATTCCGAGAATTAGACCGCAGGTAGGAAGTCCTAGAATGGCCCAAACCAGCGAGGACGAAGCGCCGGGCGCATTTACCTTTGGCCGATACGCCGCGACCGGTGGTGCCTGCCGGTACGTGTGCGTTTCGGCTGGTAGAGCGACGGCGATTTTCTCCTCATCCGGTGGTGCCATTGAGCAACCAAACACAGTGCATCCCTTATTCTCTTTCCAGCAGTCAGCGTGGTGCGGCATGTGACAAGCTGGGCAAACTCGTATTTGGTTCGTAGGGCTGATTTCGGCCCGGCAATAAGGGCACACACCGCTCACTTCAGGAGGCGGAGATGAAATTCGCGGCTGAGTTGTAGTCCCATTACCATCTTGGTCGCGGACGATTGTGTGAGCACACTCCGGGCAGTAGTTCGCCGGCCATTCCTTGCCGCATGTTGAACACTTAAACACTGCTAGATCGACTTTTTTCAGAGTTATGGTTGTCCTGTTTCTTTTGTCATTAGATGGTGGTTCGGGCACGACAAATGTACCGGAACAAGTTGGACAGGCGACTTGTGTGCCAACCATGGAATCATCTACTGAAAGATGCTGCTGACAGTGCGGACAAGAGAACTTGAAATCACTCATGGCTTCGATGCACGCTCCTTTTCCGCGTAGGTGAATGTGTAGCGGCCAATCTGAATCATGTCGCCGCTGCTCAGTGTGCGCTGCATATGGGATTGCAGCGGTTGCCCCGACACTGCCACCGGGCCGTAAGCCGTCATCAGTGACTTACCGGCACGATGTTCAATTGTGGCGTGCTGATCAAGAATCCCGGGATCCTTGAAGAGGTAGATGGTGTTGGACTGACTCCTTCCGATTGTCACCAAATCCTGATACAGAACAAACTGCTTCCCAGCGAGCGGGCCACCGGACACGTACAACCAGCGATCCTTCAGTGCGCTTTCGACAAGACCGATGGCGATCCCTGTGCTCGCGCCCAGAATGGACATCCCGATAGCGCGGCTTGCTTCCCCCCCCTGAGTCAGGAGACTGATCGGATCAAACAAAAGTCCGCCAATGGCAGCGCCAATGACGCCTCCGAGCATACCGTAGGAAGTCTTCTTCCCCGACCTGCTAACAATCCCGAAAATCAGCCCGCCTGCCATCCCAAACGCTGCCCATGCCAGCGCCCTGCATAGCCAGAACAAAGGGTTGGACGCCAGGCTCTTCATGTCTGCGCCCGCTGATTTGAACAGCATAATGAAAATACCAAATATGAGATTGGCGAGGATATTGAATACAAATCCCAGTACGAGGCCAAGACCGGCGGATGCGAGCCCGCGGAGGAAAGCCCGATGCCAAGAACGCTCAACAAGGCTTTCAACGGTTCCCAAGCTGATGCACATAAGAATGGCCATCAGGGGAAAGAGCATGACGTTTCCCCATCCCTGCACACCGCCATCTTCAAATGACGGTTCGCAGAACACCCACGCAACGAACGCCCCAACAAGGCCCGCCGCGCCGAGGTAGAACCATCCTTTCAGGAGAATGCTTCCACCGCCGGTCGCTGTGGCAGCGACGGCGTTTGGTTGTGTCGAGATTGTTCCCCACGACCCATCGCCTGCCGGGCGCACTAGGCGACTGACGGGTGTGGCCACTGGCGCGGGCTGCTCCACCTCGGCCTTGTTGACATCATCCCAAGTGATGCGGATTTTGCCTTGTTCATTACTCATTGTTTCCTCTCAGTTCCTTTTGCGGCCTGGCCATGGTCCGAGGGACTCGTGTTCTTATCTATCGCGCGATCTTGACCGGATTGGAGATTCTCGGCGGAGTGATTGATCTGCTGTGGTGTACTGCCTTGGCGAATGCGCTTACGAAGCACCTGAACGCAGAGGACCACAAGGCAGGCCAGCAATAGTACGGCTGCTGCAACGATCAGCGCGCGCACAAGCTTTGGAGACCGAAAGACCGCGAAACTCAGTCTCCGCCCCGGCACCGATCTGTGTCCTTGGCTGACGGTCGATGGCCCAACCTTTGGGGGAGCACTCTGCGACATTTCGGTGACCACGCCATATCGTTCAAGTCGCCGGACCTCGCCGCCATTCCATCCAAAACAACCTTCCTCGTCAGAGTGCGGGTCGTAAACCCACGCCAGACTTCCCGGCTCGGAAAAGAAGTGCTTGTGAATAAAAATATCGTGATCGGACAAGAAAACGCCAAACCCGGGGTGCGAGTGGTACCAGCCTACAATGGCTTGACCGCTGAACTTGCGATCCTTTTCCTCGTGAATTCTGACCCACGCTTCCTGAGTGAATGTGACGTGAGCACCTCCTTGGGCCGCCCCTTCTCCCGGAACTGCACCAATGACGAGTGTTCCCCAGTCGGTCTGACGCCCAATCAAAGCGCCGCAGATTTCCGCCTGCGGCGATCTTCGGGCATGTTGACGGATGCTCTGGAGCACAGAGCCCTGGAACGTGACGGATCGAGCCGTTCCAGAGGCTGCGAGCTTGTGCTTATGTTTCTGTTTATGTTTCTTCTTTGACATTGGCCGTCACTTACTTGCCGTCCAGTCCGGCCAGAACACTCTCGCGATCACCTTCCATCAGAACCTGCATCTCCCTGTTTCTGGACCGAGCTACAAATACATCGTATAAGGGCAAACCAAGCGCGCAAACGGTTCGGCTGCCGTATGGTTCTTTCCCGCTATAACCGTGAATGGCCATGACCTCCATCGCGAGGCCATCGATAGGACACTTGCCATCATCTACCGATACAGTCCCGGCGCAGGCGAACACGTCTTTGGAGTGACCACAGCGAGAGCAGTGGAGAGACTGAATGATGTCACGGCTAAAGTCCAACGACACATCCCCAGCGCCGAGTTCGCGCTGCGCATGGGCATAGAGATCTGCAAGAGTTGTCTCGGCTGAGGTCTTCAGCCAAGAGGTTTGATTCTCATATACTTCGTGACTGAGGCACTCGTCATGCGGCGTGTATTCCACGACGTAGGAGGTGTGATTCATTCCTTCGAAAACAAAACCCTTTCCAGCAAGAACCGGCAACCCGTGAAGCAACTTCACTGCTTCTTGTACTTGGATGCCTGCGATGACGGAAGATGTAGTCGGTGTAGTTGGGGTCTTTCCGCGCTCCATATCCTCCCGCGTGAGTAGTTTGCAGGACATGCGGCGATCCAGAATCTTCCAGTCCACTTCACCAAGGGTGCATTCGTAGCAGGGCGGGGTGCCGGGAAGAAACACTCGGACAACGCCATTGATGCCCTCGATTGCGCCATCAACCCACGGCCGGTTCATCTTCCAAGCTGCCCGATTGATCCAGAGGCGAGCTTCTCTGTTGTCGAGCGCGCCAAGAATCACATCCGCCCACCCAAAAACACCTAACCCCAAGTCGTGCATGACATTTCCGGATATGGCTGCGACCTTGCAGCTTGGGTATATGTCGCGCGTACGTTCGGCAGCAACAACTGCTTTTGATCGTCCCACATCGCTTGACCGAAAGAGGACGCTTCGCGACAGGTTGGACAGTTCTATGGAGTCCAGATCAACGACAAGCACTTGGCCCACGCCCAAGAGTGCCAAGTTCTTCAACAGTTCATTGCCGATTGCACCTGCACCCACAACAAGGATTTTTGCGGATCGTAGTTTGTCTTGCTCCCACCAATCGATCAAGCCAAAGCGGCTAAACCTGTCTTCAGACAGATCGGCGCTCGTTATGGACATTGGCGTGTCGGCGCGATCCATCGAGTCAGCCTGCCGTAATCTCAGGTTGCAGACGGAGGATGTCGCCATCCTTCACGCCCGCTGCTGCAAGCGTCTGTTGATCCTGCAACTGCCGGCCGGAGTTTTTGTGATGGAACTTGTAACTCAACGGCGCACCGTCTGGACCTGTCTTTGGAAGGCTCAGACGTCCCACCAGAACACTGACCAGTTTATTAACAGGGGCGTCATCCGGCAACTCCACGGGAACTCTTTTGTTCTCAGTCGAGTCGAACACCGTCACGTTGATTGTCGCCATATTTTCATTTCCTTTCGTTCGTTGCTTCGCTCCCATTAAGCAGAGAGTGCTTACCCTTCCCCTGCCGACTCATATTGGCGAAGGCGGTAATGGCAAGACGC
>VHCW01000174.1 GCA_016871575.1 Verrucomicrobiota bacterium
TGCCCATCGCGCCTTTCATCTTGAGGATGTCGTGCTCGAACTTCGAGCGGAACTGCGCGTTGGTGATGTCGTGGATGAAACGCGTGAGTTGATTGCCGTCGCGCACGGCGAGGCCGCCGCGCCGGGTGCCGAGATGGGAATGATAATCCGTCCCGTAGAACAAATCGGTCACACAATCAGTTTTCGAAACGACGCCAAAGAAACCGCCCATAGCTGTCTCCTCCTTGAAGTTGATGCTTAACTCGCCGAACTCTCACTGAACGGTCGGCAGGCTACTGATTGGCCGCGACGAAATCAAGCGCCGAATGCACTGGCGCGTTGAATTCGCAAGCGAGGCATGCTATCAGCATTAGTGATCAGTTTTTCCGAGATGAAAACCAAACCTAGGCCTCATGTTCTCATGCTCGACCGGCTCGCGGCCAGCATCGCGGGGTTGTTCGATCACCTTGATGGGGTGCAGTTCTGGATCAAGGATCTCGAAAACTGCTATGTCCACGCCAACCGTGCCCTTCTCATTAACTACGCACTCGATGACGTTGCGCAAATCGCTGGCAAGACTGACTATGACCTCTCCCCGGCTTTTCTCGCCGATCAGTTCTGGTTCGATGATGAGCAGGTGCTCAAGGGCCAGCATGTCACCAATCGCATTGAACTGGTCGGCGGAACGAATGTGCCGCCGCACTGGAGCGTGACCAACAAGGTTCCCTTGCGTGATGCACGCGGGCGCATGATTGGCACAGCGGGCACGACATGTGACCTTGGTTCCGACGGGCGGGGGATCGGAGGGCCGCATGGCTTCAGCGCCGTGCTCGAACGTATCCGCAACAGTTACAGCGCGCCGCTTCGCAATCGCGAACTGGCCCGTGTGGCCGGGCTTTCCGTGCGCGCCTTCGAGCGAAAATTCCGCCACAGCTTCCATGTCACGCCCCAGCAATACCTCCGCAAACTTCGCGTTCGCATGTCCTGCCGGGCGCTGGTGTTCACGGAAAAGGCGTTTGCCAATGTGGCGACCGAATGCGGGTTCGCTGACCAAAGCCATTTCAACCATGAGTTCCGCCGGCAGATGGGACGCACGCCGCGCGAGTACCGGGAGCACTATTGCCATGACGGCGGATAGCGCCGTTTCCAGACAAGAATTTGCCGTTCGCACGCAAGACGCTTGGCGACTCATGTGCGAAATTTGCACGCGATGACGAAAGGAGACACATGCTTCCCCACATCAGCAGACGAAATTTCGTAAAGGACTCGGTGTTGCTCACGGCCGGCGCGGATTTCGTGTTGGCTGGGATGTTCGACTGGCAAATCGCCGAAGATGTTGCGATTGCCAGGGACGTACTTTCCAAGGTCCAACGTCCCTATCCGTGGCGCGCGTAATGTCCGCGCGTATCCTCATCACGCCACGGTCACTCACGAAGAACGGTCATCCATCACTCGAACGTCTGCGGGCGGCAGGCTATGGAGTCAGCTTCTGCGCGCCCGGCAAATCGCCGACGGAGGATGAACTTATCGCTCTCTTGCCAGGATGTGTCGGCATGTTGGCGGGCGTCGAGCCGGTGACGGCGCGCGCGCTGGCAGCGGCGCGGGATTTGAGGGTGATCAGCCGCAACGGCACCGGCGTGGACAACATTGATCTCGCCGCCGCCCAACAGCAGAACATCCGGGTTTGCCGTGCGGAAGGCGCGAACGCGCGTGGCGTGGCGGAACTGGCCATCGGCCTGATGCTGTCGTTGGCGCGCGCCATTCCCGCCAGCGACCGCGCGATCAAGGATGGACGCTGGGAGCGGCAGACCGGGTTCGAGTTGGAAGGCAAGACGCTCGGCTTGATCGGCGGCGGACGCATTGGCCGGTTGGTGGCGAAGATGGCCGCGGGACTGGACATGCGCGTGGTAGTGTACGACGTGGCGCCGGTCGCCGGGCTGACGATGTTGCCGCTGGAAGAGGTGTTCGCGGTGGCAGACGTGATCAGTCTGCATTGTCCGCCGCGAACGGATGGACGAGCAGTGGTGGACGCGACGGCGTTGGCCAAGATGAAACGCGGCGCGTTGCTCATCAACACGGCACGAGCCGGTCTGCTGGACGAAAACGCGGTGTTGGCGGCACTGGAGTCGGGGCAATTGGGCGGGCTGGCCTCAGATGTCTTGGAGGGTGAGCCGCCGGTCAATCGCCGGTTAGCCGAGCATCCGCGCGTGATTGTGACGCCGCACGCCGGGGCGTTGACGCGCGAGAGCGTGGACCGCGCCGTCAGTATCGCCGTTGACAACCTCCTTGCTGCTCTGGGCGCATGAAACTGTTTCCACAGTCCGGCGGCGTGCGAGCACTTTGGGAAGCCGTCTTGACGGCGGACGCCGTGGTGTTCGCATGGTTGGGGCAAGCCGGCTTTGCCGTTCGGGCCGCCGGCCAACGTTTGCTGATTGACCCTTATCTCTCCGATCATCTGGCTCGCAAGTATGCCGGCAAAGAGTTGCCTCACATCCGTCTGATGCCGTCGCCCGTGGACGCCAGCGCGCTCCGCAACCTTGACCTTGTGCTGTGCTCGCACCAGCACAGCGACCACATGGATCCTGTCGCGTTGCCGGAACTGGCGCGGAACAATCCACACTGCCGCTTCATGGTGCCGCGAGCGGAGCGCGAGCACGCACTGGGCATTGGCTTGGAAGCCTCACGGCTCATTCCCGTCAACGCCGGCGAGTCCGTGCGCGTGAGCGAGTCATTGGAAATCCGCGTCATCGCTTCCGGGCACGAGATGCTCCAGACCAACACCCGCGGTGAACATCATTTCCTCGGCTTCATCCTGCGGGCCGGCAACATCACGCTCTACCACTCCGGCGATTGTGTGGTGTATGAGGGGCTTGCGCAACGACTGCGCGAGGAGCGTGTGGACGTTGCGCTGCTGCCGGTCAATGGACGCGACCCGACGCTCACCGCGCGCGGTGTCGCCGGTAACATGAGCTTCGCGGAAGCGCGCGACCTCTGCGCGGCGGCCGGCATCAGCCTGTTGGTGCCGCATCACTTTGGCATGTTTGCGTTCAACACTGCTGATCCGGCCGAACTTCGGCAGCAGATTGCGGACACCGTTGTACCGCGTTGCGTGTTGCCGGAGGTGGACAAGTATTACCGCATCGCTGCCGGACAGAGCGGTTGATATTTGCCGTTCGGCTGCTAGACTGTCGCCAGTATGAGCCAGACACCGGCATCGCGCATCGAGACGATTGCGCAGTCGCTCCAACTCGCCGAACTGTTCGAGCCATTTGAGGACGTGCAGTTCTGGATCAAGGACCGCGAGGGACGCTACTGCCGGATCAACCGCGCCTTTCTGCTGAACTACGCGCTCACGGAGCCAAGCCAGGTCATCGGCAAAACCGATTACGATCTCTCACCGGCGTTTCTTGCCGACCAGTTCCGCTTCGATGACGAGCAAGTCCTCGACGGCCAGCGCGTTGTCAATCGCATCGAGCGTGTCGGACAAGCCGGGCAGACCGCTTCTTGGAACGTGACCAACAAGATTCCCATCCGCGATGCGCACGGTCGCATCATCGGCACCGCCGGCACGACGCGGCAGCTCGGGGCCGAGGCGCGTGAACTGATCGGCGCACACGGTTTCGAGCCGGTGGTGGCGCACATTCGCGACCATTACCGCGAGCACATCTCCAACCGCCAACTGGCCGCGTTGGCGCACATGTCAGTACGGGCGTTCGAGCGGAAGTTCCACGACAACTTCCACGTCACACCCCAACAGTACATTCGCAAGCTGCGCGTGAGGATCGCCTGCCGCGCGTTGGTCTATACAGAGAAACCGCTGGCTGAGGTCGCGTTGGAATGTGGCTTCGCCGACCAAAGCCATTTTGCGCGCGAGTTCCGCCATCAAACCCGCCAGACGCCCCGCGAGTATCGCGAACATTACCGTCGTCTGTAGCAGCGACGTTTCCAGACAAAACTTTGACGCTGGCCGGCTAGACCTTGCGCGTGGTAAATCGTTAGCCTGCCGTTATGAAATCCACGGACAACATCGGCGTGTGTGTCATTGGCTGTGGCCGGGCGGGATTGATTCACGCGCGCAATTTCGCCAGCGGTGGACGGTTGGCAGCGTTGTGCGACCCTGTCGCCGAGGTGCGGACGCAGGCGTGCGCGGAATTGGGCGTCAGTCTCTCGTTTGCCGATTACCGTCAGGCGTTGGACAGCGACGCAGTACGGGCGATTGTCGTGGTCACGCCGACGAGCCTGCACCGGGAAATCGTTACGGCAGCAGCCGCCGCAGGCAAACACATCCTCTGCGAGAAACCGATGGCAATGACCGCCGGCGAGTGCGATGACATGATCCGCGCCGCGGAGCGATACGGGGTGAAGTTGCAAATTGGTTTCATGCGCCGGTTCGATGGTGGCTTTGTCGCGGCGAAGAAACGCCTCGATGCTGGCGAGATCGGCGATGTGGTGTTGGTCAAGTCGCTCACCTACGGACCGAGCATCCCGAAACCGTGGATGTACGACATCAGCAAGAGCAACGGCCCACTCGCCGAGGTCAACAGCCACGACATTGACACGCTCCGTTGGTTCAGTGGCAGCGAGTTCGCCGAAGTGTTTGCCGTTGCGAGCAACTACCGTTGCCCTGACGCAAAAAAGGAGTTTCCCGATTTCTACGACAACGTGGTGTTGACCGCCCGCTTCCGCAACGGCATGCAAGGCGTCATCTGCGGCGCGCAGGGTGTCGGCTACGGCTACGACGCGCGTTGCGAAGTGCTCGGCCAACGCGGCATCATCACCGCCGGCGCGTGGCCCGGCCCCGGTATGTCGAAGAGCTGGCAGACGCTGTTCGCCGACGCCTACCGTGCCGAGGACGAGGATTTCATCCGTTGCATTCTCGAAGACCGCCTGCCGCGCGTGACAGGGCTTGACGGCAAACGCGCCGTCGAAGTCGTCAACGCCGGCAACGAATCCATCCGCACAGGAAAACCGGTGACGCTATGATCGCCGCCACTTACACCCAAGGCCAGAAACTTGAAATCACCGATGTGCCGGTGCCATCGCTTCGTGCAGGCGACGCGCTGTTGAAAGTCGAGGCAACTTCGATTTGTGGCACCGACACAAAAATCGCCCGCGCCGGTCATCGCAAGCTCAAACCCGGCCAGCGCATCATTCTCGGCCACGAGTTTGTCGGCACGATTGTCGAGGGCGCGCTCAAGGGCCAGCGCGTTGGCGTCGCACCGAACTGGGGCTGCGGCGCGTGCGACGCTTGCGTGCGCGGCATGGCGAACATGTGCGCGGAGTATTCGGCTTTCGGAATTGATTCGGACGGTTCGCACACGCAATACGTCCGCATTCCGGCCATCGCGATTGTGCAGGGCAACGTGACGCCGTTGCCAAACAGTGTGCCGGCAGAGGAAGCGGCACT
>VHCW01000175.1 GCA_016871575.1 Verrucomicrobiota bacterium
TGCATGGCGGGGTTGTTTGCAGGAATGTTTGTGGTGCATCCCGACGTTAAAGCAAAATCGCGATGAAACCGGAAGTAAATAATTATCAATTACTTACAAACACACCCCAAATATCTAATCGGCATTGGGCCTAGCCAGAACGCCGCCCGGCGATTTATTTCAAGTTCTTGGGATTGGCGGACAAATCCATCAGCATCTTGGAGAGCCGGGCAGCCAAAGAATCGTATTTCGCGAGTTGGCCGCCGCTCCACTTTTCCGCGTCTTGCAAAAGCTTGCCTTCCCCAATCAGATCCACACTGGCCTTGTTCAAGTCGCCGAAGTCATACGTGGTGAACGACTGGGATTGGATCTTGCCTTCCCATTGTGCGACGGCCTTTTCCAGTTTTACCAGATAGTCTTCCACGGCCTTGGAACCTCCCGCCCCTCCTCCACAGCCGAAAAGTGCCATCGTCAGACATGCCAAACTGACAACCATCATCATTCTTGCAGCGGTCATACACTTGTTCATTGCATCGTTTCCTTTCGCGTTTCAGCAGTTGCGCACATTCAAAGCATGTTTTGCGGCAAACTTCAACAGTTTTGCTGGCCAGCGCAGTGACAGACGTTACTCACGCAATTGGCCAGTGCCGGTAACGACGTATTTGTAACTCGTGAGGTCTTCAAGCCCCATCGGGCCGCGGGCATGGAGTTTGTCGGTCGAGATGCCAATCTCGGCGCCGAAACCATACTGGCCGCCGTCGGCGAGCCGCGTGCTCGCATTCCAGAAAACGCTTGACGAATCCACTTCGCGCAGGAATCGCTCGGCGGTCTCCTTGTTCTTCGTTACGATGGCGTCGCTGTGGGCGCTGCCGTATTGTGTGATGTGGTCTATCGCCTCCCCTACTCCATTGACGACACGCAGACCGATGATCAAGTCGAGATATTCGGTTGTCCAGTCGGCGTCGCGACGAATCGCTACGCCGCGCCCCGTCAGCGCCTTCTCGATGCGCGGCAGGAACGTCTTGGCCAGCGGCGCATCCACAAGCAACGTCTCGATGGCGTTGCAGACGCCGGGGCGCTGGCACTTGGCGTTGAGGATAATCTTCTCCGCCATGTCGAAGTCGGCGTCGCGGTCCACATAGACGTGGCAGACGCCTTTGTAGTGTTTGATGACCGGGATGCGCGATTTCTCGGCAACAGCACGGATGAGTCCCTCGCCGCCGCGCGGAATGCAAAGGTTGATGAGTTCGTCGAGCTTTAGCAACTCGTCAATCGCCGCGCGGTCGGTCGTCGGCACGACAGTGATGGCGTCGGCGGGCAGGCCGGGGACGTTCATCGCTTCGGCGAGCGCAAGGTTTGAGTGAATCGCCTCGGAACCGCCACGCAGAATGACGGCGTTGCCGGTTTTGAAACAGAGCACAGCAGCATCAACGGTGACGTTGGGACGCGACTCGTAGATGATGAGGATGACGCCGATGGGGACGCGGACTTTCTGGATGCGGATGCCGTTGGGGCGCGTCCATTCGCTGATGTTGGTGCCGACAGGATCAGGCAACCCGGCCACTTCGCGTACGCCTTTGGCGATGTCGGCGATACGCTTGTCGGTGAGCGTCAGCCGGTCAAGCATTGCGGAGGACAGCCCAGACTTCTTGCCGGCTTCAAGGTCCTTGGCGTTGGCAACCGTAATCTTGGCGGCAGATTGCTCGATGCTGTCGGCCATCGCTAACAGCAACTTGTTCTTCGCCGCTGTGTCGAGCTTCGCCAGCAGCCGAGAAGCATCACGGCTCCGTGTCGCCAGTGCTGTTATTTGTTGTCTTAAATCCATGTGCAGAATTCAATCATTCGCCGTCACATGGCTACTTCTTGGGCAGGAGTTCAGCACGGAGTTTCTTAAGGGTGACGCCTTTGAGAATCGCTATACGTTCCTTGGTGTAGTTTCCTTGCCCCTGTTCAAACTGATGAATGAACTGGACTGCGCCACCGGGTCCCAGCTTCTCCACTAGCGCCGCGAAGCCTTGGACAGCAATCTCATGGGGTGTTTGGTATGTGTGTGCCTTCATAGTTTCTGTTCTCGGACAAACTCTATCACATCCGTCACCGGCACGCCAAGCTTCAGGCTCGCCGCTCGTGAAAGGAGATGATCATCCACCGTGACGAACCAATCAACCTGAAGTGCTTCCGCAAATGCCAAGTGGAGTGCGTCCATGTCACGGATGCCTTGCCGAGCAAAGTCCTCCGCGCGGTCGAGCACAGACCGTGTCGCCGGAGTCGGTTTTCCAACCCAATCGAGCAGCGTTTCGACTCGTGCCCGTCGCCGTGGGTTCGGATTGCGACAGTTCTCGGCTGCCAGCGCTGCGGAATTGCACAAGGTCAGCGTCCCGCTGGCGGCAGCCTCCAAGATGCGCGTCACGGCAGCAGTCTCGATCAGGATGCGTCCTTGCCGCTGGTCGTCAAACGGCCGTTTCAACGCACACATGTCGAGATAAATCTTCATCGCGCACAACTCATAAGATTACCAAATCATCCCGGTGGACAATCACGTCGCCGGCGCGTGTGAGGCCGCGCGCGAACTCGATGCCATCCGCGCCGCAAATACTGACAACGTCGCCTGCGGCGAAATCGCCTTGCTTGCGCGCGACGCCTTTGCCGAGCAGGCTCTTGCCGGCGTCGCAGAGGGCGTGTTTGGCGCCGTCGTCCACAACGAGCGTGCCGGCGGGTTTCTGGAAGAAGGCAATCCAGCGTTTGCGGCTTTCGAGCCGCGCGGATTTCGGGAGAAACAACGTACCAACATCTTCGGGGGCGAGAATCGCCGCCAACACGCCGGCGCGTTCACCGTCGGCGATGACCAGCGGAATCCCGGCGCGGGTGACGATCTTGGCGGCTTCGATCTTGGATTTCATGCCGCCGACGCTGGTGACTCGGTCGGTGCCGCCGGCAAGGGCCTCAACGTCGCGGGTGATGGCGGGAATGATCGGAATGCGCTTCTTCTCGGCGTCCCAAACGCCTTCGATGTGCGAAAGGATGACGAGGAGGTCGGCGTCAACGAGCGTGGCGACGAGCGCGCTGAGGCGGTCGTTGTCGCCGAACTTGATTTCGTCCACGGCAACGGTGTCGTTCTCGTTGATGATGGGAATGACGCCGTCGGCGAGAAGCTGAAAGAGCGTGTTGCGCGCGCTGAGGTGACGATGCCGGCTGCGGAGATCGTCGTGCGTCAAGAGCACCTGCGCGACGTGAAGGTTGTGCTGGCCAAAGAGCGCGTCGTAGGCGGCCATCAACTTCCCCTGCCCGATGGCGGCGCAGGCCTGGAGTTGTTCGAGTTTCTTGGGCCGCTGTTTCAGTCCGAGCGCCGTCATGCCGGCGGCGATGGCACCGGAGGAGACGAGTAGAACTTGCTTGCCCTGGTGGTGAAGCGCGGCGATTTGGGCGACAACCGGCGCGGCGCCGGCGCCGGTGAGGACGCCGGTGCCGACTTTGACGACGAGGCGCTTGACGGCGCCAAGGGTTTGTTGTCGCAATTTCATTGCGCCGCTTACTTACCAGAAAGAGCAGCGTGTGTCGAGTTGTCGCTGCTCGCATCGGACATCTATTACTCCGTCAACCTTGAATGGAAGGGTGTGTTTGTAGTAACGCACGCAGTCCCGTGTCGTTTCGGGGCGAAGTGCGGTCCGTTTGCACGCAACGATATCCACAACGCCACTTCGCTTCGCTGCGTGGCTCACTACGAACGACCCTTTTGAATGTGGTCTCACGAAGCATTAGAATGAAAGCGTTTCGCCATCCGAATGCGCCCCAAGAGCAAAGCATGAATGCGATCATTCGACAGATGCGCCGTCAAACCAACCCGCGACCGCCTCCACAGTCAATTCATCCAATCGTCGCACGATGCGGTCGGTTCCAAGCAGCGTCTCGGCGGAATGCGTCGTAGCCACACCGACGACTTTCATCCCGGCCCGGCGCGCCGCCTCGATGCCGACATGCGCGTCCTCAAACACGACACACTGTGACGGCGTCGCATCCAGTTTCTTCGCGGCGAGCAGGAAAATGTCCGGTGCAGGCTTGCCGTGCGTAACGTCTTCGCCGGAAACAATCGCGTCGAAATACTTCTCGAACCCGATGAGGCCGAGGGTACAGGTGATGTTCTCGCGGTGCGTCGAGGACGCGATGGCGCACGGAATCGCTGCGGCGCGCAACGCTTCCAGCCACGACGCGACACCGGGCAGCGGGGCGATGCCTTCTTCTCGAATGACCTGCCGATAGAGCGATTCCTTGCGGAGCGAGAGAACGCGAATCTGTTCAGCGTCCCGCGTCCAGCCGAGGATGTCGGGGATGATCTGTTCATTTTTCATCCCGAAGCTGCGCTTGAAATGGTTCGGTGGCAGCGAGTAACCCTGCTCGGCAGCGAGCCGTTCCCAGCTTGCCTCGTGCGCGCGCGAAGAGTCAATGATGACACCGTCCCAATCGAAAATCGCAGTCCACGTATTCATGCGCGGCATTCCTACAACGGTTCGCCCGTCAGCGCAATCTGCATTTCGATCCGGCAATGGCGCAGGTCTATCAGCAGCTTGCCGGGATGTTTGGCGCATAGGCATCTCCGCGTGAGGTCACGCGGCCTACAACATCTGAAGCAACGCGGGATCATGTTGCCGACGGATGAGCAGTATTTGGAGCCGTTGCGGAGAAAAGTATGAAGGAAGAAGGCAGAAGGAAGAAGACTCCGCTCGGTTGTGCGAGGGTCTTCTGCGACGCCCCCCGGTGAGACCTTCGGTCAAGGACACGGCGCGGTCAGAGACCTGCGCCGAACGCCGAGCGTTTGTAGTAACGCACGCAGTCCTGTGCCGTTTCAGGACGGAGTGCGTTCCGTTTGGACGCAACAACCTTCCGCAACGCCACTCCGTTTCGCTGCGTGGCTGACTACGAACCGCGTCTCCGCAACCGACACTTGGGGGGAAACCTGCGCCGAACGGGAGCGCTGCGGAAGTGAGCGAGGTGGGGCAACCATCTTGGTTGCCATCCTCCCATTGGGCAAGCTGGAAGCTTGCCCCACTTTGAATCGGCGCTTGGCAGCGCTGGGGTTTGCGGCTAGAAAATGCGCGCTGATGAAAGATTTCTGGAACTGGACGCTGGTGGCGCTGTGGGCGTTGTGCGTTTTGAGCGCACTCGCAGCGCTGGGCGGCGTTGTGGCCGAGTACGCGCTGCCGATGTACCTGTGCGGCGCGGCGCTGGCGCTGGTGTGGGCGCTGAAACTGTTTTGGGCGCGGGAAGTATCGTGGATATGGACGCCGCTGCATTTACCGGTATTGGGACTGCTACTGTATGTGGTGGCTCGGTATCTGACAGCGCCACTGCGTCACGAGGCGCACTGGGAGTTGTTGCAGGCGGGGTTGTATGTGCTGGTGTAT
>VHCW01000176.1 GCA_016871575.1 Verrucomicrobiota bacterium
TCGCGGGTAATGAGCAACCTCCAGTTCAGCCTGGGTAAGTTGCATACGCAAGTAATGCACAGACTCAAAAACCAAGGAGTACAGCCGGGCAAAGAATTCGTCGTCCTCGGCTTCGGCGATTTTGCGCCGTGGCGCGGGGTCATCGACGCCCTCCATGCCAAAGCGGAATGGGTAATTTGCATTGATCCGAACATGGACGAGCGCCTGATAAAAATTCCCGCCGGAGGACAGGCGCGTGAGCGGGAGATCATTGGCTTCGGCTCCGGCGTCGGTTCCCATGGCGAGTCCAACTACACTATTTCAACTGAACAGTTCTCGTTGGCCGACGTTCACGTACGATTGGCCGCATCCATTCAAGAAGTTTATGCCGCGCATGACTGGAGTACAGGCGACTGCCAGGCGGTGGCAAAGAGTATTTTGCATGAGGCCCACGAGCTTACTGGCCTGTCGCTAGTGCGCGCGACTGGAGTTGGTCACTACATCCACGATTTCATGGCCTACTCGCTGACCCGCAAGATACTGCGGGAAAAACGCACTGTGCTGTGCGACCATTTGGTTTCACTAGACGCATATCGCCATTGGTTCGACTTAGCGGATGATGAGCGTCGTCCGGATTTGATGTGGCTGACAGCATGGCTGGACGAAAATAAACGCGTCTGCCTGGAAATCCGTTTGATTGAATGTAAGCTGGCGCAGCAATCGGAAGAGCACTTGCTTAAAGCCCGGGCACAGATCAACAACGGATTGCGCGTATTGGTCCCTGCTTTCACCCCACGCAGCCAAAATGATGCGGCGTTGGATGAGGACAACCGTCCTGATCAGCGCTACTGGTGGTTGCAGCTTCATCGGTTGATAGCGAGTAAGGCTGAAATCGACAGCCACCAACAGGCGGACGTGCTTTCCGCCCTAGAGCGACTGGCCGAAGGCGATTACGAGATCGCCTGGGCAGCGGCGGTATTTGCCTTCTGGAGCGACAGTGACGCAGCGGACGCTATCCGCATCGGCCGCTGGACAGTCGGCGAAACGGGCGACGTGACCGCTGACATTTATGTTATGGGTCGTGAATTCGTGCGCAAGTTAGCGTTGGAGGGGACTGGCTTTCCCGTGACGTGGAGTGAATGGAAAGAACTGGCCCGAAAAGAAGCCAGTAATGTTTGCGATGGCCTGGATGACATTGAACTGCCACCCGGTGATGATGACGACGAAGATGCGCCGTTATGGGAAGAACAGCAGGACCGTGAGGAAGGCGAGGATGACGCAGCGGGTATTGATTTGCTGGAAACGAAGCCCGAAACACAACCAAGCGAACCCGTTGTCGTGGAACAAGAGTCGGAACTCGTCTTTGTCGCCCCCGCGCCGATTCTTGATGCAGTGCCCTACCCCGCAGTCGTTGATGACGATGTACATGCAAAGCCGAGCGCTGTCGAGGCTCTGCCAATCCCGGACCGCATCCTGTTGGGAAGGACAGTCAGTGGCAACAAGCTGGTATATTGGGAGTTCGGGAATCCTGACCTAGCCAACCGCCACATGCTGATCTTTGGCACCTCAGGCATGGGCAAAACCTATGCCATTCAATGTGTGTTGAGCGAACTAGGCCGTATGGGGCAGAACTCTCTCATTATCGACTACACGGATGGTTTCATCCCGAGCAAGCTTGAGAAAGCGACTACAGGTTGTCTGAATCCGAAACAACACTTTATCCAGCAAGCACCACTGCCGATCAGCCCATTCAAAGCTCAAGTCAGCCAGGAGGCGGGCATGACGTTCAAGGATACGCCCATAACCATCGCAAAGCGGGTCGCCGCCATATTCAAGAGCGTCTATGAACTCGGCAACCAGCAATTCCCCGTCCTGATTGACGCCATCACCGAAGGAGTTGAGCATTTTGGTGACGACTTCAGCCTGGCCAAGCTCTTAGATGTATTGCAGGCCTATATCGAAGACGACATCCATGCAACTGGGACAGTGCGGACGACCGTTAGCAAGTTGAAACCGTTCATCCAAAGCAATCCTTTCGCGGCCGATATGAATGGAATTGGCTGGCAGGACCTTTTCTGCGATGCAGTTTGCCGCTGTCACGTGTTCCAGTTCTTCAAGGTCGACAAACATTCGGCACGCGCATTGATCGAGTTCATCTTGTGGGATCTGTATGCGTTCGTCAGCAGTTATGGTAACAAGAACACTCCTCGGGTAGTTGTGCTTGATGAGGTGCAGAACCTTGACCTCGGCCCCGATGCACCGGTCGCCAAATATCTTACAGAGGGCCGCAAACAAGGACTCGCCATGATCACCGCGACACAAACGGTCAAGGGAGTTGGCGGTGTCAATGATGCCCGCGTCAGCCGTCTTTTCCAGGCTGAACACAAGTTGTTCTTCAAACCGACTGAGAATGAGATGCGCGAACACGCTCAACTACTACACAACGCCATCAGCAATGTGAGCGTACAGGATTGGGCAACTCGACTGGCCTCGCTCCAAATTGGTGAATGCTGGTCCCTAGGGCGAAGCTTGAACGAGGCGACAGGAAGACTGGTCTTTCAAGCGCAACGCATCAGGATAACATCACTAGAGGACCGCGGGTTCAATGCCTGACGCTGTAGAACATAGTCGCCTGCCGCGTAACTTTCACAAAACGTTCAAGCCTGAACGCCAGTACATCAACGCCATGCTGCGATACGCCGCTTCCGGCGAGGAAGGTGACTATCAGACGATTGCCGCTGCCACAGGTATTCCGACGGGTGCATCGAGCGGAAAGGTTCCGGCGATCCTGGACTACTGCCGAGGCATGTGTCTATTACGACTGACAGGACCGGACCGGTCTTCAATCAAGAAGCCAGATCTTACCCCCTTTGGTCGAATTGTGCTGCTGGAAGATCCTTACTTGAAGACAAGTGTCAGCCAGTGGATAGCTCACTTCAACCTATGCAGTCCCTTCAACGGAGCAGACGTGTGGTACCACACCTTCTTTGCCGGGACACAGGCCCTCGGGATGAATTTTTCCAGGGCGAAGCTTGAGGCGCATTTGAGTGTTATTTATGGCGTCGAGAAAAGCGGGCTCATAGGGCCTCTTGTTGGGACATACGAAGACGATGCGGCTTTCAAGGTGTGCAGTGTACTGTCTGAGACGGGGGGCACAATTGTGCGACAGCCCGCACCTATCGCAGATGAACTTGGACTTGGTTATGGCGCTTGGATGCTCCAATTGATGGGCGACCATTTCCCCAAACGGCGTCAGATATCGATTACAGATCTCGATGCCATAGCCGGGTGGCGCACAATTCCCGGGTGGGATGTCTCCAGCTTGCAACAGGCGCTGGGACTTGTTGAGCGCAAGGGATTGATTGAGGTTGATCGACATATGGAACCTTGGCTTCTGATTCCGAAAGCTGGGCCTGACGAGATCTGGAGGCGCATCTATGACGATATGCTATGAAAGGAGGCTCCATGCCTCAACGGCTTAATGACATCGTTCGCTTCCGAGGCGATCGCCTGTTCAATGGAGCGGTCAGCATCAGTTGGTTTGGCACGGATGAGTCCAAAACCAAAGCGGCCAGCGAAGCATTCGTTTTCCATGGCCCGAAATACCACGGGGTCCAGCAGGAAGATGTAGGAAGTGGACATGGCCATCGTCTCATGGATACGGCAAGTCTTGCCCGCGCCGTAGTTCGAAGATGCTACGGGTTGGAGGATCAGCCGTTTACGCTGGCCATAGCCGGATATGGCACCGGTAAATCGCACTTGGGGCTTACTCTGGCGAGCCTGGTCAGTGCACCTGATGGGGGGATTGCCCAGAATGTTCTGTCCGCCATCGAGACTGCAGACGCTGATATAGGAGGCGATATCCGGGGCCTGTTGCAGGAAGCAAAACAACCGTGTATGGCTCTGGCTCTTAACGGAATGCAGAGTTTTGACCTAACCGCCGAAATTACGAAGCAGATTGTGCGTACTCTCAAAGCCGATGGACTTGACCCAAGGCCTTTGGATGATCTTCGACCCCGATTTAGTCAGGCCGCAAGTCTGATCCGAATGTCCAATGAGGGAGTCGTCAAGGAGCTTGTGGCGGCATGTGAAGTCAGCAGTGCGCAGGATCTTCTAGCCGGGCTCGATCAACAGGATGAGCGAACGTACGCAAAGATCCACGACTTCTTTGCTTCACGGGGAATGCCTATCAGGGCGCTTGCCGGGGAATCCATTCGGGATATTATTGACGTCACGGTTCGCGAGTATTGTGGTAAAGGGAAGCCCTATCGGTGCCTTCTGGTGCTGTTTGACGAGTTTGGAAAATATACCGAGTTCGCAACGGTTCGCAGTCAGATCGCCGGCAGTGGGGTTTTGCAGGACTTGTTTGAGGCGATACAGGCAAACGCTAATAGCACATGTTTTGTAGGGTTTATCCAGTTTGAGTTGAACGCATACGTACAGCGGGTGGCTCCGGAGTATAAGAATGAAATTCTGAGGTACGTGACTCGTTACCAGTCGGCCAATCGGGTCTACCTGTCCATCAACTTGGAGACACTGATCGCCAGCCTTATTGAGAAGCGTCAGCATAAACTCCTAGATAAGTGGTTTGAGGGCAAGAAGGCGAAAAGCGATTCGGAAGCCGCCATGGCGAATCTTGCCCGATGGTTCCCTCAGTCCAAGAATCACAGGCTTTGGGGCGATTTCGATCAGTTTCACGCGGTGGTTCGCAAGGGGTGCTGGCCTCTGTCGCCCTATTCTACGTGGTTTCTCTTCTATCTTGCTTCCGCTGGGAAGCACTTGCAGGAGCGATCTGCGCTGGCCTTGTTGGGTGATGTTTTTCACCGTTACGAGAAGGCGGAAGTCCCTAGCGATGGGGATTGGTCGCTAGCGCCAGCTGACTTGTGGTCGGATGCTCTTCAACAGGAACTCATCAGTTCTGAGGAGACTGGCCAGCAAGGGTCCATTACGCTCGCTTATGCATCAGTGATGGCGAGGCATGGATCACGTCTGTCTCCGGAATTACAGCGTCTCCTCTGCGCTGTTGTCCTAGCATCGAAACTCGGGCTCCAGGCAATAGACAAGAACGATGCAATCGGGACGTTGGGGGAACTCGGGGGTCTGTCTTTCAGGGATGCGGACAAGGGTGTTCAACTCCTGCAGGAAGAGTACAACGTTCTTGAATGGGACAAGGCGTTCAAAGCGTTCGACATTCTCGGTGATGCGGTTCCACGCACTCAATTCCTGTCTTTTGTCCGCCAACGTGTTGATAGCTCCTATGATGAAGCCGGGAAGTCAAAGCTGTTTGCCAGCAAGG
>VHCW01000177.1 GCA_016871575.1 Verrucomicrobiota bacterium
TGTGGCAGACTGTCCCCACAGTCAGCCCCGCGCAATTCTCGTCGGTCACACCTTTGCCAACAGACTACCACACCCCCTACAAAACTCGCAGTGCGCCCTATGCCAAAGCGATACCCTTATTTTTCTGGGATTTGAGACCCGGCCTGCTAAATTGACACCTTTGAACCCAATCCATATTTCAGACTGACCATGTCAACAGACGCAATCATCATCACCGGCGCACGGCAGCACAACCTCAAGAATATCAGCCTTGCGTTGCCCCGCCACCGCCTCATCGTTGTGACTGGCCTGAGCGGTTCCGGCAAGTCCAGTCTCGCTTTTGATACCATTTACGCCGAAGGACAGCGCAAATATGTCGAAAGCCTGTCCGCCTACGCCCGCCAGTTCCTTGAACAACTCCAGAAACCTGACGTTGACCATATCGAGGGGCTTTCCCCGGCCATCGCCATCGAGCAACGCACCGCCGCCACCAATCCCCGTTCCACCATCGCCACCACAACCGAGATCCACGAGTATCTTCGCCTCCTCTACGCCAGCATCGGCAAACCCCATTGTCACCAATGCGGACGCCTGATTGCCACGCAAACCACCACCCAGATTGTGGATCAACTCCTTGCCCTCGGCGACGGCAAACCGCTCACTTTGCTCGCCCCGCTTGTCCGCAACCGCAAAGGCGAGTTCCGCGACGTCTTGGCCCGCATCCGCAACGAAGGCTTTCTCCGCGCCCGCATCAACGGCCAGGTCATTGACCTGAGCGAACCCGCCAAGCTCGACAAGAAACGAAATCACAACATCGAACTCGTCGTGGACCGCATCGTTCCCACTGCCAAGATTCGCGCCCGCCTCGCCGACAGCGTCGAGACGGCCCTGCACTGGGGCGACGGCCTTCTTCTCGCGGCGTCTCCCGATGGCGCCGAGCGGCTCTTCAGCACGTGCAACGCCTGCACCGAGTGCGGCGTCAGCTATGGCGAATTCACGCCGCGGCATTTCTCCTTCAACTCGCCCGAAGGCGCCTGCCGCACCTGCCTCGGCCTCGGCACCAAGCTCGTTCTCGATCCCGACCTGATTGTCCCCGACAAAACCAAATCCATCGCCGACGGCGCCATCACGCCGTGGCGACGCGGCGGACGCCGGCTCATCATTTACTACCGGATGTTGCTCCGCGGCCTTGCCAAACACTACAAAGCCGACCTCGACGCGCCGTTTAAGAATCTACCCGAACGCGTCCAAAAAGTCCTTCTCCACGGCAGCGGCGGCGACGAAATTGAATTCACCTACTGGCGCAAGGGCGCCTGGCGCAAAATGTCGAAACCGTTCGAGGGTGTCATCCCCAATCTCGAACGCCTTTACAACGAGACCTCCAGCGAATTCACCAAGTCGCGCCTTCAACATTACATGGTCGCCATGCCATGCCCCGATTGCCGCGGCGCGCGTCTCCGTCCCGAAAGCCTGGCCGTCACCGTCGCCGGTAAATCCATCATCGAACTCACGCGCCTCAGCATCGAAGCCGCCGCCGCGTTCTTCGATTCACTCACTACTCACCACTCACCACTCACCACTCACCAACTCCACATCGCCGACCAACTCATCCGCGAAATTCGCAACCGACTCCGCTTCCTCCTCAACGTCGGCCTCGGCTACCTCACCCTTGACCGGCAAAGCGACACCCTGAGCGGCGGCGAAGCCCAGCGCATCCGACTCGCCACCCAGGTCGGCGCCGGACTCGTCGGCGTCCTCTACGTCCTCGACGAACCGAGCATCGGCCTCCATCAGCGCGACAACCATCGCCTCCTCGAAACCCTCAAGAACCTCCGCGACCTCGGCAACACCGTTCTCATTGTCGAGCACGACGAAGACACCATCCGTGCCGCCGACCACATCGTTGACCTCGGTCCCGGCGCGGGCATCCACGGCGGCGAAATCATCGCCCAAGGCACGCTCGCCGACATCCTCGCCGCCCCACGCAGCCTGACCGGCGCTTACCTTCGCGGCGAAATCACAATCCTTCCCCCCAAACAACGCCGCCATCCCAACGCCAACTGGCTCACCATCCGCAACGCCCACGAGAACAACCTCCGCAACCTCACCGTCCGCATCCCCCTGCGCCTCTTCACCTGCGTCACCGGCGTCAGCGGCTCCGGCAAAAGCACCCTTGTGGACGACATTCTCCGCAAAGCGCTCTTTAGAAAGTTCTACCGCGCCAAAGACCGGCCCGGCGCCCACGACGCCATCCTCGGCGTTGACGAACTCGATAAGGTCATAGTCATAGACCAATCCCCCATCGGACGCACCCCGCGCTCCAATCCCGCTACCTACACCGGTGCGTTCGATCTCATCCGGAAACTGTTCGCCCAGATCCCCAACGCCAAGATTCGCGGGTACGGCCCCGGCCGATTCAGCTTCAACACCAAGGGCGGCCGTTGCGAAGCGTGCAAAGGCGACGGCCTCATCAAAATCGAAATGCACTTCCTGCCCGATGTCTATGTCACCTGCGAACACTGCGCCGGCCGCCGTTACAGCCGCGAGACGCAGGAGATCACCTACAAAGGCCGCAACATCGCCGACGTCCTCGAAATGACCGTGGACGAAGCCGAAGAATTTTTCCGCGCCATCCCGAAGTTGCGCGACATACTGCAAACACTGCAAGATGTCGGTCTTGGCTATCTGCACCTTGGCCAACAAGCCACCACGCTGAGCGGCGGCGAAGCCCAGCGCATCAAGCTCGCCACCGAACTCGCCAAGCGCGCCACCGGCCGCACCCTCTACATCCTCGACGAACCGACCACCGGTCTCCATTTCGCCGATGTCCAGAAACTCCTCGATGTGCTCCACAAACTGCGTGACGCCGGCAACACGGTGTTGGTGATCGAACACAACCTCGACGTCATCAAGTGCGCCGACTGGCTGATAGACCTTGGCCCCGAAGGCGGCGACGCCGGCGGCGCCATCGTCGCCGAAGGCACGCCCGAACAGGTAGCCCACATCGAGTCATCCTACACCGGTCAATTTCTGCGGCGGATCTTACCGTCTGGCTGATCTTCCGTCGCTACCGGTAAACTTCGCGCCGGTGACCAATAGCCGTGACTTGGATGGTTTCCCTTTGATCGTCAATCAGGTAAAGCACGCGGTAATCACCAATCCGAATCCGATAGCCGTCGTGACCATGCAACTTCTGGATACCGGGTGGGCGCGGGTTGTTCTCCAGTTCGAGCAACTTGGTGGCGATGCGGCGATGCAGAGTTTCCGGCAAACAGGCAAGTTCTTTTTCGGCAGATCGCTTGAGAATAACCGTGTACGCCATGCGAGGCGGTTACTTGGTTTTTCGAGTGGCGAGATATTCGCGCAAGGGCCGGCCTGTCTCGTGGCGGCGCTGCTCAATGGTGGCGACATCCAGCAAGTCTTCACGGAACTCACGGTCTTGAAGCAAATGCTCAATCACCGCTTCGCGTTCGACGGGTTTGAGGCGGCGAAACGTCGCATACACAGTGTCGGCGGTCTCTCTCACGGTGTTGGCCATGCGCCGACCATACTGCGGACTGTCGCCACTGTCAAAGCGCTTCGTTCTCACTTCGTTCTCGAAAAATCATCACGCGGAGCGTGATGAGTACTCAGTTGCAAAATAACGGAACTCTTGGCACTGTGTGGGTGAGGAGTGACAGATGTCCAAAAGTTTTGACCTGAAAGATTGGCTTAGTGATTGGCCGTACAATCCGGAGAACACCGCGCGGATCGTGCGCGGCTCCGATGGCCGCGAGATTATGCAAGTCCGCACCCCGCTCGGTGTCGAGCAGTTCGAGTTGCAAGGACGGCCCGACGGATTGCGCCCGCACAACGCCGAGTCGGCGCTCGATTTTCACCGCTCGCGATTTGACCGCATGGAGAAACAAGGCAAGGCAAGCTCGTTCAGCCTCAATGCCAACGACTGTGCCGAGTTGTTCGAGGAAGGCGTCCTCTACTATTTCCGTTATCTTCACCTCTTCCAACTGCACAACTGGCCGCGCGTCATCCGCGACACCGCCCGCAATCTTGCGCTGTTCGATTTCGTCAACCGGCACGCCAAGCGCGAACAAGACCGGTTGCATTTGGAACAATGGCGTCCATACCTGCTCCGCATGAACGCCGTCGCGCGCGCCATGGTCGAATGGGAAGCCGGCCGGCACGATGCCGCGTTGCGGATCGCGCGGGATGCCGTTGAGAAGATCGAGGCGCTGCCCGAACTGGAAGCCGAGTCCTTCCACTGCGAACGCGAACGCTCGCTGGAAGCGCTGCAAGACCTCATCAAGCAGATTGAGCGGACGCAGCCGCTGAGCGAACGCGAGTTGCTGGAGCGTGAACTGCGCAAGGCTGTCGAGGCCGAGCAATTCGAGCGCGCCGCCTCCCTCCGTGATCGTATCCGCCTGCTGCGAACAGAAGGCTGACCGGTTTCTACCGGCTGCGGCCTTGCAGTTTCTCCCAAATCCGGCGCCACGCCGGTTGGTGCGGATCATCCTCGGGCGGGGCCGGACACTTGGTGGCATGATGTTGCGCGACCAGAACCAGAATGATTCCGCCCATCGCAATCAATCCAAAAAACAAAACAAGAGTGATGTCATCCATGCCAGCAGAACAATATGGATTTGCCTCTGGTTTGGCAACCATGAATCCAACGGCCATTCTCCGTTCGGCGCGGGTCTCCTGACCGCGCCGGTGGGGTTGACCGTATGGTCTCCTGATCACAAGACCTTCGGTCACGACTGGTGCGAGGTCGGAGACCTTCGCACAACAGAGAACGTTCCCAAGGCAAATTCCTACTCAAAACTATCCGCCAGCGCGATGGCTTTGCGCATGGCCTTTGACTTGTTCACCGTTTCGTCAAACTCGTACTCCGCTTCGCTGTCAGCCACGATGCCGCCACCGGCCTGAACGTAGGCGATGCCATCCTTCAGCAGCGCAGTGCGCAGCGTGATGCAACTGTCAAGGTTGCCGCCGAAACTGAAGTAGCCGACCGCGCCGGCGTAGGGACCGCGCTGCGCGGCTTCGAGTTCGCTGATGATCTGCATGGCGCGGACTTTCGGCGCGCCGCTGACGGTGCCGGCGGGGAACGTCGCGCGCATGAGGTCGTAGGGCGAGCGGCCCTGTTGCAGCGTGCCTTCGACCTGGCTGACGATGTGCATGACGTGGCTGTACCGCTCCACGACCATGAACTCCGGCACG
>VHCW01000178.1 GCA_016871575.1 Verrucomicrobiota bacterium
GATCGCCTCGATCTCGTAAAACGCCCGCGCCTCCGGCTTGTCCACGCGCAGCAACGTGCGGTAATGGGTCCACGACAGGTTTGGGTGTAGCTGGCCGGGTTGCCAGGATTCTGCACGCGGTGCGTGCAGAGTCAGTTCCGCTGCGGTGGACGATGAAGCGGCAGATAGTTGACGCGGTGCCTCAAAATTTGCCGCCGAACTGGAAATTTGACGCAGTGCGTCAAATTTCCTACCTGCAAGAAGCGAGGGGTATCCGAGAAACAGCCGCCGAAACCAAAACAGATTGTCGGCAGAATAGCCACGCCCATAGTCGGCAGTAAGTCGTTTGGCGAGATCACGAAGCAATCGCTCTCCATACCCCGCTCGTCGCCTGCCTTGCTGTTCCTCCTCCACGATCTCGCGGCCAATCAGCCAGTTGGCGACGACTTGCGTGGTGTTGACGGAGCGCGCCACGCCGGCGCGCGCCGCTTCCAGAATCTCACGGACTCGACTGTAAAGGTTCGGTTTCGCTTTCATTGATTGCTTTCGATCACGATGATCTCATGAACGGCAACTTGTGGAACCGTGAGTTGAATCTTGCCGTCGCGATAGGTGAACGCCAGCGGCTGGCCGGCGGGTTCGAGTGTGACTCTTGCGGGCTTCTTCGCGTGGCGAATGCTCACGGTCAGCGGGCCGATGGGCGGGATCGTTTCGATGATGGATTGGGTGCGGTGCGGGCCGGAGGTGTTGACGAGGTTCACGAGGAGCTTGCCGTGGTTGCGGGCGACGCAGACGTCCACGCCGTGCGAGCCGGTGACCTCAACCATCGGCTCGGGAAACAATTCGCGGACGCGCTGCACAACACCCGCCGCCTCAGTGGTCGCGATCCCCTGCCCAGCCGGCAGCAGTCCGCTGGACTTGCCGATGAGCAGGATTTTGCCACCGGACTTGGCATAGGCAACGAGTTCGTCTTTGAACTTCGGTTCGAGATATTCCCACTCGGGAATGACAATCAACGGATACTTCGACATCCGTCCGCTTAGGTGATGTTCACCGAGGACCTCGACCGAGTACTGGTTCTCCAGCAACGTCAGCAGCGCGCTTGTGAGGTTCGCATAGCTGCGCGGGAACAGTCCGTTGAGTTTCCGGTAGTGCCCGGCAGTGGAGAACAGCAGCGCGACTTGCGGCACGGCCTCGGCCCGATGGCAAAGCGCCTGGCGTGCCCGGCAGAACTTCGCCACTTCAGCCATCACCGGCATTTCGTTCAAACGGACCGAGCCATCGCGATTCTGGGTGAAGTACGCCTGAAAACCACCGCCCAACGCCACTACCACCGCCGCCTCGCGCTGCAATTGCACAGAGCTCTTCTGGGCGCGCGTGGGTTTGGTGGAGAAACTCCACGCCATCAGGTCCCACGGCTTGCCCTGCCGCGCGAGGTAACGCGCGGACACGCGCGCGGAGTTGACGCTGTCCTGCGGCGAGTAATCGCCCGACAGGAAATCCACCGGCGCGCTGACCGGCTCGGCCATGTGATCGGTGAACGCCCAGTTGCTGCACAACTGGAAGTTCGGATGTGTCCGTTTCACCTCGGCGACGTAGTGGCGCAGATACTTGCGAAATGCCTCGCGGTGAAACTCAAGGAACTCAAACCAATGCGGCTCGCCCGCCTTGCGCGGCACGCTCTGGATACCGGTCGCCTTGCGAAACGCCGCCAGCGCCGCCGCGCTGTAATCCGGCACCGACGCCCAAGATTCGCCGTCCACCCACGCTCCATCCACGCCGTAGTCACCGGCAAGCTCGCGCAGTTGCGGGATAAGCAACTTCTCAGCATAGGGTCCCCAGAACGACGTGGCTTTGGTACTCGGTTTACCGTCGGCGCCAATGGCGGCCCAGTCGGGATGATCCTTGATGGCCTTGGAGTCCCACACACCAGAGTAGTGCATATAGAGCGCAACACCATGCCGCGCCGTGACCTCGCGCCAGACGCGCAACGGGTCGCCGACAATTCCGGGCGCCGGCGTGCCAACCTTGGTCGGGTAACTGGAGTAACCGGGATGGCCTTTGCAGTCAATCTGCAAGTAGTCGGGGCGAACGCGGGCGATGATGTTCTCGATCATCACCGGCGTAGTATTCGCGCCGACGTTCGTGCAATCCGTGTTGGCATGAAAGTCGAAGTGGATACCGAGAAAACTGTCAGCCCGTTTCAGACGCGTCGGCACCGGCTGATCCTGTTGGACGGCACAGCCTGTGAGAAGTAGCGCAACGAAGATGATATGGTTGTTCATGGTTTGCTCATTTGGTTCTGTGTTTTACTTGATCCGGACCGTGACGATCTCCCATGCCCGTGTGGGCACGGGAACCGCGTCACCTTTGCTTGCCACCGGTTTCTCCTCCAGATTCACTCGTTCAGTCTTGTTGCGCGCAGTGGTAACCGCCACGCGCACTTTGGCTTCGCTGCCGGTGGATTCATACCAGCGTGCCACAATATTCTTGCCATCCTCTGATTGTTTCAGGCACGTCAGCAACGCGTCGCCTTTCCCGGATACAACAGCGACAGTGGCGAGCGACTGGCGGACTGGCAACGTCTTCGGACTCCACGTGTCGTTGACCGTGTAGGCCAGCAACGGCTGCGTGGTTTCCCAGCCGACACGCGGGATGCGCGCCGCCTGCCACGAGTTGCCGTGCGGATAAAACCTGAAGTTGAAAACCAAGCCTGCCCGTAAATCCGGTCCGTCCGTCCCCGGATCCGCTGGCCGCATCCGCCCGCCGCGCACCAGACAACAGCGCACCGCGGAGCCGGTCTCGTTCTCATCCACGCGCGTTGTGCGGTGCGACGTTGCCATTGCCACACCGCCGACATCGAGCCAGCGACAGATTTCGCGTGTGCGCTCCCACGACGCGCGCGAACCTTCATCGCCACCGACCGGTCCGCTGCCGGGCATCAACTGCTCGATGCCGAACGCTCCGGCGCCAAACGGCAGGCCGTAGGCGGCACGGGCATTCTTCGTTGGAACCTGATACGTCAGTTCGATCCGCCCGAACTTCCGCAGGTCCCAATCAATCCGCACTTCGACATCCACCCACGGCATGTCGCGGTGGAGCGTGTACCGCACCTCCGCCGGCGCGCCCAGCACGCTGCCGCGCACGGCGACCGTTGTCAGCACCGGGCCATCGGCCAAGATGCGAACCGCATCGGCCACAAACGGCTCCACCTTCTCACGCGTGGGGTCGTCCACCGACAGCCCCAGCGGCGGACGACGGCAGACTTCCGGAAGTTCCTGACGCCCCACAAGCCCCAAGCCACTCACGACTTCGTTGATCTTCGCCAACCCGGTGGCGCGCTCAATCGTCAGTTGCACCTTCTCGTTCTTCAACGTGTGTTCTGGCGTCTTGACGGCGGCTGGTTCCGGTGCGCCGGCTTCAAACCAGAGTTGCGGCCCGCGCGGTATCACCGGTTCTTTCGCCGGTTCGAGCGTGTAGCTCGCGTAGCCCAAACCGGGTACATCCCGCGCGACGAACGCAAAATCAAACTCGCCGAGTGTCCCGCGACGATCAGCAGTGATCTGGAACGGCACGGACTGGCCATCGGGGCCGCGCAACACCATCGCGCTGCGCGGGATGGCATCCTCCTGATACTTGCTGACGTGGGCATGGACCACATCGGAGCGATTCCAGTTCAGCGTGTTGAACACAACAATCGGCCTGCTCTCGCGGGGGGCTTCCACACGCTCCGCAATGACGGCCATCGCCTGTGACGCCAGCACTTGCGCGCGATGCTGGACGTTGCGGCGTTCGGCAAACTTTCGGGCTTGGCCGCCGCCAGCGCCCTGGCCGCCGTAGTTGTGGTCACGGGCAAGCAACAGCGATTTCCAAATCTGCTCCAACTCGCCCCGCGGGTACGGACGGCCCGCGTACAGCCACGCAAGCGTGGACAACCGCTCCGCCGCATCGAGCGCCCGCGTCGCCACCGCGTCCCAGCGGCTGACGTGAGCATGTGCCGGTTCGAGATACGGCCATGTGGAAGGGAGTTCACCGCGCAGGACAGGAACTTTGTCGGCAACTCCTGCGGCACGCATCGCACGGAAGTAAGCAGTCGGTGTCGCGACGACCAACTGCTGTTGCGGAGACGCCTCTGCGTTCCACGCGCGCACGGCCGGCGCAAGATTGGGCGGCGGCAACCACTGGTCGCTGCCGTAGTAGAACAATGGCGGTATGGTGGTTTCGGCGAGACGTTTGGCCAGACCTTTCTTTTGCATGGTAGCGACATCGAGATGAGCGCCGTAGCTAGAGGCTTGGTTGTAGCCCTTGGAACTCCACGTCAGCACGCGCGCACCGCCCGGTGATTCGTACCAGAAGAGTGAGTCCGGCGACGCACTGCGGGTCAACACAAGGTTGCGGATGCCAAGTCCGGCGCAGAGTTGCGGCAACTGCGGGATGACGCCGGGGATGTCGGTGAGTTGGAGCGTCTCCAACTCGATTCCGTAACGGGCGCGTGCGTAGGCTTTCGCGTAGAGAACGTTGCGGATCAGATTCTCTTCGTCCTCCTGAATCACGTAAAGGCCGCTCCACTCCGCGCCGAGTTCGACGCGACCCGCGCGGATGTGCTTATCAAGCCGGGCGGCCTGTTCGGGATGCATCACGCGATAAGCTTCGAGAAACATCACATACTCGATGAGGAACCGGAAATCGGGCTGCTTTTCCAAAAGGTCGAGCGTGCCGGCGAAGACCTTGCTGCCACGCGACAAACATTCTTCAACCGTGCCCATGAACGTCAGGTCGAGGTGCGACATCGGAGCGACATAAGCCGCGGGCTTTTCCGCGGCATTACCGGTCGCCATCGCTGCAAGCACAATGGCCAATACTATTTTCATTGTCCAAACTCCAAATAGCCGAAGCGTGAAGGTTCGTGGAAGCCGGGTAGGCGCGTGGGCGACCAACTCAGTTTTTGTTCCGGATCGTTACTGCCGCGCGAGAACCGGTAGAAGTTGCCGCGCCAGACATCGCCAGGCTTTGGCGTGGGCACGCCAAGGTCAGCGAACGGCACCACCGCCTCGACAACCCATCGGCGATCCGTGTCGGTGCTGTTGCCGACTGTGCCGTCCACACGCACGGCACTCCGCATGCCGCTGGCCGTGTAACTCCAGTCACCGTCAAACTTCTGTGAAAAACCGTCGGGACCGAGTTGGTTGTGAATGATGGCGTCAAAC
>VHCW01000179.1 GCA_016871575.1 Verrucomicrobiota bacterium
AGGCGTCGTGGTTCGACCCGCGCACCGGGAAGACAACCGTCATCGGCGAGTTCGCCATCGCCGGCGAGCGCGAGTTCACGCCGCCCACCTCCGGCGAGAACAATGACTGGGTGCTGGTGCTCGATGACATTCCAGAGAGCCGGCAACGCTGATCATTTCGTGATAACCACAAAACTCATTCCGCGTTTGCCACACCAATTTTTTGCAGCTTCGTGCTTGCGGATGGTGTCGGGGTTTTGGAGATACTGACCACCTTTGATTTCGTGGAGTTCCTTCTTACCGTCAGCGCGCTCAATCAGAAAATCGGGGTGGTAGCCACGCACGTTGCCGGCTTCGGTCACGTACTGAATGGCAATGCCGTGGTTCTTTGTCCACTTGGCGACGGTCTTGTCGCGCTCTAGCCGCTTCATGTACTCGTGCTCCCACGAGGAGTCGTAGCGCTCGACGGAGTACGCGCTCTTTTTCGGGTTCTCAAAATCGCCGCGTTCAAAGTCAGCCATGTTACGTCTCCTTCCGGTATTTCACAATGCTTGCCACCAATCCCGGCATGGCTTTGAAGTTGGCCGCCATCCGGTGACGCCGATTCAGCGCGTGCCGTAGCTCTTCCGCTGAAGCCGCGCCCACAGTCTTGCCGGCGAGCATTCGCCTGCTGACGTGGCCCATCAAGACGCCGTAGAAGTAGCCAAGTTCGTGCGTGCCAATTCCTTCTTCTGCGAGCAAATCGTTTGCGAGGTCGCGCACGCTGCTCTTTAACAAGTCCGCTAACTGCGCAGGATCGGTTGTCTCGTCAATCGTCTTGCCGGTCCGATAAATTGCCGGAGGATCGTGAATCTCGCGAAACTTCGATCCGTCGAGCGGTAATGCTTCGACGCTCTTAATCTCCACCTTGGTGATCTCGGTTTCGGTTTCGTAGTGAAACGAGTCGAGAATGTTCTGCCAGTTTGGGTAATCGCCCACTTGGACTTCGATGTCCGCAAGATCATCCTCGAAATCGGTTTTCTCTACCTCGATTGGCTCCGGTATCTCGATGAGTAATTCCGGATGTGCGACAAACTGCGGCTTCCGTTTCGGCGGCAGGTCTTCCTCGATGCCAAACAGGTTGCCTTGGTCAACCCCGGACTTGATCTTCGCGCCGACCATTTCCCACAACCAACTGTGTTTCAGTTTCTCGTGATCCACGATGGCGCAAATCTCCTGCGCGTCTTCGCCGCGCATGTTCAAGCGCAAACCGCGCCCGACCACCTGTTGTCCGTACACACGCGAGGAGAATTTTCGGAGCAGCAGAATCACCGACACCGGCGGCACGTCCCAGCCTTCGCGCAACATCAACACGCTTACCACCGCCTCATACTCGCTTCCGGGCTTGCCCAGCATCCGCGCTTCCTTGCGCTCGGATTCGTCCGATTCTTCCGTGACCAACAGCGTCTTGATGCCGAACTCTTTGACCAGAATATCGCGCGCTTGCTCGGCATCCTTGATCGTAATCGCCACAACAAAGAGAATGGGCTTGTAGTGGTCCGCCGCCAAAATCTGCGCACGCCGCTTTTGTTCCTGCAAGCGATCCAGCGCGACGCGGATTTGTTTCCGGCATGGGTCGGGATCGGTCACCCATTGCGTGGACGACAAGCCTTTCTCGATCCGCTCGAACTCCGCATCCATTTCATCCACGGTGCGCTTCTCGCCGGTTGCCGGATTCGTATACGTCAACTGGACGCTGGAGAGTTTCGGCTGATAGACGACCACGCTCTTGATGATCGGCGGCACTTCGGCTTGCGCGTCGGTGATGCCGTACTCGAAAATCATCTTGCTGTCCGGTGCTTTGCCGTCGGCGCGGTCGGGCGTCGCCGTCGTGTCGAGCCGGAACTTGGCGATGTCTTTTAACGTGAACAGCGTGTTGTCGTATTCCGCTGCCGGGGTGTTGTGCGCTTCGTCGTTGAACACGGCGATACGATGCTCGTTGTTCATCAACACCGCCAGATTCCGCTGGCCGCTGATGTTCGATTGATAAAGCTGTTGGATGTTACCAAGTACGATGCCGTGATCCCGGATGCCTTGCGGGCCGGCCCCCGGCTCCATCACGTGCAGGCCAAGCTCGTTGGCAAAATGCTCCATGCCGGGCGGCAAGAAACCGAAATCCCGGAACACTTTGGCGTCCTTGAAATCGTCTTCCAGCCGGTCACGGACAATCGTGTTCGGGCAGAGAATCAGGAACTTGTTCAAGTCGTGGCAGCATTTCAGCCATGCGATCACCGCGCCAATGATGGCCGTCTTGCCGCCGCCGGTCACGATGTTCAAGAGCAGTTCCTTCCATTGCAGCAACTCGTAGGCATAGACCGCCCGCATTACCGCTTCTTCTTGATGCCGCCAGAGCTTGCGCGGCGCGTCCTTCCGCGTCAGGTGCGTCAGGAAATCCCGCGTCAACGGGCTGACATCCGGAAACGTGCCCGAGTCTTTCCACGCCTTGAAATCCATTTCGTACGGAGCAAAGGAGTAATACATCACTCCACCTCGATGGTCTGCACCACGGTGCGCTCGCCGCCTTGGTCATCCTGCACCGAACAGGCGATCGTGTGCTCGCCCTTGCGCGGGAACTCGTATTCCACCACCAACACCGCCTGCCCGGTCTTCTTGTCCCGCAGAAACGCGTAGCCTTCCGTTGTCGTGAACCGCCCGTCCCGGTAATCGAAATCCCACTGCACGTTCGCAATCGCGCCGTCCTTGTTCAGGCTCACCGACTCCGACACGTCGAACTGATACTTCAACCGCTCGACGCGCTTCAGCGCCACGCGCACTTCCGGCGGTTGAATGAAACTCAGAAGCTGGCCGTAGTCGGTGTGTTTGTTGACAACGTGCTCGCGGAACTCATCCGACTCCAACCGCACCAGACTCAGCCGCACGAAATCCAGCCGCACATTTTCCCGCGCCGCCAGAATCTCCGCCGCCTTGCGCGCTTCCGGCCCGAAGTTCCACGCCAGCATGACGCCGTGATTCGCCCGGCGTTCCTCGTAAACCGCTTTGGCAAACTTGGCGACTTCCTCTTTGCCGACGCGCGACCCGCGCGACGATTCGCCGACGAACAACGGCACGCCATGCCGGACACCGTGAATTGCCGGAGACACGCCTTCCGGTCTGCCGCCGAACGCGCGGACAACAAACTCGCGGAACGCCGCCACCGGTAACTTCTCCAGCTTCGGCGCTTCGTACACGCCCCAATGCTCGACGGTGAAATCCGGTACGTGAAACAGCGTGCCGATCTTCTGCTCGATTGTCTTGGCTATCCGGTCGGCTGTGACTGCAACGGCGATACGGGATTGATCGCACGCGATCCAACGGCGGTTGAGACGCTGCGCAACAGTTGGCGTTGTGCCGCCACCGCAAAACACGTCGGCAACAACATCTCCGGGGTCACTGCAAGCCAGTAAAATTCTCTCTAACAGCGCCTCCGGCTTCTGCGTAGGATAGCCAATTGCCTCTGCGTTTGCACCGTGCGCCATCCCGCCGATGTCCTCCCACACAGAGTCAACGGCAACACCCTCCTTTTCCGAGAGGAATTGCTTTAGATACTTTCGACCTGTGCTGCTCGTCGCGATTTTTCCCTCGCGCTCGAATCTGGCAATAGTTTCCGGCCCATAGGTTCGGAGTTCTTGATGGCGGTAAAGCCCTCGCCCGTCGTTATCGTCATACTTGAACATCGCGAGCGTGTTCTCAGCGTATGGCTTGAACGATCTCCGGTACTTCCATTCGGCGCTTTTGGAGTACCAAAGAATACTGTCGTGATTTCTAGGAAACTGTGATGAGGCAGTTCGTGTAGCTCCCTTTCCCCGCCGCCAAACAATTTCCGTTCTGAACTGATCAACTCCAAACACCTTGTCCATTTCCACCTTCACGTAATGACTCGCACGCCAGTCGAGATGAACAAACACACTGCCGGTTTGCTTGAGTAGGCGTTTCATTTCGTACAACCGCGTATTCAGCCAGATGAGATAACCGGGTAGACCACCTTCCCAGATGTCGGTGAAGGAACGCACCTCGTTCTTGTCGCCGAAGATGACGTTGTAGTTGCGGCCGGAGAAGAACGGCGGGTCAATGTAGAGCAGATCAATGCTGTTGCTCGGCAGCATCCGCATCACGTGCAGGCAGTCGCCGAAGAACAGGCGGTTCGCGCCGGTCGGGAACAGCTCGCGCAGTTTTCCTGTGTCTTTTTCGTTCTGCGCGAGGAACTCCTTGTTGTGGCCGAATTCGACCCGTTGCACTTCCTGAAACGGCAGCCGAATCGTCGGATAGGCGTGCTGGAACTTGGTGACCTTGAACTCCGCGCGCCGGGTTTCGATTTCCCAGCCCAGCGGCGCGCGATCCACCGGCACCGAACCGAAGCGCACCGGCAACTCAAAGTGTTGCCGCTGCTCCGGTATCCCCGCCTCTTCTTCGGCGGGCGGTTCGATAAACGCAATCTCGACCGGCGGACGGCTGACCCCGACACGCGGTGTATCGGGGCGGGCCGTCGCGCCCGGCACAGAACCCGCAGGTTCTTTGTCCTTTGGCATGGCTATCCTCGCTCGCGCGATTCAGCCCTGCCAAGAGGGTCGGCCTTCTGCTGCAAGCAATCCGTGCCAAAGAAAAAGGGGCGCACTTACTCACGCCCCAACTCAGGCACAGGAATGCCCACAGAGAAGCGCTTTCGGCGCGCCCTTGCGGGCGCGCGTTCAGCGGTGTCCTCTGCTTGCGAAATTTCCTGTTTCGAGTTGGACAGTAGCCGAAGCTACGCGAATTAGTTTTTGGTTCTCAGTTTACTGTGTTTGGTTCTTTCCTCCTGTCGCAAACGCGCCTGAGACAGGCGCGGCTACAACGGGCCGCATTGTAGCGGAACGGGAAATTGTGAGCAACCAGAACTTCGCAGAACTTCGCAGCGGTGTTGGTTTCTGATAGAATCTATCCCATGAAACCTTGGCATTTTGCTCCCACACTTCTGCTGTGGCTCGCCATCAGCGCGTTCGCCGTCGCCGGTGCGGAGACGAGTTTCGTCGCGTTGATGCGGCAGCATTACGACCGGGTGATGGCCGTCGGCACAGACAACTACGGGTCCAACACGTCGGGGCTTTGGTTGGCGTCGGTGGACATTCACAAGG
>VHCW01000180.1 GCA_016871575.1 Verrucomicrobiota bacterium
TTGACGCCGTCGGGCCGGCAAGGTTACGCAAACGACACCACCCAACGGGACGGGGGAGACAGGCCTCGGCCAACAGCCGCCCGGTTTCCCTCGTTCCAATTCTCCCAGGAGACTGACGCTACCGACCGAACACGAACCCCAAACCCAACCGACCGTCACAACGGAGTTGACACGGCCTCATAGCAGGAAATTGCTTTTCAGAGGGACTCCGCATGGGCGACAGCAGGGGGGTTATCAGGTTTCTGCTGGCGAATCAAACCTATTCGAGTCCGAATTCGATGGAACATACTCTGTACCTGCGGCGCGAACTGCTCGCAAAGGCAAGACCTTTGCTTTTGTGCTACGCTGAAAGCTGTGCGTTCTGCAATCCGCTCAATATCGTCAGTCCGCAAAGTCAGAACAGGTACTACAAAGACGGCAATTACTCAGCCGAATATCTGGCGGAATGTTTCGACAACGGACTGAAAATAGACGTGAAACCGTTTTTTGATTTTACCCCGAAAGGATGCCACGAAAACTGTGACGTGGATTTTGTGAAAAGATGACAGAGGCTTCAGAATGATGCAAGATTACAGACAATTTTACGCCGACAATCTTGTCGAGCCTGTGACCCTGTGCGGATTACAAGTTGAAAACGATTATCTGCTGGCGGAGCGTACAGGCGGAAGATATTATTTTGAGAACCACGTTCCCGTGTTCATCGAATCGCGGCTGACCCCGCATCAGTTGTCGGAGTATCAGGCGAAAGTTTCGTACATACTGGACGCAAGGCGGGACGGATGGCGCAATCGTCCCGAATTCTGCTGGCGATGGTCTCTGGCGTGGCTCAACGGTAGCAACGGCGAAAAAGCGAGAATCATCTGCATCGGCGGTTCTTTTCAGGACGACTTGCCGCACATAATATCTGACCACAAATTCAACGCCGACCATCTGGCTCACGAATACGTCAAGTTAGTGCCTGAAATTTTACTGGACAACGTCAAGCACGTCGCCTGCACGTCCGAGAAATTACCGTTTCGGAGTAATTGGGCGGACTTCGTTTATTCGCGGAACAGTCTCGACCATCTGAGTAATCCGATAGGCACGATTTTAGAGGCACACCGCACGCTCGCACAGGATGGATGGTTTTTGATTTGCGTGTACTACAATTCAGACGTGATAAATGAACACGAATCGACCTGCATCGACGACGAATTCATCGAGCGATACATCAAGCCTGTTTTTGAGATTCGGCAAATGTGGGTAGATGCGGGTATGGTTCACATCGCTGCGCAAAAAACTGACAAGCCTGTCGCGATAAGTTCCGACGAAATCAGGAAGGTGACAATGATACTCGGTCTGATACATTCGGGGCTTTACTATGAACGCACAGGCTTGAAGGCCGAAGCGATGAACGCGTTCCGTATGCTGGCTCAGTGTGAACCCGTTTTGCAAACGGACATCAAAAGAATACAATATGCGAAGGACAGACTGAAATGAAAAAAATAATCATCAAAGTACAATACGGCGGACTCGGCGACCATTTGTTTTTCTCGCACATCCCCGCGCTCGCGAAAAAGATAGACCTGAACACTGAGGTTCTTGTCTCGAATCATTCACCGTACCGAAACCCCGAAACGAAGCGGCTTGTTTGGAAATTGAATCCACACGTGGACGGCTTTACGGATGAAGATGCTCCGAGTCCGAATTTCGCGTCCGTGCCTGAAGGTAAAAACCTGCTCGATGTGATGGCGGATTTTTTCGGTCTCGACGACGGGATGCGGAATCGCGAACCTGAGATTTACTATCAGCCGCAACTGATACCAGAATTACAGGGCAAGCTGGTTTATGACCCGAACTACATCACAAACTGCGGACATCCGAGTATCGACGCGGTCAGGTCGTTCCTGTCCCGCACGGATTCGTACCCTGATTTGCAGATGAAAATACTTTCGGAAAACAATAAGGCTCTGAGCGGCATAAAACCGCTCGAAGCAAAGAGTCTCGAACACCTGTGCGATATAATTTTTTCGTGCGAAGACTTTTTATGTATGGTCTCGGGCGCGGCGGCTTTATCGGCGGCGATAAACAAGCGATGCGTTGCGCTGTGGACGGAAGGCGTGAACCCGATGTTCCTGTTCTCGAAACGAATTGTTTATTATAAATTGTAAATCGGCGGAGGCGTAGCTCCGCTTAATTTGTCAAAGGGAACTTTGGCTGAGATGACGTGCGACCCAGAAAAGGGTGAATACCGTTTACATTGTGTCCTCGCCTCCGAACAGGGGGCGAGCTGGAAACAAGCGGAATGGAATCCGAAAAAATAAATAAAAGCGAATACAACAAACAATGGCGACAGAACCATAAGGAACATTTGAAAGAAATTGCTTTTCCGAGGGGCTCCGCATGGGCGCCAGCCGGGGGGTTAGCGCGGCTGAGTTCAGCGTGGGCGCGCAGTTGGGAGATCAGATCGTTCATCGGCACAGACTTTACCAGAACAGTCCGTCGTCAGTAAACCACTTGGATGCGGTAGAACCGGCGCGCGGCGGAAGTAACGTCGGTGTGGCTGAGGCTGGTCTGGCCGGGCGCGGCGGTGTAACGGGCGCCGGGCAGGTCGTTCCAAGTGCCGTGAAGGTCGTCGCAGTAACGAATTTGGTAGGTCTTGCCGGGGACGCTCAGCCAGTCGAGGACGAATCCGCCGGATTGGGCGATTCCGGTGACACAGAGAACAGAGGAGGCGGCGTTCGGGCCGGTGCCGGCGAGGTACTCGTGGAGGTTGGATTGGCCGTCGCCGTCGGCGTCGGCGCTGGCGACGGCGTTGGTCGGGTTGTGGAAGTTGGTTTGTTCCCAGACATCCGGCATGCCGTCAGCGTCGGTGTCGGCCTGAATCTCGGAGGTGAGCATGGCGCGGTTGTCGGGGATGTACGCGTCGCGTTGGGCGGCGGTGACGGTGGCATCGTTGGTGGCGAAACCGGTGGCGGCGACGGGAAACGCGACGGTGATGGTGACGGTGGCGACGCTGGCGGTGGCGAGCGTGCCGAGGTTGGCGATGAGCGCGCCGCTGCCATTGGTGGCGCAACTGCCCTGGCTGGCGGCGGCGCTGACGAAGGTGGCGGCGGCGGGCCAGATGTTGGTGATGGCGGCGCTGGTGGCAGCGACGGGACCGTTGTTGGTGACGGTGAGGATGTAGGTCTGGCGGTAGCCGGCAACGGCTGGGCCGGAAGCAGCGGCGGCAAGGGCGAGGTTGGCGTCGGTGTTGGCGACGAGTTCGATGCCGGTGCCGGTGCCGAGATTGCGGCTGTAGAGTTTGTTGGTGGCGTTGTTCCAGTGTTCCGCGGTGCCGAGGCTGCCGACGACGAGGTTGGTGCCGGCGGTGGGCCGGTAGGTGACGCCGGAGAGTTTCGCGCCGTTGGTGCCGGGGTCGTAGGCGGCTTCGAGCAGATGGTAATCGGTGTTTTGCGGTTGGCCCCATTCGGCGTTGAGGAAGTCGAAGCCGACGCAATCAATCGCCACGCCGTCTTGGGAGAGGAAGACGCTGTTGGGCCAGTTGGTTTTGAACGGGGTCATCTTCCATTTGGTGGGCATGACGTTGGGACTGGCCGCGCCGTACAGGCCGTCGAGCATGTACAACAACGTTTTCTCGCCCAATTCCTGATGGCCCATCAGTGGAATCAAATTGGAGTAATAGGTGGGCGTGCGATTGCCATACATGGGGCCGTGGCGCTGGCCGGACACGCTGCCGTAATTATTCTTGCCGCAGAGGGTCGGGCCATCGTCATGGTCTTTCAGGATCGCCATATTGATGAAAAACCCGGCATCGAGAATCTGCTGGCAAATCCGCAGGCCGCGGGACGTGGTTTCGCCGCTGGCGTTGATGGGGTAAACGATGTTGGTGGTGGTGGCGCTGGGCCAGACCGCCAGTTCGCGGCCTTGCTTGCCGACCCCATCCACGAAGCGCACGCCGGGGTAGAGTGGATGGATGTACTGATAGATATTGTCGCCGATCGTGCGCGGACCGCCCCAGCCGCGGTTCAGGCCGCTGGCGTCGAGCACGACAATGTTCGTTTCGGCGACGGACACCGTCACCAATTGCTTGACGAGAGCGAGGATCAGATGCGGGCTGCCGGTGATGCTGTATTCGCCGTCAGCGACATTGGTGACGCCGTTGAGTGCGTAATAGTCGAGGTTGACGGTGTTGCAGGGGTTCTGGTTGATTTTGATGGCGATGCCTTTGCGGGGCGACTCGGCGTAACTGATGTTGCCGAGGCCGCGGCGCAGGTTGAAACTGCGGAACAACGCATCCCACGCCGCCGCATCGTTGGTGGTGCTCGTCAGGCTGCGCAAGGAGGCCGAGAGCATGGCCTCGACGCGGGCTTGGTTGACCTTGTTGGAATCCCACCAGTGCGTGCCGTCTTTGCTGCCACTCCAGGAACAGGCGGCCGGGTCGTAACTCCACACCACGCGGCCCGGATTGATTCCGCGGGCGATGCCGATGGGCGGGTTGGGGGTGACCGTGGCGGCGCTGGAAGTCGTGGCAATGTGGATAGTGACCACAACGGCACTGACGAGTCCTGCCACGGCGCAAACGGTGGCCAGCACAAACCGGTGTTGCCAGAAAAATCTCCGGGCGTGACGGAAGGCGGCGATCACACCTAACAAACTCAACACATACGACAAACCGCCGAGCGCAATCGGCATCGCCACGCGCTGGCACGGATACGTCGCCCGGCTCGGTTTCGGCAGCACGCGGATCAGCCACCATAGCAGTGCCGCAAGGCCGATGAGCGGAAAGAACCAGTTCAGCAAACGCCATCGCTGGCTGAAGCCAACGATCTTGCCACTCCTCTGGCAGACAAGAAACGGACCTTTCTTGATTGGTGCCGGCATGTTTAACTGGTAGGAATTTGCTTTTCAGAGGGGCTTCGCAACGGCGCCAGCAGGGGGGTTAAATCCAATGCCTTGAAGGAAGTAAATCTGTGATAAGTCCCTTTGTTGCAATGACTAGAAAAAGCTTCCGGAAACTTCCGGTTTCTGTCATACACTGGGGATGCAATCAAAATCAAAACGCAGCGCGCCCGA
>VHCW01000181.1 GCA_016871575.1 Verrucomicrobiota bacterium
CAGGAGAGGTTCTGGGAAACAGACTGTTGGAGTGTTGGTGGAGTGGGTGGTTTTCATAGGTGATTGATCATCACCTATTTGACCGGCCTCCCCGGCCTTCGTTCAATCAATCAGTGAATTATTCAGGCTAGTCCCTCTGGATCGCCCACGAGTTGCGCAATATCCTCCCGAACTCCTGGATACGGCCTGATATCCCCTGCCATACCGGCGAGAATGGTTCCGCAGCCGTTGCTTATGATAGCAATGGCAATGATGATGAGGGGAAGTGCGATTCGTTTCATTGAGCGATCCTCCTATGATGGGGTTGGTTGAGTTTCTTGATTTCACCAGCAGACAACACGAATTGGCATTTTGTGTGTGGTTTCTTGCTTTCGCGGGTTGCGGCTGAACGCCACGGCCATTACGAGGGTCATCGCCAGCAGGATCAGGTATATGTTTGGTAGTTTCATGTTTGTCTCCGACTTGGCCTATTGCTGGATGCGTGCCAACATTGTCACACGCGTGGCCGCAAGGACTTACGAAACATCGTGGAAAACGGCTGGACAATATATGATTACCAGACATACAATTACTGCATGGCGAACACCAAGAACTTATCCGAGGCAGATCGCGAGTTCTTCACGTTGATGGCACAGGCGGCTTCCTGCAATCCGTTCAGCGAAGAATACATCGAGTTGACCGGTAAACTCGCCGGCGGCAAGAACCTTCCGCCGCAGGAACAACTCAAGCTGCTGGTCGAACGCGTGACTGAACGTGTCCACAAACTTGAAGTCGCCGGGGGAACCGATGTCCGCCAGTACACAGAGACCGACCGCGCGATGTTGACCAATGCGCTGTTGTTCGATGTTTATCACCGGTTCGTTTCGCAGATGGACGATCTGATTCTCGACCAGATTGATGCCGGCGACTCGCCGGTGACCGTGCGGTTTGCTGGCGAGGCGATCACGTTGCTGCGACGGTGCGGGTTCACAGCCACGGAAGCCGCACGGTACTTTGCGATCTTCTACCAGATTCGCCGGGCGTACTTCTTCATTGATCGCGGATTGATCGGCACCAGTCCCTGCATGAAGGAACTCCGCCGGCAACTCTGGAACAGCGTCTTCACGCACGACATCCGGTGGTACGACCGGTATCTGTGGAACCGGATGGAGGATTTCTCGACGCTGCTACTCGGCGAGACCGGCGGTGGCAAAGGCACGGCGGCGGCGGCCATCGGACGCTCAGGGTTCATTCCGTTTGACACAAAGAAAGACTGTTTTGCGGAAAGCTTCACGCGGAGCTTCACGGCATTGAACTTGTCACAATTCCCAGAGGCGTTGATCGAGTCGGAGCTATTCGGCCATCGCAAAGGGGCGTTCACCGGCGCAGTGGAAGAGCACGAAGGCGTGTTCGCCCGATGCAGTCCGCACGGCGCGATCTTCCTCGACGAGATCGGCGATGTCGGTATTCCGGTGCAAATCAAATTGCTGCAAGTACTGCAGGAACGCACGTTCACGCCGGTGGGTAGCCACGAGAAACGGCGGTTTCAAGGTCGAGTCATCGCGGCGACGAACAAACCCATCGGACAACTCCGCGCCAGCGGCCAGTTCCGAAATGATTTCTACTACCGGCTTTGCTCGCAGGTCATCACGGTGCCGTCGTTACGGCAACGCATTGCCGAGGATACCTCCGAACTGGATCAATTGCTGGCCAGCGTCGTCGAACGTCTTACGGGCGAAAACAGTGCCGTCGAGTTGGTGCGCGACACGATCCTCAAGACGCTCGGCAAGGACTACGCGTGGCCGGGCAACGTACGGGAGTTGGAACAGGCCGCGCGCAGCATCCTGCTGACACGCCAGTATGCCGGCGATCATCGCGGTGTCGCGACGGATTTGCGGTCGCAACTGTTGGCGGGCGTCGAGAGCGGAACGCTGGATGCGGATGCGTTGCTGGCGGGATATTGCCGGTTGTTGTACGAGCGGCACGGGACGATTGAAGAGGTGGCGCGCCGCACCAACCTCGACCGCCGCACGGTGAAAGTGTATCTCCAAAAGCCAGCGTACCCATCTGTGCACAGGTGAATCCAAAGACGACTCATCGAGCCGTCCGAGAGAACCGCAACACATCATTCTGTGCTTGTCTGAAAATCCCCGACGGGCGTATTCTGGGCATTGAAAGGAAACATCACAGACGTAACAGACCAATAACGTAAAAAAACAATTCGCGTAGCTATCGGCTGCTGTCCGTTCCGAAACTGGCAATTTCCATCAAAGAGCGCCGCTGAAGCTCGCCCCGCAAGGGGCGTGCTGAAAGCGCTTCTTTGAGGGCATGCCAGTGCCTGGAACGGGGCGTGATGTAAGTACGCCCCCTTTCGTTTGGCACTGGTCGCCTCAAAGAGGACCGACTCAGACACGGCTGCATCGCACGCGAGCGATACAGCCCATGTCACTTTCTGTAGAAAACGTAGGACGCCCGAACTCTTCGGCTTCGCATGCAATAGCGCAGACTCCTGCCGAGCAATTTGCTGAGAAGATGCAAGACATCCGTCGTGAACTGCGCAATGAGTACTTGAAGCCTCACAACCAGCCGTGGATTATCGGCTTCTCAGGCGGCAAGGACTCCACGCTCCTCGTTCATCTGGTGATTGAATGCTTGCTGACGATCCCGCCGGACGAGCGCAAGCGGCGAGTTTACTTGGTAAGCAACGATACTTTAGTCGAGTCACCGGTATTTCAGGAGTTCGTGAACAGGATATTGGGGCACATCGCTGATAATCTGGACGCCCTCCGCATACCGGTTGAGGTGGTGCGGACTTCCCCGAAAATCGAAGAATCCTTTTGGGTCAATCTACTCGGCAAAGGATATCCGGCACCAAACCGGACATTCCGCTGGTGCACGGACCGGATGAAGATCCGACCGACCTCCCGGTTCATTCGTGATCAGGTCAGTCAGTGCGGCGAAACAATTCTCTTGCTGGGAGTTCGCCGCACTGAATCGGCTGCACGGTCGGCCAGCATTACGAAGCACGAAGCGAAATCCGACGGAAGGTTATCCCCACATGCCGACCACAAAGGCTGTTGGATTTTCACGCCGATTAAGGAATTGACCACCGACGAAGTGTGGATTGCCTTGTTGAAAAGTCGTCCCCCGTGGGGCGGAAGTTACCGGGAGTTGGTTCAGCTCTACAAAGATGCTGGCGGTGGTGAATGTCCGTTTGTGATGAGCAACGATGATGCCCCCTCCTGTGGGACGAGTTCCGCGCGGTTCGGTTGCTGGACTTGCACGGTGATTGATAAAGACAATGCGGCTGAATCCCTGATTGCTTCAGGCCATGCTCATCTTGAGCCACTCGCTGTATTCCGAAACCGGATCAAGGCAGTTTCGGAGGACCCGCAGTACCGGAGCAAAATCCGTCGCAATGGACAGCCGGGGTTGGGCCCGTTGACGTATGAGGCCAGAGCAGTCCTCTTGGAAGAACTGCTCACCATCCAGAAGCAGGTGAGCATCCAGTTGATCTCGGAAGTTGAGGTTAGGCTAATCCGCGACCAGTGGCGCCAAGACAAGGCTGAGGAGAGCATACGCGGCCTGGAGAAGCTGTCCGAAATGGTGATCGAACAAACAAAGGAGAATTCTGTATGAAGGCCCCGCCATGCTTCGATGATCCAGACACCAAGCGTGTCGTCCGGCAAATTTGCGACCAGCACCGAATTGATTCCGAACTACTGAAAGATTTGAGCGAATTGGTCAATCAGTACTCCGGATCAGGAAAGCGATTTGGGTTGGATGACGAAATTGCTGGCATTCTAACCCGGTTTCTCAGTCGCTCGGAGGAGGCATAATGTATCTTTCCCGATTGCACTTGAAGAATTGGCGAAGCTACGGCGACGCAGTGTTCGAATTTAACGAACCCACCGCTCGTAAGTCGGTTGTGCTCATCGGAGCGATGAACGGCCACGGCAAGACCAGCTTCCTAGTTTCGCTTTACCTCGGTTTGTTTGGTCGCTTTGGCTTGCGTCACTGTGAAGGATTCAGCCACGCCGTTGATGACGATGTGGCCTCGTACCGTCAAGCGATCGAACGGTACCGGCGCAATGTGGCCGATCCGGATGATCCCACGATGATCGACATCACGCTCGCACCCACGCTGGGCGACACGGATGAAGATGAAGTTCGAATTGTTCGGCGGTGGTATTTCACCGGCAAGAACACAGCCAAGCAGGGGGACGCTTTTGAGGAGGTGGACGTGTATGTCGGGGGTCGGTTACAGAAGCGGGGCGATTTTGACAAGGACCCGCTGATTCTGGCGCATGACCGCATCGAAAGAAACCTGTTCCCAGCACACGTTGCTCCCGCGTTCTTCTTCGATGGTGAGCAAGCCCAGAAGTTGATTGAGAACATGGGCGAAGTCGGGCTGAAGAAGGCGGTGGAAGTGATGTTTGGGACGAAGGTCCTCGCTGAATTGTCCGAGACCATGAATCAATACTTGCTTCGTTGTCGCAGTAACGTCGGCGGGAAGAAGAAGACCGGTGAACGACAGGCGGAATTTGATGCGAAGGTGAAAGAACGCGACGACCTGAATCAGCGTATTGCGCGGCTGCAAAGCGACCATATCAAGCTCGAACACGAGAAGGACGAGAAAGAGCGTCAGCGGACGAAACTGCAGGAGGAACTGGCGCGCATGGGCGGCGCAGCCGGCGCAGATGCCGCACGTTTGCAGGCTGAGTATGTGCGATTGGAAAAGGAGCAAACCGAGGCGGAGAAAGCGCTCGGGGAGATTGTTTGCTCCATGGGGTTCGCATTGGGCATCAGCCGTCTGGCCCCGGCGATTGTGAATCGCCTGAAGGCCGAAGAGCTCCGGGAAGATTGGGAGAGCCTGCGCCGCGGCACGATTGAGAACAAGGAGAAGGTCTTAGCCTGAATAATTCACTGATTGATTGAACGAAGGCCGGGGAGGCCGGTCAAATAGGTGATGATCAATCACCTATGAAAACCACCCACTCCACCAACACTCCAACAGTCTGTTTCCCAGAACCTCTCCTG
>VHCW01000182.1 GCA_016871575.1 Verrucomicrobiota bacterium
CATGAATTCCGGCCGCTACGTTCTCTCGCAGGTTCTCGACCTCATCCACGGGGAAACCCTCCGACGCTTGGTGCAGCGTTACGATGCCGAGGCGCGCGTCAAACATTTCGGGTGTCGTCAGCAACTCATCTGCATGGCCTTTGCGCAGTTGACGTGGCGCACGGGCCTGCGCGACATCGCGACTTGCTTGAATGCCAAGCCGACCGCGCTCTACCATTTGGGCTTTCGCGAGCCGGTGGCCAAGTCGACGCTGGCCGACGCCAACGAACAACGCGACGGGCGCTTGTGGGAGGCGTTAGCCAAGAGCCTCCTGCGGCAAGCCCGTTCACTCTATGCGGGCGACGACCTGGGGTTGGAGTTGGCCCACACCCTGTATGCGCTGGACCCCACAACCATCGATCTGTCGCTGACCCTCTTTCCGTGGGCCGACTTTCGGCGCACCAAGGCGGGCCTGAAGTTGCACACCCAACTCGATTTGCGCGGCCCGATTCCGACCTGTATTTACATCACCGGCGCTCGTCAGCACGATGTGCTCTGGCTCGACGAACTGCCCTTCGAACCGGGCGCCTTCTACGTGATGGATCGCGGCTATATGGACTTTCGACGGTTGCATCGGCTCGCGAGTGCCGGGGCGTTCTTCGTCACGCGCGCCAAGGACAACTTGCGCTTCTCGCGCCAGCATTCCCGGCCCGTCGATGCCACGACGGGATTGCGCAGCGATCAAGTCGGTCGCCCCACGTTGGCCAAAGCCCGGTCTGCCTTCCCGGTACTGTTGCGCAAGGTGCGCTACTTCGACGCCGCGCAGCAACGGGAGTTGGTCTTCTTGACCAATCATCTTCAGATTCCGGCGTTGACCGTGGCGCAAATCTACCGCTTGCGCTGGCAGATCGAACTGTTCTTTCGTTGGATCAAAGGCCATCTGCGTATCCAGCACTACTTCGGCACCAGTCCCAATGCCGTGAAGACGCAAATCTGGATTGCGGTCACCGTTTACCTACTGGTGGCCATCCTCCACAAACAACTGAAGTTGCCCGGAACCTTGCACAGAACATTGCAGTTGTTGAGCGTTCACCCGTTCGAAAAAGTGCCTCTCTACGAGCTACTTGCGGAAACCGACTTCAGCCCTGTGGACACGCTAAACCACAACCAGTTGTTGCTGTGGACGTTATGAGCGGACACTCGTGTGCCAAATGCCAGACGGAGACCCGTTCCCGCTTTTCTCGGCCTGAATTTCTACGGCAATCTGTCTGTCTGCAAAGATCCCAGCATCGCGATGTCCTCAAACTGGATGCGCCAGAACAAGGACTGCGCCATCGTGAATCACCGCGCCACGGAAGCGACTCGTGGCACTCACGCCAGCCGTTGGCAAGTCGAGAAAGTCCTCAGCCGCGGCTACGCCTTGGCGACCGCCTACTATGGTGACATCGAGCCGGATCATCCGGAAGGTTGGAAAGACGGCGTTCGCGCGGTGCTGAAACCCGGCCACTCGCCGAGAGTCAAGCTTCCCGCAGGCAACGCAATGCGCGGCGCCCCCGATGACGCCGCGCTCGACGACTGGGGTGCCATTGGCGCGTGGGCTTGGGGATTGAGTCGCGCACTGGATTATCTCGAAACGGACAGCGACGTTGATGCCAAACGAGTCGCCGTGCTTGGCCACTCGCGTCTCGGCAAAACCGCGCTCTGGGCGGGCGCGCAGGACGAGCGATTCGCCATTGTCATTTCCACGGAATCGGGCGAAGGCGGCGCATCCCTCGCGCGACGCAACTATGGTGAGACCATCGCGATCATCACCAAGTCGTTCCCGCATTGGTTCTGCGACAACTACGACTCCTACGCCAAGCGCGTAGACCAATTGCCCGTGACCAGCACGAGTTGATCGCGCTGATGGCGCCGCGGCCAGTTTATGTTGCCAGCGCGGAGGAAGACCGGTGGTGCGACCCGCGCGGCGAATTTCTCGCGGCAAAGAACGCCGAGCCGGTGTACGCGCTCTTCGGCAAACCCGGTTTAGGCGTTGACGACCAACCGACGGTGAATCATCCCGTCGGCGCGTTTATCGGCTATCACATCCGTACCGGCGTGCACAATGTCACCGAGTACGACTGGGAACAATACATCAACTTCGCCGACAAACACTTCAAGCCAGTAGTGCAGAAACTGAAATGAAAAACCATTTTATCCCGGTTTTCGACGGTAACGATGCCCGCGTCAGGGCCCAAGAACAGACTTCTCAGGCGCTCGCCGACGCCCAGCTTTTGAGGGCCGGGCAACTGGGGCCGGCGTTTCAGAAAAAGTGACGGAAAACTACCGCTTTACCAGAGAGCGGAAATACTTCTCGACGAAGGACGAATCAATCTTTTGGTAAAAGCCCACTGCGAGCGCCAGTTTGCGACGTAGCTTCGGAAACTTTTCGGCAATCTCCCATATCGCCCCATCCCCAGAGAAGAGCGCCACGGCAAAGGCGTTGAAGTCGTTCTCCAACGTGGATTGTGAGCATTCCTTGAGAAACCCCTTCTCGTGCAACTCTTCGCGATACTCCAGCCCGGCCTTTTTTTGCTTCACGGCATCAACCCCGCTGCCGAGATATTTGAAATCAGGCGGGTTGACCTGTTGCCATGCCTCCACGTCGAAATCCCGCCTGCCATTTCGCAACAGGATGCTGGAAAACTCGGCATGGAACACGCCTTCGATGTGGGCATTGGTGTATCCCTTTTTCTCGTCGCCTATTTTCAGATAGAGAGCCGTTCGCGAGTTCGTGCCGCTGGTGATGACACCGCTATACTTGAGTTCCGAGAGAACGTAAACCGCCTTCAGGTGCTTCTGGAGAACACCGGGCGGATACTTTCGGGCGGCGCGGTCGAAGATCGCGCGCACGCGCTCGAACTGACTCTCCGACAGGCTCTTCCCCGACGCCAGAACCGGCGCGCGACGCCAGGACTCGGGGAACATCTGCGGATCGGACGATGTGACGAGTCGCACCGGCTTCTCCGCAATGACCCGTTCAGCGGCAACAGCGGAACAAGCCCACAACAACAGACATACGATTACTCTGCCTAACATGATGATTCACCGTAATTCACAGACGCAATCCTGAGTTTGTCGGCGAAAATTGACAAGGTGAAAGACCACCTTCGCTGGAAAAATCTTGCAACCGGGACGACAAAGTTGGACATCATTCGGCCATGAACTTCTTGCTTGCCGTTGTTCTCCTTGGAGCCGCACCGAGATTTTCGTATCCGCCGCAAATGGACGGGGCGCGCATCGAAACGTACAAGACTGTCGGCGACACGAAACTCAATCTCTACATCTTCGCGCCGGCGACCGCCAAGAATGCGCCGGCCATCGTCTTCTTCTTTGGCGGCGGCTGGACCTCCGGTTCGCCGCAACAGTTCGAGGTGCAATGCCGTCGTCTTGCCTCGCGGGGCATGGTCGCCATCACGGCGGATTACCGTGTTGCGTCGCGGCATCAGGTGAAACCGACGCAATGCCTCGCCGACGCGCGCTCGGCCATCCGCTGGGTCCGCGCCAATGCCGCGCGGCTCGGCGTTGACCCGAAACGCGTCGCCGCCGGCGGCGGTTCGGCGGGCGGACATCTCGCGGCGGCCACGGCGTTCATCAGCGAGTTCGACGAGCCGGGCGAGGACAAGAAAATCAGCGCGACGCCGGATGCGCTGGTGCTGTTCAACCCGGCGCTGGTGCTGGCGCCGATGGACAAGTTGAATCTCGACAAGAGTTTCGGCGCCCGCGTGCCGGAAGAACGTCTCGGAACAAAACCAGAGCGGATTTCACCCGCACACAACGTCAAGCCCGGCGGACCGCCGACGATTATTTTCCACGGGCGGGCCGACACGACGGTGCCGTTTGCGACAGCAGAGGCGTTCACGGCGAAGATGAAGTCGGCGGACAATCGTTGCGAATTGTTCGGCTACGATGACCAGCCCCACGGCTTCTTCAACCGCGACCCGTGGCAACAGAAAACATTGATGGAAACAGAGAAGTTCCTCGTGTCGCTTGAATGGATACCGGCGAAATAATTCAGATTCTTCATCGTGATTCATTCGCACTCTTGCTGGCAGAAAGCCATGCCTCTGCCAGAATGGGACTCACAAACTGAATCCGCTGATCACGCGGAATCTTTCCCGCTTCTGATGAATCGGCTCTCACGATCTGTTTTGTTGCGGTATCTCCAACCCAAGGTTGTTGGTTCGTTTGGCGATTCAAAACGGTTTGCTCAAAAAAGGTCTGCGCCAAGTTCTTCACCATTTCATCCACGGCGTGAGGCAACTCAGGAAACTCGCATGCAACCACAGGCAAGCTCAAGCCCAACGCTTCCCGCGCGAAATCTCCGGTGGCACTCTTCCGGTAATCGTTGCTGCCCCAACTCACAAGCCCGGGAATATTCTTCAACGCGTTCGTTGGTTTCTCCCACCAACCCGCAGCATGGACTGCATAAGCCCGCACCATTTCCGGTTTCCAAAGGGCGAAGCGGTGCGTGAACTGTGCCCCGCCCGAAAAACCAAACATCAGAATAGGCTGCATGGCGGCGCCAGTGTTCTTGCAAACCACTTCTATCGCTCGCAGCATCGCCGGGCCGCTTCCCTGCTCCGGATAGTAATAGCCACTCGTTTTGACGTTTACTTTTCCCGTTTTGAATCCAACGCCCATCAAAACCAGACGGTGTTTCCGGGCAAACTGTTGCCATGAATGATCGCTCAAAAACTTGTCACCGGCACCATTCACACCGGGCTGAACCAGCAGCACTCACGGTGATTGCATTTGCGGGAGAGTGGGAAAAGCTTTGTAAGTAGGCCGGGCGCAAGCACTTATTTTGCTTCCGGTTTGGCGGCCGTTATGGTTCAA
>VHCW01000183.1 GCA_016871575.1 Verrucomicrobiota bacterium
TCAGAAAAACCGCGCCCTCGATCAGGCGCATGGTGAGTGGGTGTTGAGCGTGGATGCCGACGAGCGGGTGCCGTTCCCGTTGCGCGATGAAATTCTCGCCGTCACAAACCGTGAAGTTTCATTCCTTTTCGACAACCCCGAAGATTTTGGCAGACGTTCATTGGCTATAGCAGGTATTTATGCTCTTTTGAACCACAAATTCCGATTCCGGAAGTGTCGCAAGCGAAATCCACTCTCCACCAAGATTGCTTCTGACTCGCCAAGCTCTTCTTCTGAGTGAGTTTCCAGAAGGACATTTCGCGTTATTGAAAGGAGCTTGTGCGCTCCTTTTAACGCCTTGGCTGCGTATCCTTCGATGTCCACCTTGAGTAATTCTACTCGGCTGAGTGAATATGATGCGAGAAGGCTATCTATTCGGGCAGTGACGAGCGTTCGGCTGGTAACGCCGCCTTCAACATTGTCAATGCGATTGGTGCCTTCAAGTGCATCATCAAAACGTATGGTTATTGGCTCTCCGTCAACCGACGACAGTGCCGCCGTAATTCCCACGTAGGCTACATTCCTCCCCTTTAGTCGTTCGCGGGTCAAATCGTGGGCTTCCTCCATCATGTCAAGTCCGAACACCCGGCATTGCGGGTTGAGATGAAACCACCATCTTACAGTGACACCAACATTCACCCCGCAGTCCACCACAACCGGATTTACTGCTTCGCTCAGGATGTTTTCAATCTGAGAATCGCGCAACTCGCCAGCAGCGAAATTATCATGGATGTTAAGAACCTCCGGGATTGTTGCGACTTTGTCGAAAATTGGGACAGATACCGGAAACGGCACCATCCCGATCTTGCGACATAAGGCGAGGTAATTTCCTTTTGGACCGAGCACCTTGGACATTCGTGTGAACATAGTGTGAGTGTGTACTTCGAAGTAGTATATTCGTAACAACAACAAAGAACAAGATTTCCCGTAAATTTCCCGTAAATGCTCAGGTAGCACCACCATGGTGCCACCTTTGATGAAGCCTAGCCCCCCCGAATGCAACAAAAAAACATTTTTTGCCAATGTGGCCTCAAAGCTTGGGCACCCGGTCTCACGCTCGATGCGCCATTGATTGGCAGAATTTGCTTGATTTCCCCCCTCATCTCTTGGAGAGTCCATCACGCTGGTGAAACTCTCTGTCATCATCATCACCCGCAATGAAGCCGTCAACATGCGCGCCTGTTTGGAGAGCGTGCGGTTTGCTGACGAAATCATCGTTGTGGACTCGGAAAGCACCGATGAAACAGCGGCAATTTGCCGGGAGATGGGGGTCCAAGTATTTGAACGGCCATTTGACGGCTTCGGCCAACAGAAAAACGCCGGCATTGATCGGGCCACCGGGCAGTGGATTCTGAACGTGGACGCCGATGAACGCGTGCCGGAAACGTTGCGCGCGGAAATCCGTTCGGTCATCGCTTTGGATCACGCCGCTGACGGTTATCGTGTGGCACGCCGCAATTACGTCGGCGACATTTGGATTCGTCATGGCGGTTGGTATCCGGATTACACGGTGCGGTTGTTTCGACGGGCACGAGGACGGTTTGGCGAGCGGACTGTCCATGAAGCCGTCGAAGTCAACGGACAGGTGGCGACGTTGCGCGAGGCGTTGGAACATCGCACCTGCCGTGACTTCGAGGAGTTCGCCCGTCGTCAGGATCGGTACGCGAAACTGGCCGCTGCCGAAATGGCGAAACGCGGACGACGGGCGACGGCGCTGGACTTGTGGTTCCGCCCGTCGTACACGTTCCTCCGGTCGTATTTGTTACGGGGCGGTTTTCTCGACGGCGCAAACGGCTGGAAACTCGCCTGCATCTACATGCGCTACACGCGCAGCAAGTACCAGTGCCTACGGACAGTGCAACGCTGACGCGATCACCTGCTCAACGCTGCTGCTGGTCGGCAACACCGTGTGACCTTCCCCCCACGGGCGCCAACTCGGCACGTCGGACTGCGGGCCAAACAACGCGATGACTTTTGTGCCCATCGCTGTTGCAATGTGCATCGGCCCGCTGTCGTGACCGATGAACAACGCCGCGCGCTTGAGCAACGCCGCCAGTTGGAGGATGGTCGTCTGACCTGCCAACGAAACCGCGGGCGTTTTCGTTTGTTGGAGAATCCACTTCGCATCGGTGGCTTCCTTCTGCGCTCCCACAAACATGACAGGGGCAGCCAGGCGATTCACCAATTCCAGCCAGTTCTCGCGCGGCCAGCAGTTTACCGGATATCGCGCCCCCATGTGGATCGCGACGAAACCACTGCCGTAGCGGTGTGCAAACTGGTCGTCGTCGGCGCCGACGTGCAATTCCAGCGATGTATCCGTCACTTTCAGTCCCAAGAAATGTTCGACAGGGAAAAGATACAAATGAACCGCATGCCCCGGCACCCACGGAACTTGCCGGTTATAGATGAAGCGACGGAAGCCTGCGTTCGACACCAAGCCGATTCGTTCGGGCGCCCCGCTGAACAGACTTAACCACGCCGCGCGATCGCCGCTGAAGAAGTCCACGGACAGATCGTACCGGCGTTCGCGCAAGGCGCGTATGAGAGGCCACGTCCCGTTGGCGCGATCCACGGTAAGAACACGATTCAGGTGCGGATTGTGACGAAGAATGTCCTCAGTCCCTTTGTTGACGACCATTGTAATGTCGGCATTGGGAAACGTGTTCCGCAACAATCGGATCGCCGGCGTCGTCAAAAGGACGTCGCCGATGTAGCGCAGTTTGAACAGGAGGATGTTGTTCACCGGAGAAGAATCTCGACGATTCGTTGCGCCGCTCGTCCATCGCCGTACGGGTTCGCAACGGTTGTCATTCGACGGTACGCCGCTTCGTCGGTGAGCAGTCGCCGGGTCTCGGCGACGATGCGATTGCGGTCGGTGCCAACCACCAGCGCCAGCCCGGCTTCAGCGGCTTCGGGCCGTTCGGTGACTTTGCGCATCACCAGCACGGGTTTGCCGAACGTCGGCGCTTCCTCTTGGATGCCGCCCGAGTCGGAGAGGATGAGGTGGGCGCGTTTCATCAGGTGGACCAGCGTGAGATAATCTACCGGCTCGATGAGATGGATGCGGTCGTTATCTTTCAGCTTGGCGAGAACAGTGGCGCGCACTTTGGGATTCAAGTGCACCGGGTACACAATCTGGAGATCGGAAAATTCGCCAATAAGTTCGAGAAATGCGTCGCAGATATTAGCAAGAGGTTTGTCCCAATTTTCGCGCCGATGAGCTGTGACCAGCAGGAGGCGGTTAGGCGATGCAAGGATTTGTTTGACCCCGCGGTTGTGCGGTTCGAATGGCACACGCAGTGCGTAGTGAAGCGCGTCCACCACAGTATTACCGGTGATAAATATTTTTCCAGCGTCGATTCCTTCGTTGAGTAGATTGCGCGAAGCTCGTTCTGTCGGGGCAAAATAGTAATCCGCCAACACGTCAGCGAGGCGTCGGTTGATTTCCTCGGGAAACGGATTCCAGCGGTCGTGGCTGCGCAACCCGGCTTCCACGTGACCGACGGCGACCTTTGCGTAAAACGCCGCCAACGACGCGGCGAATGCGGTGGTGGTGTCGCCTTGTACAAGCAACACATCGGGTTTGATGTCGTGCAAAACACGTTCGACGCCATCCAGAGCGGCACACGTAATCTGGCTGAGCGTCTGATTCGGTCGCATGATGTTCAGATCAATGTCAGGAACGATTTGAAACACCTTCAAAGTCTGATCGAGCATTTCACGGTGTTGCGCGGTGGAAAGGACAATAGACTCGATGCGATCTGTATGACGCATCAATTCGTGGATCACCGGCGCCATTTTGATGGCCTCCGGGCGCGTACCAATAATGGAGAGCACCTTGCGTTTGCCGGTCATGTCGCTACTCTTTCTGCTTGGCGGCGGTAGAACAACGTACAGCCGACCCAGTTGACGAGCGTGTAATGGCGGGTGGAAAGGAACTGGTGGAGTTCAGTTCCAAGGAGTTGAGTGAGATCGCCAACATGGTTCTCGATGAGGATTAATTCGGGCCTGTAGCGGTCAAAATCAAGCCCGCGCAACACATGCAGGTCAAGCCCTTCGACGTCGACGTTGAGCAGGTCGATTCCCCTGTTCCGGTACGGCGTCGCATCGAGAATGGTGTTCAGAGTGGTGGTCTGTACGTCGCGCACCTCGCACAAATCGTTGGTTGCCGGGACAGCGGAAATGGTAGCGCGGCATGAATACCATTTGTCGCTGTGGACTGTGGCATGACCAACATGATCCGAGACAGCCGCAACGACGTTGATGTCATGGGGCCGGGCGAGGCGAAACGAGAGGATCTTGTACGAATCAAGGTCCACGTTCACACCGCGCCAGCCCCGCCGGTAGAGAAAATAAGTGTTGGATCCTTTCTTCGGATGGTAACAACCCACGTCCACATAAAACCCTTTCTTCTCACGCGGAATCCAATGACGAAGCACACAATCTTCGCCGTGTTGCGAGTAATGCTGGTCGCGCGCCCTTGTGAGGAACGTTTTGCGCAGGACTTTCAGAAACTCGATCATGACCACGCTTCTTCTATCAGCCGCACGCGTTCCTGCCAAGAGTGTGCTTGCGCCAGTTGCTGGCGACGCTGACGCGCGGTTTCCGAATCGGACGCCAAAGCCTGTTCAATTTGTACAACAAACTCCCCGGCATCCTGTGCGATGCTCACCGTCTCTCCAAATGCCTGCAATCGCGGAATCGCCGTCGCCACTACCGGCTTACCGGCTGCAAGATACTCATATACCTTGATGGGGTCCGCTGCCAATGCGATCGGGCACAACTCGAACGGCACCAAACCCA
>VHCW01000184.1 GCA_016871575.1 Verrucomicrobiota bacterium
CCCGCCCGACGCGGCCTCCGCAGAGGCCGTCGTCCTTTGAAACTGCTGATGACTCTTGGGCAGAGGGTTCAGAGCCTCAATCAAATCGAAAAACCATCACAACCTTTCGTACGGTGAAACAAATGGGCTAACGGCGCCCGCCCTGCCGTCATAACGGATATGGGCCTTTGTGCTCCGAGTAAGTTTCTGTCGTCCAAGGCCGCAAAGGGACGCTGGCAACTCATTGATTATGAGACGGACAGCCTGAAGGGCAGGATGCTCTGGGCTTCCGAGGAGGCCGAGGCCGCGCCGCTCACTCTCCCGCTGAATACCAAGGGCTGGCATGCCATCTTTGTCGGTCTCGCGACTTCTTCATCCATCTTCGAGTCCCATGCGCTGCTCCGCCTCTCCAGCGATCCGGCCTACGTCCGGCGCACCCGGACAATGGGGCTGATCGAGGAGGTTTTCTTCAAGGCCGCCGACCTGAGCGGTGAGTCTCTCCACATTTCACAGGAGTCCGGTGGGCGGGGCCGTAGTTGCGGCATTGCCTATGTGAAGCTGGTTCCGCTCACGCCTGAAGAGGTCGCCGCAGTCAAGACCGACCGGCAGGACACCTCCTGCCGCAAGCTTGCCGCCACCATTGATGGTTTCAGCTATATCTACTCCCGCCGCCCCACCTCCATTGACGCGCTGCTCCAGGAGGTGGAGCACTACCGCCACACGGACTTCGACACGCTCATCCTCCAAATGGGCGGGGCTGACCTGGTCAACTATCCGTCCAAGGTGGGCACGATGTTGGGGCAGGACCTCACCGTTTTTCCCCGCCGTGGCGATCGTTTTTACGCCGAGGCCATCCGTGAGCTGGCCCGCCAGAACATCAACCCGACGAAAGTCCTCATCGAGGGAGCCCAAAACGCCGGTCTGAAGGTCCACGTCGGCATCCGCATGGGAGCGTGGACATCCACACCGCCCTTCATTTTCAACAGCCCCTTCTACCACGAGCATCCCGAGTGGCGCTGCGTGGATCGTGATGGCACCCCCGTGGCCCGCATGAGCCTGGCTGTCCCGGAGGTGCGGCGGCATCTCGTGGAGCTGCTCCGCGAGGCCGTCGGCTTCGGTGCCGACGGGGCCAGCCTCCTCTACAACCGCGAGGTCCCCGTCGTGCTCTTCGAGAAGCCCTTCTGCGATCTTTTCAAACAGCGCCACGGCACCGATCCCTTGTCTTTGCCCGAGGATGACAAACGTGTCCTGCAACTGCGCGCCGAACTCGTCACCACCTTCATGCGTGAAGTCCGCGCCATGCTGGATGCCGAAGGCCAACGCCGGGCAGACGGCAGGCGTCTGGTGTTGAGCGCCTTTCTCTTGGCGGATGAGGCGGACAACATGGCGTTCGGTTTGAATCTGCGAGATTGGGTAGCTCAGGGACTGGTGGACGAAATCTTTCCCTATGTGCATCCCAGCCGCTCCGTTTACAGAGCACGGCAGTATGACATGAAGTTCTTCGCCGAGGTCTGCGGCCTCAGGAACGTGCGCGTGCGCCCCACGTTCAAAGCCGGGAAGGTGACGGATCTGGACGCACTCATGAAGCAGTGCCTCGAACTCTACGACACTGGAGCCGACGGCATCGCCGCCTGGGACGTCAACAGTCTCGCCAGCCGCCCCGAACTCTGGTCGGGCATCTCACGCATGGGCCACGTGGAGGAGCTTCGGGCTTCCGGCGATGCGCTCCCTCCCGTTCCCGCCGCCCTCCGATTTCAAAAGTTCACGAAGCTGGGCGGGCTGGTCCTGGATGGCCGGTATCACCCCAACGGGGGCTACTAGGTTATGCAGACATCGAGGCTATGCCATCGATTAATGGCCGACTGGGAACGCTATCTGGCAACGATGGACTATCAACCGGTGGACCGGCTCCGTCGAGATGCTCGTGGATGCGGCGGCGAAATCGCCGAAGGAGTTGCATTCGCCGTGAAACTGACCTACAACCCCGATCGAAAAAAAGGAGTCACCATGACTGAAACCAACCAAAGAACCAGACCCCAACCCTCAAACCGGTTTCGTAAAATAGTTACCGGGAGTTCCCAATTGAAACAAGCTGGTATGCTGGCCTTGGCGGCTTTGATGATAACTTCGCTCCCTGTGTCGGCGCTGGACGACGCTGATGTTCGGCGCGAAGCGCTGCTGAAGAAACTACTGGCCAGCCCTCCTTCGGAAAAAAACAACGTGATGTTCCATTACACCGACTTCGCGCTGGCGGCCTACTGGCTCAAGCAACAAATGCCCGCCGCCGACCAAGCGATGATCACCGCGTCCCGGCGCGACGCGGTCCGCTGGCGCGGCATGGAGGACGCGCGCACCAGCAAGCACTCGTATTACAAGCAGCTGTATCTGCTGGAGCGGGTCTATTTTCTATTCAATAGTCGCAGTGAGTATTTTCCCGGACGGATGAGCCCTGCCGCCGAAAAGGCGGTCGCCGAAATGCTTTGGCAGTGGGCTTCCGCCGCCCTGCGCAGGGAAGTCCTGTCCCCGGAGCGCGACTGGCATCTCTGGGGGACGGAGAACCACCACGCCATCATGTGGTCGAGCCTCTGGGGTGCGGCGCAGATCATCGCGGATCATCCAGACTACCGCGACAAGAGTTATGCCGACGGCACGCCGGCACGGGAGATGGCGCAGGCGTTCGACGATTACTACAAACGCTTCGCGCGCGAACGCGCCGGGAAGGGCCTGCTTGTCGAGTGCGCCTCGGGCTACAACAAATGGACGCTCAACAGTTGGTACAACATCGCAGACTTTTCTCGCGATCCCGTGGCACGGCGGCGCATGCGGATGCTGCTGGATTTGTATTGGGCCGACTGGGCCATCGAGCAAATTGACGCCGTCCGCGGCGGCAGCCGCCACCGCTGTTATCCCGGCTCCGACTCCACCGGGGGCAGTGACGGCGGCAACGGGCCAAGCTGGTATCTGTTCGGCATCGGCAAACCCGAAATCACCAACCCGGCGCTGGTCTGCGCGGGGACCACATTCTACCGGCCATCGCCGCTGGTAACCGATCTGGTGCTAGACGTCAAGGGACGCGGCACCTACGCGTATGTCACCCGACGTCCCGGACTTGGCGCCGCCGTCGAAGAAATCGGCTTTGCCAGGGACGAGGAATTCCTTGGCGAAACCAGCGGTTCCATCCTGAATCCCGAAGGCGGCAACCTCCTACGTTACACATGGTGCACCCCCGATTTCATCATGGGCACGAGCATGGTGCCGGCCCTTCCGCTCGACGATTGGACGCGCATCAGCAGCCAAAATCGGTGGGAAGGGGTCATCTTTGGTGGACACCAGACTGCGCGCATTTTTATTCAGCCAATAAACAAAAAGAGCTTCTACAACGGCAACTGGTCGGTCCAGGACAAAGGCGTAATGATCGTCCAGCGCCTGACCACGGGCCACGGCTGCAACGGGCAGCGTATTTGGTTCGACAACTCACTCCGACGCCACGAAGCTGGCGGATGGGTCTTCGCCGAAGCCCCCGGCGCCTACGCCGCCGTTCGTGTCGTGGAAGGCAAGATGGATTGGCAGCCTGACACGCCGCTCGGAAAGAAAGAGAAGCCCGGTTCCGGAATGTGGCTCAACTGTCAGTCGCAGTTCACGCCGGTGATTCTGGAAGTCGCACGAAAGAGCGACTACCCGGACTTTGCTGCGTTCCAGAAAGCAATTTTGGCTAATCCGTTGAACTGGCAGAACAAGAAGCTTGATTACCGGAGCGACTTCTACAAGACATCGTTGACGCTGTTTGCCGACTACTCCAAGGTTCCGCAAGTCAACGGCGAGCCGGTGAACTACAGTCCGCGCAAAGCGTACGACAGCCCGTTCATCCAAGGCGATTTCGGAGCGGGAATCGTCACGATCCAAAAAGGTACGCGCGAGCTTGTGCTGGATTTTACCGTGGAGGGAGGCAGCATCGGCTACATCCCCAACCGCGCGGCGTACCCCGATGGTAACAGTGAAGATGCTCAAGGAGTTGAACCCACCATCAAATTAACCACCACCAATAAGAGGAGAACATATCCATGACAACAGGTGCTTCTATCACCAGACGAACGTTTATTGAGCAAACCGCAAAAGCGGCCGGGGTAGTGCCACTACTGGCCGCTGCATCTACCGCGCACAGTCAAGAGGGGGCATCCAAAGCCAAGCCTAGCGCGACAGTCGCGCGCAAGCTTCGCATCGGCGTTGTGGGACTCGGAAACCGGGGAAGTTGGATAGCCGGTCTCTTCAAACAACATCCCGGATACGAGATCGCGGCGCTAGCGGATTACTTCGAGGAGACAGTCAACACAGTCGGCGACAAACTCGGCGTCCCGGCGGCGAAACGATTCAGTGGCCTGTCAGGTTACAAGCGCGCGCTCGACAGCGGCGTCGAGGCGTTGGTTCTCGAGTGCATCCCGTATTTCTATCGCGAGCAAGCGGCGGCTGCGATTGACGCCGGTTGCCATGTGTACGTGGCCAAGCCATTTGCCGTGGACGTGCCGGGCGTGTTAGCGATGCAAGCGTTGGCTAAGAAGGCGACGGAGAAGAAGCTCTGTTTCCGGGTGGACTACCAGTTACCTATGGATGCGGCGAATCAGGAAATGAAACGGCGTATTAACGACGGCGCCCTTGGCGGGCTGGCGCATATTTATTCCGGTGGCACCTGCGGTATGTTACCGGACCAAAAGCCGGGACCGACCATCGAGAACCTTTTCAAGAGATCATGGTATTCGCATATCGCGTTGGGCGGGGATTTGTTCCTCCTGTACGACATCCATATCATTCATGGCA
>VHCW01000185.1 GCA_016871575.1 Verrucomicrobiota bacterium
ATACCGGAGCCGGGAATTGTGCTTTGTCGGTTGTTCTGCGACCTGCCACGGCCCGATGTGTATCGCAAGCCGATGGCGCGCTTGCATATGGAGGCCTTCGCCAATTCGCTGGAGAACCTACGGGCTGACCACGGTATCGTGGCCCCTGTGCTGTTTATCGAAAATCCGTTCTGGAGACCCGTAGCAGAGACGTTCCCCGGTGGGTTGGTGGTGTACGATTGTCTGGATCACCATGCAGGTTTTTCGACGGGAACAAAGGCTATGGAAGCGGAGGAAGAACGTTTGCTGGAGCGAGCCGACATCGTACTGACCTCCTCGGCGGGACTGGCGGAGAAAGCTCACGGCAGCCTGCTGGTGCGCAACGGCGTCGAGTTCGATTATTTCTCGCGCAAGCCCGACGTGGTGAAACGCCCGTCGGCTCGGCCAGTCGTCGGATATTACGGGGCAATTGCGGACTGGTTCGACATGAAGTTGGTGCTGAAGGCGGCACAGATGTTTCCAGAGTGGGATTTCTGGCTGATCGGTGCAGCCTACCCTGCACACCGTCAGGCAGCGCGAGACCAGTCCAACATCATCTGGGCCGGCGAAGTGCCCTATGCTGAGTTGACTGCGTACCTCTACGGGATGGATGTATGCATGATTCCGTTTTTGGAGAACAAACTGACCCGCTGCACGAACCCGGTCAAGGTGTACGAGTATCTGGCTGCCGGCAAGCCTGTCGTTGCGACCGCGCTGCCCGAATTGGAGTTGATGCGCGAACACGTACAGGTCGCGCACAATCACGATGAGTTTCTGGCGTGCCTGCGTGACGCGATGGCGAATTCGGGCACTTCGTCTGAAGTCGAGGGGCGTATTGCGTGGGCGGCACAACATGACTGGAGCAAGCGCGCTGGGCAGATTGAGGGAGCGATCCATGGGCGTGTTCCACTGGTTTCCGTTATTGTTTTGACCCATAACCAGATTGAGAAGACGAAGGCATGCTTGAACAGCCTTTTGGAACTGACCGACTACCCGAACTTCGAGATTCTGGTCGTGGACAATGCCTCCAGTGACGGCACCATTGAGTATGTTAGTCAACTTGCGTCGCGGGACGGACGGGTGCAGCTCATCACCAATTCGTCCAACACGGGTTTTCCGGCTGGAAGCAACATCGGGCTGCGGGCCGCGCGCGGCGAGTATTTTGTTTTGTTGAACAACGACACGGTGTGCACGCGCGGTTGGTTGCGCGGGTTGGTGCGCCACCTGATGAAGGATGCTCGTCTTGGCGCCGTTGGACCAGTGACAAACAACATCGGTAACGAAGCACGAATCAAGGTTTCGTACTCTGACATGGAGGAAATGGCTGTGGCGGCGCGCCGCTACACCGTGGATCATTTACGTCAACTGTTGTTTGTTGAGAAGATCGCATTCTTCTGCGTCGCGTTCTCCCGTCGCGTGTACGAGCAAGTTGGCCCGCTGGATGAACGATTCGGGCTTGGTTTATTTGAAGACGATGATTACTGCAATCGAATCCGATCTCTAGGATATAAAATCGCCATCTGTGAAGATGTTTTCATCCATCACGAATTGTCTGCCTCGTTTGGCGAGCTGGCAAAGGACACACATGAGAGCTTATTTGAGAAAAATCGCCAGTACTACGAGGAGAAGTGGGGAGTATGGTGGCCACATTTCTATCGGAAGATTCGTTGATTTGCAATCCGGATATTGTTTTTCTCGTACATCTGACGCCATGACATCAAGTAAGGTTAACTCGCAACAGTATTGGGCAAGCCGTTTCCAGATGGACTGGGAACGGTGCTCGGGGCCAGAACAAACCGCGTTCTTTGGCCGGGTCCTTTTGAGCCACCTTCCATTTCGCGTGATCGCTGCGCTACGGACAGGATTTTCTATTGCGGATCTCGGATGTGCCGAAGGAGAATTCGTGAGAATGCTGGCGGCTCACTTTCCGCGGGCCAAGATTGTCGGTGTGGATTTTGCAGGCAGCGCCATCGAGAAGGCACAAAAAAAATTCCCATCTTTGAATTTTTATCAGGCCAACCTGCAAGACTTGGCCGACTCATGGGATGCTACCTTCCTTGTCAATGTTTTGGAGCATTTCGAGCACCCGATATTCATGCTTCGAAAGGTCTTGGGTCGCACGAATAAGCTTTCGATCATTATGGTTCCATTTCGAGAGCAAGGCCGCCATCCGGAACATTGTGTGAGCTTTGATGAGGACAGTTTCCCTTCGTCATTGGATGGATTTAATCTTGTTTACCAGCGAGTGATTGATACCTCATGCTATCCACGAACCCTCTGGCCGGGCAAACAGTTGCTTGCGATTTACGCAAAAGAAAATGCGCTCTCCTTGCCGGCAAACCGGTTTAACGACCTTGCGATTATCCCTTTTGTTGCCATCATCATTTTGAATTGGAACAGTTGGCAAGAGACTTTCTCCTGCCTTGAGTCGCTGTGCAAAATCACTTATCCGTATTGGCAGGTCATTGTGGTGGACAACGGTTCCAGCAATGATTCCGTTGCGCAGATTGGTGCGTGGGCGTGCAAACATGACATTCCGTTGACACTATTGCCGACGGGGCGCAACCTTGGTTTTACGGGCGGCAACAACGTCGGCATCCGCCACGCCATCAAACAGGCGGTCGACTATGTCTTGTTGCTGAACAACGACACGACAGTTGCGCGGAACTTTTTGGAACCACTGGTCGAATTTGCCGAGAGCCATCCCCATGCCGGGATGATCGGCCCGGTCGTCTATGAGGCTGCGCAGCCAGAAACCATCCAGTCGGCGGGGGCGCGCATTAAGTGGTGGACCGCAAAGTTTCCTCCGGTAACTGAACCGATGACTGAGAGCACGCCGCGCCAAGCGGACTACATTTCCGGTGCCGCAATGCTCGTGCGGCGCGGGGTCATCGAGGCGATTGGGGCGTTCGATGAAACGTTTTTTCTGTACGTCGAGGAGGTGGACTGGTGTCAACGGGCCCGTGATGCCGGGCATGAGATCTGGTGCGTGCCGCAAAGTCGGATCTGGCACAAAGGGGCGGTCAGTGCCGATACGATGCACAAACCGTTACTCGAATATTACCGGTTCCGGAACCGGATATTCTTTATGCGCAAACATGGACACTGGTTTCACTGGTTGGTGTTTGGGCCGTATCTGGCTCGTCACATTGTCGGCAAGCTAATTGGTTGCACATTCAGCGGGCGACGGGAGCTACGTAGCGCACTGTGGCGAGCATTGTGGGATGGACTCCGAATGAAATCGTCATGAACAACAAACCGTATCCCGTCGTTTGTCTGTGGGCTTGCTCGTGGGCCGGCTTGTGGCAGCGGCAGCAACAGTTGATGTCGCGGCTTGCGGCGCGTCACCGAATTCTGTACGTCGAATCGCCCCGCGACTTCGTCTCTGTAGTACGAAACTGGCGCAAGGTCGGCTGGCGGCAGTTGACGGTGGGGCGGGAGGTGATGGCGAATGTCACCGTGTTCACGCCGGTGGTGCCGTTCTCACTGCGGCGCTATCCGCGGCTCAATCGTATCTGGCTGGCGTTGTTGCGTCCGTGGGTTAGACATTTGATGCGACGCTGGCAATGTGAGCAGCCGTTTTTGTGGGTGTGCTATCCACTGGCGGAGTCGCTGGTTGGGAGGCTGGGGGAGCGGATTGCTTGTTATGACTGCTGCGATGAACTGACCGATTTGCCGACGAAGCTGGCGGGCATCATTCGGGAACACGAAGACCGTCTATTAGCCAAGGCGCAAGTGGTGTTTGCGACGAGCGAGTCGTTGCTGCGGAGCCTTTCAGCACGTCATGCCTACGTCCACCTTATCCCGAACGGGGCTGACGCGGCACACTTCGCTCGTGCGGCGACCGAGTTACTGCCGTGTCCGCCTGAACTCTCGGCGCTGCCGCGGCCAATCATTGGGTTTATCGGAGCGGTACAACATTGGGTGGACGTGACGCTATTGGCGGAAGCGGCGCGCCTGCGTCCGCAGTGGAGTTGGGTGGTAATCGGCGGGGTACACAAGGATGTCTCCTGCCTGAGCGGCCTCGCGAATGTCCATCTGCTCGGTCCGAAACCTTACGCCGCATTGCCGTCGTATTTGCGACAAATGTGCGTGGGTTTGGTGCCGTTCGAGTTGTGCCCGATCGCATTGGCAGCGGACCCCATCAAGGTATATGAGTATCTTGCAGCCGGTAAGCCGGTAGTGGCGACGGCGATTCCGCGGTTGGAGGTGTTTGGTGACGCTGTGCGCATTGCGCGCAACGTCGAGGAGTTTGTGACGCAGATTCAGCGCGCACTGGCGGAGGATTCGCCTGAGGCGGGCAGGAGGCGTCGTGAACTGGCGTCAGCGCATTCATGGGAGCAACGAACAAGAGAGATAGCCAAACATGCCCTCCGATAGTGTTCATATCCCATTGACGCGGCGCGTGATTCGCGAGCGGATGATATCGCTCTGGCGAAGTGAATATCTGTTTCGTTCTGGCCAACGGGAATACGAAGAGACATTTCGCGGTAGCATGGACCGGTTCATCGAGATCGCCGAGCGACTGCAAGAATGCCGTCGCGCATTGGACGTGGGAACTGGCTTGGGGATTTTGCCCGTGTTTCTGAAAGCGCTGGGACATGAAGTGGAGGCGGTGGATTT
>VHCW01000186.1 GCA_016871575.1 Verrucomicrobiota bacterium
GGTGTTCCACTGGCCGTGGGCGGGACGGTTCACCCATTGGTCGGTCTTCGGGTTGTAACTGAAGAACCGCATCGGGAACGCCGTGCCGCCGCAGATCGTGTTGTCGGGGGCCGCCGCAACGCCCATGATGTGTGCGCCTTCGCTTTTGTAGTCGAAGCTGAACGATTTGGTCTTCTTGGTCTTCGGGTCTTGGACGGCAAACTGGCGGTTCACGAGGTCGTAGGTCTTGATGCGTTTGCCGTCGGGGAAGACGCCGTGAAACAAGCTCTGGCTGTCGGCGATGTAGCGTTTGGGGTGCTGCTTGGCGCGTTTGTCAACGAGTGTGGCTTTGCCTTTGTGGAGCGCGAGCCAATTGTCGCTTTTGCCGGGGACGGCATACCCGTACACCTTGCCGTCGAGATCGCGATGAATGTGGCTGTAGCCGTGAACCCGCTGTTCTTCCGGTATCAGCGGCGTCGCCGTGCCCGTCTGCGGATCGAATGCGATGATCTGGCCGCGGGTCGAGCCGATGCCGAGGTACACCCAGCCGGCGTCATCCGTCGCCACCGAGCGCGGATACTGTCTCCAATTTTCCTTGTTGAGGTAGCCGTGGTCCTTGAACTCGCGCGTCTTCGGGTTGAACGAGACCAGCCCACTGTTCGGGTACGTGGCCGACCAGATGACGCCGTTGTCGTCCTCGGTCATGCTCATCGCCATTTGTGGTTTGGTTTTCTGGCAGAACGTGAATGCGCGCTTGGCCGGATCGAACTCGACAAACCGGCCATGGAAATGCGTGTAAAACTTGTTGCCGCTCGACAGGATCGAGGCGAACGGATGATCGCCCGGCGGAAACGGCATTGGATATTCCTCGGCACTGCCCGCCTCGACGTCAATCAACAGCAGTTCATAGCCGCCGCGACAGTCGTTCAGCCACGACAACACGACGTTGCGCCCCTGACCATCCGCCGTCGCCACCGTGCCGCGGTGATTGCTGATTGGCGTGGCGACGCCGTGGTCGCGGAAACCGTTGCCGAGGTCCTTCGTCGCAGCACACAACCAGTGGGCGGCCAGAAGGAAAAGAGAAAAGGAAACAGCGAGGATGTGTTTCTTGTTCATTGCGCGCAGAGTACATCGTTTTCCCGCTGACAGGCAACCACGAAGCGGCCACGATGCTCGGAGTGTCACTCACAAGGTTGGGCAGTGCAACGCGTGAGGGCGTCCGGGACGGACGCAGCTACACCAGCAAATGTTGTAGTAGCCGCCGTCCCGGCGGCTCTTTGCCCAAAGGTTTGAACTGTGCATCCGCGGCTGCGATGCTCGCTTGCGTTCCCGGCGATGAAACGGTACTAATAGGGCTGGAGGTCACGAATGATGAAAAGAACGCTGACGTTTGTCGTGCTGATGGGGTTTGCCGCCGGCGCCTTTGGGCAGGCTGTGTACCTGAAAGTGATGCCGGTGGAGAGCAAGGTGCAAAGCAGACCCAACGAAGAACACAGAATCATCGGTTCCAGCGGGTCCTTCAGCAAAATCATCGAGCGCGAGGAAGTGTTCAATGTCACCATCAAAAACATGGCTCCCATCGCCTTCGATTACACGGTGGAATGGATGTTCCTGGCAACTCCGATCAAAGGCAGCAGCAAGGTGGAACCGTTTCACGCCGATGAAAAAAAGGTGCCGCTGGAAAAAAACGGCGCCGTGACGTTTGAAATTCGCTCCTCGAAACTCGAATCCACACACAGATATTACAGTTTTGTCCGTGGCACCGACGCGAACATTTTTGAAGGCAAGAAGTTTGCGGGATACGTCGTGCGCGTGAAGATTGACGACAAAATCCTGGCCGTGGAAGCCACTGACTTCACCTTGAAGCGTCAGTTTCAGGACCCGAAAGCCAAGTGGGGCGTGCCCGAAGAAACGGACGAACCGAAGAGGAAAAAGGGCAACCGCTAACCAAACCCCGCCTGAATAGCCGTTGCGTGAAGGCGTCCAAGCGACGGCACTTCATGCAAACGGCCTCCACCATTCTGATGCCGCCATCACCGTCACCCGACCGCGTTCGCGTGGACGGGAAGTTTTTCCGTGTCGGCACGGAGAAATTCTACCCGAAGGGCGTTACATACGGGCCGTTTGAACCGGACAGCAACGGCAGCGCGTTTCCATCGCCCGAAACGGTTGCGCGCGATTTCGCCCTGATGCGCCAACTCAATGCCAATTGCGTGCGCGTCTATCACGTGCCGCCACGCTGGTTGCTGGACCTCGCCGGCGAACACGGCTTGAAACTGCTGGTGGATTTCCCGTGGCCAAAACACACCTGTTTCCTTGATGACCCCAAGACGATGACCGAAGTCCGCCACGCCGCGCACACAGCCGCGGAGGCGTTGGCCGGGCACCCGGCGGTATTTGCGTTGGTGCTCGCCAACGAAATCCCGCCGGACATCGCGCGCTGGTACGGCGCGCGGCGCATCGAAAAGTTCCTCGATGAACTGGCTGCCATCGTGAAAACCGCCGACCGCGACCGGCTGGTCACGTTCGTCAATTTTCCGACCACCGAGTTTCTCCAGCCGGCAAGCGTGGACTTTGTCAGCTTCAACGTCTATCTGCACGACCTCAAGCCGTTTGCCAACTATCTCGACCGCCTCCAAAGCATCGCCGGCGGCAAACCGCTCCTGCTCGCCGAAATCGGCATGGACTCGCAACGTGAAGGCGAGGAGGCGAAGTGCCGGTTCCTGCGCGGCCACATCGAAGCCGCCTTCCGGGCCGGGCTGGCCGGCGTGGTGTTGTTTTCGTTCACCGACGAATGGCACACCGGCGGCCATTCCATCGAAAACTGGTTCTTCGGGCTGACCGACCGCCAGCGCAACCGGAAACCTTCCTTCGATGCCGTGGCGGAAGCCTTTGCGCTGGCGCCGCGGTTCCCGCTGCCGAGCTACCCGAAGGTCAGCGTCGTCGTTGCCAGCTACAACGGCGCGCGGACATTGCCGGCCTGCCTCGATTCGCTGCTGCACCTGAACTACCCGGACTACGAAGTGATTCTCGTGGACGACGGCTCGACCGACGACACCGCCCGCATTGCCGCGCATTACCCGACGGTGCGCGCCGTCCATGAACCGAATCTTGGCCTGAGCGCCGCCCGCAACACCGGCATTCTCGCCGCGATGGGCGAGATCGTGGCGTTCACCGACAGCGATTGCCGGGCCGATGAGGATTGGTTGTACTACCTGATTGGCGACCTCTTGAAGACCGGCGCTTGCGCCATCGGCGGTCACAATTTCCCGCCGCCCGAGGACAACTGGATCGCCGGCGTCGTGGCCGTCTCGCCGGGCGCGCCGGCGCACGTGATGTTGACCGACCGCGAGGCCGAACACGTTCCCGGTTGCAACATGGCCTTCTGGAAATGGGCGCTCGATGCCATCAACGGGTTCGACCCGATTTATCGCGCCGCCGGTGATGACGTGGACGTCTGCTGGCGGTTGATGCAGCGCGGCTGGAAGATTGGCTTTTCGCACGCCGGCTTTGTGTGGCACTACCGGCGCAACACGGTCGCTGCGTATCTCAAACAACAACGCGGCTACGGCGTCGCCGAGTCGCTCTTGCGCCACAAACATCCCGAGTATTTCAACAGCCTCGGCGGAATGCGCTGGCGCGGGCGCATTTACAATCCGTTGCGCGGCGCGGAGGGATTTGGCCGGTTTGTGATTTACCACGGCGTGTTCGGCAGCGGGTTGTTTCAGACATTGTACGCGCCGGAACAGGTCGGATTCCTTGCGCTGCTGACGAGCTTGGAATGGCACATCCTGTTCACATTGGGAGGCATTCTGCTGGCGTTGATCTGGTCTCCGCTTTGGCCGTTGCCGGTGTTGACGCTGTTGGCGAGCTTTTCGGTGGCTCTTGCTGCCGCGGCGCGCGTCAACCTGCCATCGTGGCAACGGCACCGCTGGTCGCGCCCGCTGGTTGGGTTGCTCTATTTGCTGCAACCGATCGTGCGCGGCTGGCCGCGCTACGCCTACCGCCTGCAACGCCCGCCGACCCCCAGCGCGGCGCGCGCCGCCGTCACCACGTTCGCGGCGCAATATCGCGGCGTCGGCAGCGTGCAGACGCTGAACTTCTGGAACGAACACGGCGTCGAGCGCGTGGAATTCCTGCAGAAGCTCGTGGAAATCCTGGAGCGCGACGGTTGGCAGGCAAGCGCCGACAGCGGTTGGGATGAATTTGATGTCACCATTTACGGGGATCGCTTGACGGAGGTTGTTGTCCACACCGTCTGCGAGAACCACGGCGGCCCGAAACGCCTGTTGCGGGCGCGGCTCAGCGCGCACTGGACGTTGCTGGCCAAGGTCTGGCTGTGGGCGGCAGTGGCGCTGGCCGCGTTTTTCGTGGCGGCAACCTCGCGCGTCTGGTGGGCCGGTTACGCGTGGCTGCTGGTGGTGTTGGTCATGTTGTTCCTGCATTTGCGGGCGCGGCGCACGATGCGGCAGGGATTAGGCTTGGTGGACCTCGCCGCCCAACAAACCGGCCTCTCGAAGTTGAACTTTGGAAAAATTCAGCCTTGACAGGATGCGGTGCGTGAAAGTAATTTCACGGCGGATTAAGTCTCATTATGAGATGCACGCTTAAGACAGAGAATGTACTGGGTTGCTTATGCTGGGACCGACGTAGCGGA
>VHCW01000187.1 GCA_016871575.1 Verrucomicrobiota bacterium
GTTCGCGAGCGAGGTTGGCGGACAGATGCCAGCCGTGCGCCTGCGCGTACTCAGCAATGCCCTTGTGCAGGCGGTAGTCGTACCACCCCAACACCAGCAGCACATGTTTTTGTTTACTTCTCAAGGTTTGGCTTGGATCTCGCGAGGTCTAGCCTGCCGGGCTTGCTCCAGAACATCGCGCGTCCGTTTCAATGTCGCCGACACATTAAGCTTCTTGCAGCCGCGATACCAGTTCTCCCATTCGCCACGGCAATAGCCTTCGGCCAGAACTGGAATCTGAGCGAACGCGGCCTCGGCTTTCACGAGCGCCTCCACGCAGGCCTGTCTGTCTCCGCGATCGAGAGCCTCGTGCGCACGTTGGACCTGCTCCAACCAGACGCAGGTCTGAACCATGATCGCGCTTTGATAGATCAGGTTGTCACGCAGGAAAGCCGCTTCGTGTTCCGGTAATGTTCTGGCTGCCGTCTGCGCCTGAAGCAACGCCTGCGCGAGTCCATCTTTCTGTGCGGCCACCCGCTTGATTGTCTCCGGGCGTTCGAGCCGGCGCGGATGCATGTCGCTCAACCCCGACCAGAACGCATCGCCGCTCGACGGCGGGGTTTTCTTTTTCGGGCTGGGACCGCCACTGAGTGTTTTCGCGATCTGTCCGAGCGCCGAATTGCCGGCACCAAACATCTGGCCGTCCATCAGAAACGGCACTTGTTGTTCAGGATGAATCTGCCAGGCGTTGAAATAAGACTGATACGCCTTCACAATCTCGTCCCGCTGTTTCGAGAACCGCTCGCGCACCCACTCTGTCAGCCAGCGGTCAGGCTCGAACGACTCCATCCGCCACGTCATCTTGGCCGTCGCATCAATGCCCAGCACGAACTCGCGGATGTTGCCGACGTTGAAGATCGCGTACGTCCCAGCGCCCTTGTCCGCCGCAGTCTTCAGGCACTCGTGAGTCTTGCGCGGCGACGGCACCTGCGCCAGATGCGGCCCCGACCCGATCAGGCCGTGATGGTAATAGACGCCGTAGGTGTTCTTCGGGCTGCGCGGCGTCGAGTAGAAATCCTGCTGCCACTTCCAGCCGGGCGAATTGTCCGCGAAGACGATGATCGTTCCCTCCGGTATCGTGAGTAGCTTCTTCTGGTTCAACGCCGAACCTTCCGCCCAAAGCGTGGTCGAGAGATGGCGCGGCTGACGCGGGCTTATCTCGTCGAGAATCTTCACCTGCGCCGCCATCGCCTCGGAGATCAACCGGCCGCGGTCGGCGTCGGACTGCGGCGTCTTCGGGTCGGCCAACCACATCGGCCGGTCGGCGATGCCGCGCAGGCCGAGCTGCCAGATGACATTCGGATAGGCCGCCCATTTCTCCGCATAAACGCGCCAAACCTCGCGCACCTCGGCCGGGTGGCTGAAATAGGAATACCTCAGGTCCTTGCCGCGTTTCTTCCAGTAGTTGAAATAGCTGAACGCGCTCACCCCCATCGGCTCGACGTGATGCTGCGACACGAACACACCCCGGCGCGCGCACTCCTGCACCAACGCCTCCTCCGTCGGGTTGAGGATGTCCACGAAACTGGCCGGGATGATCAGGTTGAACCGGCTCCGCACCAACGCCTCGGCCACGGCCCGCATCACCTCGCGATGCACGACCTGCCCGTAGTAAGGATAATCAATATGCCGCTTGCCGCCGCTCTCCTTCCACTCCGTGAGCAGATCTTCATCGTTGATGAACCAGCCGCGGAACTTGAACGTCGGTTCGCCGGAACTGATCTTGACGCTCTTCCACGCCAGCGTCGCGCGTTTCTTCGGCGGACGCGACGACCAGTAATACAACGGGTCAACGCCGAGATATTGCTCGATGAACGCATACAGCCCGAACATCGTCCCGCGCTCATCGCTACCAGCAATGATGAGCCGCTTGCCGACAGTCTCGACGCGGTAGGCTTCCCACTTGCCTGTGAGGCTTTTGCCAAATCCCGGCGCAAGTTTCTCCAGCAACGCCGCTGACTCCGGCCGGTTCAGCGACACCAACACGACCCTGCCGTCAGCGTCACCGGCGCGCAGCGTCTTGCCGGTGATCTTCTGCACGTCGCTGACAAGGTCAGCCGCCGCCAGCCGCACACACTCCGGCTCGCTCGCCGGCACCTGCACAGGTCCCACCAACTCAAACGCGCCGACGTCATGGAAAGACAGGAGTAAGGTCAAGAACAACCAGACGATTTTATCGGAGTTGCGGAAGTGAATGTTCATTTATTCCTTCGTGTCATTTCGGTGAGGATATTACCGAGGTCGGCGATGTACACCTTGCGCGTGCCGTCGGCGAACCCATTGAAGATGACATACCGACCAGCGTGCCACGCGGGGTGCGGGTCCACACGAAACTCGCCGCGAGTCGCAGAGACGAAGATGCGAACGATGTTCGTGCCGGTGTTTCGTTGCGTGTCAATCAAACGAATGGGAACCGAGCCGTCGTGAAAGGCCAGAGGCTCAGACGGGTAGGCATCAGTGACGATGAAGCGGCCATCGGGATGAAACGACGGATGACCGGAGCCGTACTTGAAAACAGTTTGTCGCTCACTGCCATCGAACTTGAACCGGACGAGTTCCAAACCGGGATCGTCATCGTTGTTGAGGTTCATGCTGAGGTGAACGCCGTCGGGGCACCAATTGATGTGGTGGCCACGCCCCCATTGCGCCGCGGTGACTGCCGTGCGGATGTCGCTGCCGTCGCGGTTCATGGTGATGACTGTCATTTGGCGCTTGCCGCCGGCCAGCGGCGCCCATTGTACGGCGGTCAGCAGGCGCGTGCCTTGTGGGTTCCACTTGGTCTGAAAACAGTAGTACTCGTGTTTCTGGGGGTCGGGAATCTGGATGGAAGGCACAGCCTGCTCGTAGATCGTCTTGAGCGAAACCAGCATCCGGCACTGGCCGGTCCGCACGTCAGTCACATACAATCCGTCGTCAGCGACAGGCCCGACATTCCTGCCGACGCGGTCCTCGGGAATGATCACGCCGTAGCCCGGTTGCGTGCGTCTTGATTTGATGAGGTTGTGGGACCCCAACGCGGTGCCGTCACGCGACACCTCGAACACGGTGCCCTCCAAGCTGCGACGCTTGCCCGTAGCGGGGTCGAGTTGTATCGCGAACGCCTTCCAAGTGCGCGGGTCCACATCGTTGAAATACAGATCCGCGTCCGAGCAGCCCCACTGGACGTTGGCGCCAACTTGAACTTCCCAACCGCGCGTCTGTGCGACTACGCGTTCCTTGCCGGTCTGCAAATCAATCACCACCACGTCACCGGCGTCGCCGGGACTCGGAGACTGGTTTTCACAGGGCAAGCGAAAGAGCGCCACGTATCGGCCTGAAGGGCTGATGGGCGAGACACCGAAAAAACGGTGCAACATCCGCTCGCCGGGCATGACGTACACTGGCACAGAAGGATTATGCGCCGTGTATCGGGGGAAATGGGCCAACGAGCCGACCGCTTCTCCCTGTGCGACCGTCCTTTGGGAGCCACTCAACATCGCCAGCAATACGGCGATGATGATCATCCGAGTCACTTCAGCACCAATCCTTTCTCTGCTACAAGCACCGGCGCGTCGTACAACGGGATGTCTTTGAAGATGATGAAGTCGCCCGCCTTGACAATGCGGTTCGAGGGGATTTCGTAAATGCGCCCGGAAACCACGTCCACCCAGACAGGACTCTTGATGGCAAGCCCCTTCACCACGACCTGCGCCGGGCGCGTCACAAACGCATCATTAGGTATGCCGGAGTTGTCCCACATTACCACGAGATGCTGGCCGGTTTTCTTGTTTCGATAGGCGAAGCTCGCGGTCGTTTTGTCGGACATCACCCCGACGGATGGTTCCTTGATGCGTTCGAGCGTGTTGTCGAACACCGCCACGCAGTTCTGCACCGAATAGTAGGCGAGCTTGATCCCGTCCACCTTCTTGTCGGCGGTCGCGTGGAGCAGTCCCTTGCGGTTGATCTCGCGTCCTGTGTGGTTGAAATCGCAGATGGTGAAGACGGACGATTCGACGTCGTGACCGAGGTCGCCGAGCATCCGTCGCAGATTCCATTTGGCTTGGCTGAACTCCGTCCACGGATGATTGGAGAGCGCGAACTTCGTCGCCGTCTCGGACGGGCAGCCGTTCTCGCCCTGCCGCATCTTCGCTTTCGTCGAGTACTTCGCCAGCGTCGCTTTCAACTCGACGACCTTCTGATACGTGCTGTCGGGATTGAAGTCGTAGCCGTGGTAGATGAACCAGTGGAAGAGGTCCACCTTCCCCTTCTCCGCCAGCGCCTTCAGGCAACTCTCCAACAACTTCGGACTGGAACTGGCCAGCGACAGCCCGGCGATTCGCGCATCGGGAATCACGCGCTTGATGATCTCGGCGGTGCGGATATTGAACGCGGCGATGTCTTCGGGCTTGTGTTGTTTGTTGATGTCCGGTTCGTTCCACATCGCCCAGTCGCGCACTTTGCCTTTGTATCGTTTTGCCATCGCCTCGACCCAACGATCCCACGCCGCCAATCCTTCCTCAGACGTCGGGAATCCACCGGCCAGATCCCAACCGCCGCCGCCCTTGTAAATGGTGTTGCCGTAGCCGGTC
>VHCW01000188.1 GCA_016871575.1 Verrucomicrobiota bacterium
CGGCAAAATTGATTGCGTGAAGTCGGGCAAGAAGAACGGGCACGACTTCGGCTGGGATGAGTGGCTTGGCGGCAGCGGCTACGAGCATCGCGATCCGATGATGTGGAAGCCGCGCAACAGCGAGCGCGGCAAAGGTTGGACCGCCGACATCTGGACCGATTACGCCCTGAAATACATCCGCGAACACCGCACCGAGCCTTGGTTCGCTTCCGTGGCATACATCATCCCGCACCTGCCGTGGGTGTGCGACGAGAAATACAGCGCGCCGTTTGTCGCTCAAGGTTGCTCGAAGAACCTCGCCGCTTGTTACGGCAGCATCGCCCATATGGATGAATGCGTTGGCCGGTTGCTCGATGCCTTGAAGGAAACCGGACAGGAGAATCGCACGATCGTCGTGTTCCTCAGCGACAACGGCCCGACGAGTCCCGAAGTCAAGGCCAAGCGCGAAGACGAACTCGAACAGGACGCGGACTGGACCAAACGCAACATCGCCAAACTGCGCGGACACAAGGCGCTCGTCTGGGAAAACGGCGACCGCGTTCCGCTGCTGGTGCGGTGGCCGGGGAGAATCCAGCCCGGCGACCGAAAGCAATTTGGCGGCGTGGAAGACGTGCTGCCCACGTTGCTGGATCTTGCCGGCATCAGGCCTGACTCCATTGCGCACCAGCCGTTCACCGGCGTGAGTCTGTCTCCATCACTCGACAATCCGGCCACGCAGACAGAGCATCCTGACCTGCTTCGCATGGCCATCGCCGGTTCAGGCTCTCCGAAACCCGGCATCGGCGATGTCACGCAACGGAAATTCGAAGATCATCACCTTACCTTGCGCGGCCCGCGTTTCAAATTTCACGCGCTTCCCGGCGGCAAAAGCGCCCTTTACGATTTGGCCAGCGACCCGGGCGAACGAACCGATGTGCAGTCCAAGTTTGCGGACATCGCTCAACGCATGGCCAAGCAATGTCGCCAACGCTGGGAGGAAGTCATTCGCAGCGGTCGCTCCTTCAGCCCCGAGCCTCCGACTCCTCGAAAATCCAAAGCAAAGAAAGACTCAGACCTTTGAAAACCTCCATTGTTATCTGCCTCCTCACCGTCCTGCTTTCCCCGCTGCATGCTGCTGAGAAATCTCCGGTGCCGCTCTACATCCACTTCGGCCAGCGCACCGGCGACCTGACCGACGAACAGATCGCGTTCCTCGCGAGCCACAGCCGGTTGATCGCGCTGGAGAAAAGCCACGGCGTCGCGGTCCACGGCAGCACCGAGAAAGGCATCGCCGACACCGCCCGCCGACTCAAGCGGCTCAATCCCGATGTGAAAGTGGTGTTCTATTTCAACGCGTTCGTGAACTGGCCGGGCTACGACGCCTTCAAGACGTACCGCCCAGAGTGGACGTTGCGCGACCGTGACGGCAAGGTGGTGACGCATCCTTCCGGCACGCCGCGCCCCGATCCTTCCAATGCGCAATTCCGCGAATGGTGGTCGGAAGTCATCGTGGCCGCGCATCGCGCCGCGCCGCTGGATGGTTTCTTTGTGGACGCGTTGCCGCAGGCGCTCACGCCGGCGCTGGCGCGGCAGGTTGGCGACGCCAAGGCGCAGGCCATCATCCGCGGCCTGCGCGAGATGATCGCGCTCACCAAACGCAAACTCGGTCCGGGACGTGTTGTCGTTGCGAATGGAATACGGACGACGAGTTTCCGCGAGATCCTCGATTGGGAAGGCATTGACTTCGTGATGATCGAGCACTTTGCCGGCTTCAACTGCGATTCGCCTGAGGACATCAAGGCCGACCTCGATTCCATCGCGCTCGCCGCGGCCAAGGGGAAATCCGTGATCATCAAAGGCTGGCCGGGCTTCAACTGGCTCGACAAAGAGATGATGAAACGGCCTTATGACGAACTCCTGAAACTCGCCCGCGAACAGATCACGTTTCCGCTGGCGTGTTTTCTGGTCGGTTTCCGGCCCGGCTCGCATTTCTGTTATTCGTGGGGTTACACGGACAGAATGGGGATGCTCGATTCGTATCCCGAACTCGACCGACCACTCGGCCCACCGAAGAGTGACGCTGTGTGGAAGGGCCTCACCGCTACTCGCGAGTTTACCCACGCATCCGTCTGGGTTAATCTCTCCACCAAACAAGCACGCATAGACTGGAGATAAACACTATGAAACACACACTTCACGTTCTACTTGCAGTCGTCGGAGTGACGCTCGCCACGGCGCGCGCCGATGTATCCATGGACCAGATGTGGGGCGACTCGAAGGTAAGAGCCGGCATCGAGAAGACTGACCGGGCCGCGCTTTTCCGCGACGGCAACTACGGGATGTTCATCCATTGGGGACTGTTCTCCCATCTCGGCGGCCAGTGGCGCGAGCAGACGTTCTACGGCATCGGCGAATGGATCAAGCGGCAGATGAAAATCGCCGACGCTGATTACATGGCGTTGGCGAAAGAGTTCAACCCGACGGAGTTCAATGCCCGCGAGATCGCGAAGCTGGCGAAAGCCGCCGGGATGAAGTGGATCATCATCACGTCGAAACATCACGAAGGCTTTGCGATGTTCAAGTCGGCCCATCCGTTCAACATCGTGGACGCCGCGCCGTTTGCGCGCGACCCGATGAAGGAACTCGCCGCCGCCTGCAAGGAGGCCGGGCTGGGGTTCGGTTTCTACTACTCGCACAACCAGGACTGGACCGCCCCCGGCGGCACCAACGGCCCGAAGACCAATCCCGACGGCTCACCCGCAACCTTTGAACAGTATTTCCGAAAAAAATGTTTTCCGCAGGTGAAGGAAATCTGCACGCAATACGGCCCGCTGAACTTCATCTGGTTCGACACGCCCGGCAACATGCCCAAGGAACTGGTGGCGGAACTGGGCGACTACGTGCGCAAGGTGCAGCCGAAGGCACTGCTCTGCAGCCGCATCGGTCACGGCATGGGCGATTACGAAAGCAAAGGCGACATGGAAGTGCCACCGCGAAACATCGAGGGCCTCTGGGAGACCTGCGACACCACGAACGATTCGTGGTCGTACGCGTGGTATGACCAGAACTGGAAAGACTCCAAGGAAATCCTGCACCGGTTGGTCTCGACCGTAGGTCGCGGCGGAACCTACCTCTTGAACATCGGCCCCGACGGCAAAGGCCGGGTGCCGTCGCAGGTGGCGAAGTATCTCCGAAAAGCCGGCGAGTGGGTTCAGCGCTACCCGCAAGTCGTCTATTCCGCCGGGCCATCGCCGTGGGGCTGCGCCATGCCGTGGGGCGATGTCACGACCGTCGGCAACACGCTCAACCTCGTGGTCTTCGATTGGCCGGCCGACGGACGGCTGCTCCTGCCCGGGTTACAAACCGAGATCGCTGCTGCCGGTGTGGTCGTCGGAGGAAAACTTCAGCCGGTGAAGTGGACCGCGCGGGGAACATGGACGGAACTTCAATTGCCCGCCGCGCCGCCCGACCGCCCCGCGTCCGTCGTGGCCGTGAAACTGAAGGCGACGCCGAAGGTTGATCCGACGCTGGGCATTCATCCCAACATCCCAGCCACGCTGTTGGTCGAGTTCGCCGAGGTGACCGGCGCGGAGAAGAAAGGAATTCGCTGGATGGAAAAATTCGGCGAATGGAAGCACTCCAATCAGGTGAGCAAGTGGAGCGACTCCGGCAAGGCTGTCTGGACGGTGGACGTCTGCGAGGCCGGCGACTACCGCTTGGAACTGACCTACAAAGGCGAAGGCCGGCTGGCGTGGCGGATCGAAACCGACGAAGGCGTGAAGTTGCAGAACCAGCAAAACTCCTCGCCGGTCTATCATGCTTATCCGTTCGGCCTGCTCACCTTCAAGAAGCCCGGCAAGCACATCATCGCCGTCTCGTTCGTCGAAGGCGACCGCCAGAAGGCAAGTCTCGAATCCATCCGCCTCAGCCCGGCGGAGTGAGGACGACCGAGACTTTGACCCAATGAAACAGACAAGAACAACCATGAAACACACGCTCACACTCTTGGCCGCCCTGCTGCTGATGCTACGGGCCGAACTGGTTTCGGCGCAACGGATCGAGCCCAACTGGAAGTCCATGGTGGAAAACTATCAGTGTCCGGACTGGTTTCGGGACGGCAAGATCGGCATATGGCTGCACTGGGGGCCGCAATCAATTCTCGATGGTGAAGACAGGCCTTTTACGGAATCTTACCCCTCGACGATGTATGGAATTGAAGATTCTCAAGGGCAGAAGAGCGGCTATGCCAGGCGAGTCAAGGAGGTGGCTGCGTGGCATGCCAAGCGTTTCGGCCCCCCTTCCGAGTTTGGTTATGACAAGCTCATTCCGCTTTTTAAGGCGGAAAAATGGGATCCTGACGGTCTTGTCAGGTTTTTCAAGGAATGTGGCGTCAAAGTTATCGTGCCCCTATCCACGCATGTCGACAACTTCGACATGTACGATTCTTCCTTTCCCTGGAACTCGGTGGCAATGGGGCCGCGCCGCGACGTGGTTGGAGAATGGAAAAAGGCGGCGGT
>VHCW01000189.1 GCA_016871575.1 Verrucomicrobiota bacterium
CAGGAGAGGTTCTGGGAAACAGACTGTTGGAGTGTTGGTGGAGTGGGTGGTTTTCATAGGTGATTGATCATCACCTATTTGACCGGCCTCCCCGGCCTTCGTTCAATCAATCAGTGAATTATTCAGGTTAGGCCTTCCCTGCCCGGCGGCCTGTCGCAACAACCGCGATTGGAGGTTCTGGCTCATGTAAGATTCGCCCCGCGCCACGCAGCGGATGGCGTCCAGCACGCGTTCGGTGGCCTCCTGTTTCATGACATAGCCGCGCGCCCCGGCCCGCAGGGCGCGTTCCCCGTACAGATTCTCGTCGTGAATGGACAAGACCAACACCGGCACCGGCGGCGCGCGTTGCTGCAATTCCTTGATCAGCGTCAACCCGTTGCCATTCGACAACGAAATGTCCACCACCGCCAGATCCGGTTTGTGTTCCGCCGCCGCTTGCAGGGCGTTGCCAACGTCGTCCGCCTCAGCGCAAACGACCATGTCCGGTTCGTGCCCGAGGAGCAACGCAAGCCCCCTGCGCACGACCGGATGATCGTCAACCAACAGTAGTCTGGTCTTCTTGGACATTGCTGGCGCGTCAGAATTGGTTCAGGAAATATTTCAGTTGGCGGGCGTATTGGATGTACCGGTTCGGGTCCTCCAACACCCACTCCCATTGGCGCTGCGTTTCCTGCCACGGCCCGGCGACGCGACGGCTGCGGCTTTTGCCTTCCATTGCCCAGCGAACGACCGCATCCCGGTCGGCGAGAAGCGCGCTGCCGATCATCTGGCTGCGAATCATCAGCATCAACGCGCCGTCAATGCAGTTGCCCACGATGGCGCCCACAACGGCCGCGGCGTCGTTTTCAACCAGGTCACGCAGTCGCTTCGGGTCCAGGCGTATCCGTTCCCGATACAGCGCGACATCCATGAGCATGCCGCCGACCAGGTCGCCGTGATGCTGGCGCAAACCTTTTTCGAGCGCCACCTTCAGTTCACGCTGCATCGCGTCCACAGCGACAACGGCAAGGCTTTCCGGTGACTGGTTCATGAGTTGAGTATCTCCTCGATGCGTTTGACGAGTCTCTTCGGCTCCACGGGTTTGCCGACAAACGGCATCCCGCGGATGGTTCCGTCGCGCTGCTCGACGCCCTTGATGGACACCGTGGCTGTCAGGAAAAGCACCCGCACATTCTTCAACGACGGTTCCCGTTGCAGGTCGGCGAGCACTTCGCCGCCATCTTTTTCCGGCATGATGATGTCCAGCAAGATGAGGTCCGGCTGGAACTCGCGCGCGCTGTCCACCGCCTTGACGCCGTCGTTCTCAATGCGGACCTCGTACTGCCCATCTTTTTCGAGGTTCAGTTTCAACAACTTCGTAAACCCGACCTCATCGTCCACTACCAGTATGCGTCTCTTTGCCATGTCGAACTCTCCTTTGTTAGGCGTACAACGTTAGTGTAACACACGCCCCTCCTTCGGGGCGATTGCTCATTTCAATCTTGCCGCCGTGCAAGTCAAGGATATTGCGGGCCAGCGCCAATCCCAATCCCTGCCCCATGCTTGTCGGTTTCGTCGAAAAAAACGGGTCAAACACCCTCGGGAGAATCTCCGCGGGGACACCGGGACCATTGTCCTCCACGCGGACCGTCACCTTCACGCGTCCATCGGCCTCCTGCTGCGCCAGCGCGACGAGGCACAACTCGCCGTCCACCGGCATGGCCATGATGGCGTTGGTAAAGACATTGATGAACACTTGCTCGATTCGCCGGCGATCGAGCGGGAGTTTGGGCAAATCGGGCGCAAAGTGTTTGATGACGTGGATTCGTTTGTGCCGCAGTTCATGGTACGTCAGCAACAGGGATTGCTCGATCACGCTGTTGAGATTGGTTTCTTCGGTGTCCAACTGCGGCGAGGCCGAAAAGTCCTGCAGACCGTGGATAATGTCGTCGGCGCGCTTGATGGCTTCTTCCATTTCCGCAATCGTTATCGCGACGTCTTCGCCGGACTCCCTGAATTTTTCAGCCAGATAGTCCAGGCCCATCAACAACGTGGCCAGCGGGTTTTTGACCTCATGCGCCACGCCCGCGGCGAGACGCCCGATGGACTCCAATTTTTCCGCCTGGATCAGTCTTGTTTGCGCGGCCTTCAATTCCGCGTTGGCCACAAGCGTTTCTTTCTGGCTGCGGGCCAGTTCGAGGTTGATCTGGTGCAACTGTTCCTCGACTTGTTTGCGTTCGGTAATATCGCGATTGATCCCCACCAGCCCGATGATGCGCCCGTGGCCGTCCCGGAGCAGCACCTTCGTCGTAATCACCCAATGCGTCCGTCCGTCCTGCTCCCCAAACTCCGTCTCGCGGTGAACCGATGGCGTCTCCCCCCGCAACAGCGCCTGTTCTTCCTCGTGAAACTGCTGCGCCAACCGGCGCGGCAGAAAATCGAAGTCGGACTTTCCATGCACCTCTTCCGGCGAGCCGAGTTTGAAAAAGCGGGACACAGCCTGATTGCAGAGCACAAACCGGCAATCCGCGTCCTTGACGTAGATATGGTCCGGCAACGCATCAATGAGCGAGCGCAAGAGATTGCGCTCGTTCTCCAGCGTCTCCTCCATCAGCTTCAATTCGGTCAGGTTCTTCGAGATGCCGAACGTCCCGATGATCCGCCACTGCTTGTCGCGAAACGGCATCTTCGTCGTCAGCGCCCACCGCAACCGGCCGTCCGCCAGGGTTTCTTTTTCCACCTTGCCGACCAAGGGCTTGCCGGTGCGAATGATCTCCTGCTCGTCCTCAAACGCCCGGCGCGCATGATCTTCCTTGAACATGTCGAAATCCGTCTTGCCAACGATGTCCTCGGGGTTCTTGAATCCAAACATTTCCGTCTGCGACCGGCTGCTCCGGAGAAACCGGCTCTTGAGGTCCTTGAAGTAAATCGAGTCGGGAATGTTCTCCATCAACGCGCGGAACAGGTCCCGCTCCCGTTCGAGTGCCAGCTCGATGCGCTGTCGTTCCACCGCGTGCCGAATCGCGCGCGCCAGCAGGTCGCCGTCTGCTTGCCCCTTGGTGAGGCAATCCTGCGCGCCCCGTTGCACCGCCTCCACTGCCACTTCGGCGTCGCCGAGTCCCGTGTAGATGATCACCGGCAGTTCGGGCGCCGCCGCCTGCAATTGGTCAAAGGTGGCCAGCCCAAAACTGTCCGGCAACCCCAGGTCCAGCACGACCACGTCCACCGGCCCCGTGCGCACCGCCTCCAACGCAGCCGCCAGCGTCGGCGCCACGCGCGCCGTAAACTGGCACAAACTGTTCCCCGCCAAGAGAACCTTGGTAAGCTCGGCCTCGACTGCATTGTCTTCCACCAGCAGCACGTTGATCTTCGTCGCCCCTGGTCGTTGTTTCGCGCTTTTCATGGTTCTCGCTAGGGATCAATCCTCACCGCGTCACCCAGTTGCAGCGTCTCGTACAACAACTCGATCTCGTCCACGCTCATCGAGATGCAACCGTGCGTCCACGTCCTGTTCGGACACGGCCCGTGCAATCCCACTTCGCCGCCCAGCGCCGTCTTCCACGGAGGACACGCCTTCTTCGCTATCGCCTCGCAAATGGCGTCGTGTTCCGCCTGCGTGATGATTCCGTCCCGCAACCCGCGCTCTGCATCCTCGATGTTCGGATAACTCAATCCCAGAAACCGATGATACTTGCTCTCGGGATTCTTGTAGCAGATGTAAAATTCGCCTTCGGGCGTGGCCAGGTCGCCTTCCCGCTCCTTGTCGGCGAGGCTCCGCCCCAGGACGACCCGCATCCGTACAATCTCCCGTCCCGCCTCGCACAGGAGCAACGTCCGCGTATGTTTTGTCACCACGACGTTCATCGGTGAGCGCATCCTAACACAAGGCCAGCGCCGTCGAAAATGCAAAACTGATAGTTTTTGCGAAACTCCATCCCGCTCATTTCTCAGTTCCGCCATTCAGGATGCTTCTTGTGGCGGGTAACAGGCTTTGACATCGGCTGGCATCCGCCGTGCTAAAGGAACACCTGCCTAACCACACCTCCTCGTTGGCGCTCTCCACGCCAACGGGCTTCACTAGAGGCCGGGCTTCCCAAAGCCCGGCCTCCCTCTTTCCATGCCGGACGGAGCAGCTCGAAAACCTGCTTGAACGTGGGAACCGCCTCAGTGCCGCGACGCGCTTGCGTCGTCGGGGCGAACAGAGAAATGTGGGGCAGGTTTGCAACCTGCCTCCTGGTCATGGAAAAGCAGGTTGCAAACCTGCTCCACATTGGGAACTACACCCGCTTCAACGCGTTGATCAGTTCGTTTAACTTGTCA
>VHCW01000190.1 GCA_016871575.1 Verrucomicrobiota bacterium
CAGGAGAGGTTCTGGGAAACAGACTGTTGGAGTGTTGGTGGAGTGGGTGGTTTTCATAGGTGATTGATCATCACCTATTTGACCGGCCTCCCCGGCCTTCGTTCAATCAATCAGTGAATTATTCAGGTTAGTCATGGCCACCAAAGTCTTGGATAGCTGGGCGCTGCTGGCGTTTTTCGAGGACGAACCGGCGGCGGAAGAAGTCGAGAGGTTGTTGGCTAAGGCCGACCAGGGAACGCACAAGTTGCTGTTGAGCGTTGTGAATTGGGGCGATGTGTACTACAACACCATGCGCAGAGTGTCGCAGGAAGCAGCCGAACAGAAAGCGAAAGAGATGGCCATCATGCCCATCGAGTTGGTGCCGCTGGAAACCGACCTCCATCTGGTCCGGCAGGCCGCCATCTACAAAGCAAGCGGTAAACTGGCTTACGCCGACGCCTTTGCCGCCGCACTGGCCAAGCTCCGCAATGCCGAACTTGTCACCGGCGACCCCGACTTCGAAGCCGTCGAAGGCGAGATCAGGATTGGCTGGCTAAAGTAGGAGTCCCCGGTTCTCAGTTCTCAGTCATCAGCCTGCCGTCGTTGTCATCCTGAGTCTGTCGAAGGATCTCCATTGTAGGACGCGCCCGCCTGTCCTCACCGTACGACATGACTCATAAGCTGTGGAGTTCTGCGTCAGGTGGCGTGGAATGCAATTTGGCTTCTGATTTCTGGAATGCCGCACCGTTTAAGGTAGTCGGCAGTTACGTCGAACAAGTCTGGCGGGCGCGTGCTGTCATCGACGCTGCCGGTCGGCACCCAGATGATCATTCCCTCGCGAGCGCGCGTAAGGAGAACCCGGTACGTGTTAAGGAGGTAACGGCGGTCGATTTCTTGGCGGATATCACCCCAGCCTTTACCGGCGAAACATTGGTACAACCAATTCCTCGTCGCATGATTGTAGGTGAAGTCGCCACCCCAACAAACGCCCACCCAATCCAGTTCGAGTCCCTGACACTCGAACTCGGAAGCTGCGACTTCCAGTTGGTTCGAGGAACGGACATCACTCGGATTGGCAAGAAACCAATGAACGTACATGTCACGATTGCCTTGTCGGAATCCTGATGAGAGTTCGAGGCCATCGGCACGCAGACGGACTGCATTCGCACTGGCGATTAGACCGCAACGACGCAGGCCCCGTGTATGTTCGCGCAGCCATGCCCGGACGGTCGCCAGCGAGCGCGTGATGACCAACGGGAAGTCCACGAGGTCGGGCATGATAGCGGTCGCACCAGCCGCGTCACCGGCGAGAACGGCTTGCACCCATTCGGCTAACCGTTGGGCGCGAAACGAGCGCTGGTTTACGTCCAGATGAAGTGACGGTTCGGATTCGATATGTAGTCCAGCTTCGTTACCGGCTTCGAAAAGCCGGTGACCGGCCAAGCTGGTATCGCCGTCCAGCGCTTGTGGTGGGGCGACAACATGCCAATGGCGGAAGCGCTGCTGCAGGCTACGGCCCCATTCCGCCAAGCCAGCTTCACCGCTGTTAATTTCTTGGCCGCCGCCAACCAAAGCCACGATGACTGCCCACTCGTGCCGGTCCATGATGGAGAGAACAATTTCCGGTTCTGAATGCTCTTGCCCGGTCTTGCGTTCGTTCTGAGTTGAGTTCCAAGCGCGTTGAGCCTCGTCGAAAACGATCACGTTTTCAGGTGGTGGCTGGTCGGGCTTGTCGAGGGCGGCGCGCACGAAGGTGTGGACGTTCTGAACAAACGTGCTGACAGTTCTTTCTGCGCCACCGAGTTGCTTGCGCCGTCGGAAATCACGGACAATGGCGGCTGACACGATCTTCACCAGCGGGCCATTCCCGGAAAGAAACACGGCCGGCGGACGCCCTTCGCCTCGCAACGACGGGTTGTGGACGACGTTCAAGCCAGCGAGTGTCTTACCGGCACCCGGTATACCCGTTACAAAACAAACGACTTTGTCTCGTCGTTGCTGAGCGCGGCGGATAATTTCGACGAGTTTATCTGAAGTCTCGGCTAAGTTCTTCTGGCCGGCGTGCGAATGCGTAATCTCGCGAACATCGTGCCCGGCGTAGAGCGCCTCGGCGGCTTCGATGATTGTCGGGACGGGACGGTAAGCGGAGTTGTCCCACGCGTTAGGGTCCAACGGAATGACGGTGACGTCGTGTTCTGCTTCGTATGCCGACAGAATGACGGATGCAAGATCGGCAGCGTTAGCGTGCTGAACCGGGCGCACCGGATTGCTATCCATTGAAGGCGGGGCGGGGACAGATGGCGCTCGCGGCACCACCGCAATCGGGATAATCCGACGGCCACGGCTCTGCTCATGAAAGTCCCGTAAATCGAGCGCGTAGTCTTCAGTTTGCCGGTCGGTAGCAGGGCTGTGACCTTTGTCAGCAGTCTTGAATTCTAAACCAAGAATCACGTCCGCGACCAACAAGACGGCATCCATTCGTTTCTGTCGGCGTGGGATCGGGTATTCCAGCAAGAGCGACCAGTCTTTGCTTTCTGACCGCGTCGCAACCAACGCTCGGCACGCTGACGTCAACACGGCAATCTCGACCTGCCACGCTTTCGTTTGCCGATGCTTCAACTCCGTGAAACCACTGTCGCCACTGGCAACAGTCAACAAGCCGACAATCCGCTGGGGATCGTCTTCCAGAAATGCTCCGAGAGTGGCGCGGTAGAACGCGGGCATGGCGGTTAATCCTTTGCGCCAAGCAGCCAATCCACCGATACGCCTAACACTTTGGCTAACGCTTTCACCTCGAAGTCGAGGACGTAACGTATTCCGATTTCAATCTTCGAGATGCCGGCCCGATCAATCGCGACGCCAACAGCGGATAGCCGGCCCGACAGATCATCTTGGGTTAGCGGCGGCTTGCGCTTCAGCCGTGCTTCCTTGACTCGTTCGCCAACAATGTTGTTGCTGCCTTGCATCATGAATCCCACGCCAGGGTAACAGAAGCGGTTGGAAGTTGCGTTCCCGATTGGAACACGGTAAAAAGAGGCATGATTGACGCCGGTTACTGCATCTACATCACCACCGTATGCCAAGGCCCGGTGCCCATTGAGCGCAACGAGCAAGGGAACCCGGTCGTGTACGCGACTGAAGTCGAGGCACAGCGGGTAATCGCAGAGGACACGATGGAACGTCTCCGTCAGTTTCTCGAAGGCGAGCGAGAATTCGAGGACGCCATGACTGTTGAAGAGTACATCGAGTTCGTGACCGTGATGCCGGATGGCTCAATTGTGGACGCGGCAGACAACCATTTTGCCGCTGGAAACTGGTAGCGGAAGCGTTCCGAAGTGATGTCGCAAATTCGCGGGCGCGGCAACAAAGAGACTGAAGTTGTCCTAGCAAGATTGCTTCGCGCTCGTGGTGTCACCGGCTGGCGACGAAATCAGCCGGTGTTCGGTAAACCCGACTTCGTTTTGCGACGCCACCGCCTCGCTGTGTTCGTGGATGGTTGTTTCTGGCACGGGTGCCGGTGGCACTGCAACCAGCCGTCACAGAATGCAGCGTTCTGGCGGCGAAAGCTCAACGCCAACAAACAACGCGACCGGGTTGTGAACCGGCAGCTTCGTCGGCAAGGCTGGAAGGTCATTCGCATCTGGGAACATGAACTGGCGAAGAACTCCGCTCGTTGTGTCAAGAGAATCCGACGGGCGCTGAGATAGCCCGCGCTACCTCTTTCACTCCGTTCTTTGTGTCTTGGCGCCTTCGCTGTGAATCCTGACCGGGAACATTACGGGGACTTGGTTGCAACGCTGGTTTCTGGTACAAGTTCAGCACAAACAAACCCGTTCTATTGAAAGGAGAGTCTTATCATGAACCTGTTCACGAAACTCAGTGTGTTGCTGGTGGTCGGAGTCGCTTGCGCCGGGTGCGCGGCCACCAAGAAGGACGCGGCTTGGAAGCCGCTGATGGACGGCAAGACGTTCAACGGCTGGCATCCGGTCGGCGACGGGAAATGGACCGTTGAGGACGGGGCGTTCGTTGGCCGGGCGAACAAGGAGAAACTCTACGGCCTGTTGGTGAGCGACAAGCCGTTCAAGGATTTCACCGTGCGGTTCAAGTTCAAGTCCCTCACCGGCGACAGCGGCTTCTACATCCGCACCAATATCGAGCCACCGGAGAAAGCGCACGGTTTGCAGGTGCAAGTCGGGCCGCCCAACACCGGCACGGGCGGCATTTACGAGAGCTACGGACGGAAGTGGCTCCCGGCTAAACCAGCCGCCGACTTCGAGAAGACGTAT
>VHCW01000191.1 GCA_016871575.1 Verrucomicrobiota bacterium
TGGGAACTGGATTCTGCTCGGCGAGATCCTCACGACGCACGAACTTATTCCCGACACACCTGAAACCGATCACTGCGGCTCGTGCCGGCGTTGTCTCGATGCCTGTCCGACCGGCGCCCTCACCGCCCCCTACCGGCTCGATGCGCGCCGCTGCATCAGTTACCTCACCATCGAGTCAAAAGGGGAGATACCGGAAGAGCTTCGACCGAAGATTGGCGATCACCTTTTTGGTTGTGACATCTGCCTCGAAGTTTGTCCCTGGAACCGGTTCGCTACACCTTCGACCTGGCAGCCTTGTCCGTTGCCGCCGCTGAGGGAGATGTTGTCGTGGACCGAACAGCAGTTCGCCAATCATTTCCGCGGCACCCCGCTCTACCGGCTGAAACTCGCGAGGCTTCTCCGCAACATCCGCGTCGTGCTCGGTAATCGCGGCTAACGCAGCGCCTTGTCGGCGGCTAGCCGGACTTGCTCCATCTTGTCCTGATATCGCTTCATGCGCTGCTGGGCGAACTCGCCGTAGGTCAGGCCATCGCGGCGTTTCAACTCCGACGGCATCGTGCAGGTCTCGCACTTCGGGCACGACCAGCGGTCGTCAAACCACCAGTGTTCCTCACCGAAGCCGCACTTCTTACAGGTTAATTTGCGCGGTTTGCCGCCGAGTGAGAGGGCGGCTTTGCGGTTGGCGACGCGTTCGGAGTCGTTGTCCATTGCTTTCTGGAGATCGGCGAGGCAGTTGTCGCGCCACTGGATGATGGCGAGACGGTTGCCGGTCGGCATCGGGGGAAGATTGACGTCCACGATGGTGTCCGTGCCGGCTTGTATTGGACGTGGCACAGTCTGGCGGGTGAGTTCGTCGGTCCATTCGAGGGCTTGACGGTAGGCGAGCAGGCGCTGATCCAAGTTGCCTTGGGCTTTGCGGGCAGCTTCGATCTTCTTCAAGCCTTCCTGCGCGTACTGGATGAGCTGCGGGTCCTCGGTCGTGGCCAGAAAATCCTTGAGGCGTTTCTCGGCTTGGTCGAGCGTTTGGGTGCGGTAGTTGGCGACAAGCACCTGTTTCTCGGCGGCTTCCTTCGCGTTGGAGGAGGCGCCCCACTTGTGCCACAGCACGCCCGCCCCGGCGTCAATCGCCACGCCGCCTTCGTAGAGCGGATCAACCGTCATCGCCTTCAGCAACCGGCCGAGGCCGACGGCCCAGCCACGTCCGATGGCGTAATAACGGCTCGGGTCGCGCCCAGCCTCCAAGTCGGCGATGAACTGCTGACGGGACTCGTCGGTGGCTGCCCAGATGGTGTCGTAAATGGCCGGGATGCCGCTGGCGTACCACACAGTTTTCCCGCCAGTCTTGGTGAGCGACGTGGTGTAGGAATCGTACGGGTCAATCTCATCCATCGCCCGGTGATAGCCCTCGTAAGCCATGTAGAGCAGCATTAAGACGTTCGCGCCTTTCACGCAGGTCGCGCGCGCCCCTGGCGGCGGTGCGCCGAAGAACTCGCCGGTGGCGGCGCGGAATTTCTGCATCGTGGTGGGCCGGTAGTTTTGCAGGACCAGTTCGGTCGCTTCGCTTTGCGTGAGCAGTTCGCCGCCGGGCGTTTTGAAACGGACGGTGCCGTCGGGCGCGACGACTTTCTGGAGGCGGACGCCGCCCTCGGCGACCTCGGCGTAATAGGCCGGGTCGCGCGAAACCATTTCCTGGCGGCCGGCCTGGTTGCAGCGGGCGATCTTCGCCCGCTCAGTCCGCAACGTCTCCAGTTCCAGGCTTTCGTCGGGCGTCAACGACGGCTTCGACTCGTACTCGGCGATGCGGCGGTCGCGGACGGCGTTGGATTCGTCGCTGAGCTTGACGGCTTCCTTGTGGGCCTTGGCGAACTCCTTCTTCGCCGTGTCGCAATACTCCGCACGCTCGAACGCTTTTACTTCTTCCGGGTTGCCGAACGTGACGACGCCGGCTTCCTCGGGGGTGAGCCGGGCGTGCATCTTGCCGGCTTTCTCGAAGAAACCGGGGTTCTGTTCCGCCGTGCCGGCGAACTCGGCGAGTTTCTTGACGCTCTTGCTGGCCTTCTGCAGGTCGGCGCCGTCGGGGCCGGCCGTGATGCCGGACTCGGTGAACTTCTGGCCGTGGCCAAGCGCAACGCCTTCGCCGTCGTACACGCCGGCTTTGCCCTTGGAGACGTTGTGGACGGCGCCGTCGGTGGCCATGAAATCGCTGCCCTGCATCAGTTTTTGTTCGAGCGAGATGCCGCCGCCGGCTTGTTCGCAGTAGATGTTCATGTCCTGGCCGACGATTTCCCAGCGGCCGGGTTTCTCGACGAACTCAATCTTCGGATTGCGTTTCTTGAGTTTGTCCATGAACTCCTTGCAGGAGTCGTAGTCGCCGGTGAGATCAACGTCGCTGGGCAGGTTGCCTTCGGGGCGCGGCGTGCCGGTGTGAAACATTTTCTTGCCCTTGCCGAGGTCTTTGATGACGGTATCGGCCTCGACGGTGCGCGAGTCGAGCGTGTTCATTTGTGTCCGCGTGTTGTTCAACTCGGCCTGCCACTTGGCTTTGACTTCCTGATAGCCGGGGTGCGAGGTGTCAACGACCTGCGCGGTGCGTCCGTCGGCCAGCTTCACCGTCTTGCGGGCTTCGGGTGGAATCCTCGCTTCCCACTGTTGGGTGAGTTCCCTGAGTTTGGCGGCCTGGGAATCTCGCAGCCCATCAAGATTCGACGGCAGTTCGGCCCACGAGGCGGCAACGAAGAAAAGAAACAGGAGGAACGTTCTCATTGCCGGGCCTCCTTCTGCCACGCGTCGGCAAGTTTACCGGCGTACGCGCGCCAGTCGGCGGGCGTTTGTTTGTCGGCGTTGAGTTGGCGGACCAGCGCGAGCGCGTCGTTGAGTTTGCCCTGCTGATACAGCAGCAAGGCCAGAACGGCCCGCGCCGGCGGGCTGCCGGGCTGGCGTTGGAGGAGCGCGCGGAAAACGGCCTCGCCTTTCTGCGGCGCTTGATCCAGCACGTAACAGTTGCCCAGCATCGCGGCGACGGAAGGCTTGAGCAGTGACGGTTGTTTTTCGAGCACCGCTTGAAATTCCGCCGCGGCGGCGGAGAAGCGACGCTGGTAAAAAAGATTCTGCGCGAGCAACAGTCGGGCTTCGAGGATGGCTGCTTTCCGCAAATGTTCTTCAGCCAGCGTCAACGACATCAGGTCGTTGGGCAGCCGCATGTAGAGCCGGGCGGCGGTCATTCGCAACTGCGGGTCTCGCGGCAACGCCGCGCAGGCGCCCTCGGCGCAAAGCAGCGCGCGGGCGAACATCGCGTGGTCTTTCGTGCGGTCGGCTTCCTCGGCCAGCGCGAGCGCGTAGCGGACGCGAATCGCTGCGAGTGCCTTGAGGTCGCCTTTCTCCATCGCGGCGCGCTCGTCGGGGAACGGCTCGATGGTTTCGGCAACCGGCTGGGACGCGGTTGGCGGCGGCGCGACGCCGCCTTCGGGCAGGAACGTCACGACGAGCGTGTACTCGATTGGCCCTGCCACCGGGAGGTTTTCGAAAGTTTTCGGAACATTGGCTGGCGGCCGGTCGGGATACGGTCTGACGTGCCACGGGCCGTCCTTGTGACAGAGAACAAACATGTTGTCGCCCAGCGACGCGGAGGAAAGAATGCCGGCTGGTTGCACCCAGACGTAACCGGCACAATTGCCTTTGGCGGGAAACGACCACTGGAACGGTTTGCCGGCAACGCTATCTTCCCAGCCGAGGCTGGAGGCGGTGTCCTTTTGAAATCCAAGCGCGCCGACTTGGAACCGGCACTCGACAGGAGCGTTGGAGAGCGTCACGGTGATGGTGCCGGGGCCGGGCGCGGTGAGCGTGAAATGATCCTGGCCGTCGTTGGCGTGGACGATGCCCTTGACCGGTTTGCCGAACTCGATGGGGGTGGCCTGGTTGGCCTGGTTGTTGGGTTCCTTTTCCTGCGCGCCGGCCACCGCGCAAAACAGGCACAAGGTTACAGAGAGGATCCTGTTCATGTGCTTCAGCAGATAGCAGACTTTCTCCACCCCGTCAAACGCTTCCCTGTGTCGGGCATGGATGATATAGTCGCGCCGTGACATTTCTCGGCTGGATTCTGCGCGTGGTGGTGACGGCCATCGGCGCGACGTTGCGCTGGCGGATCGAGGATCCGCACGGCTTGCTCGTGCACACCCCG
>VHCW01000192.1 GCA_016871575.1 Verrucomicrobiota bacterium
CGTTCGAGGCCGACGCGACGGCGATCATGGTGCCGCACGTCGCCTCCGCGGACGAGGCGCGGCACATCGTTGACATGACGCGGTTCCATCCGCTGGGCCGACGACCGATTGACGGCGGGAACATGGACGGTTTGTATTGCCAGATTCCGTATCCGGAGTATCTCGAACACAGCAACAAGGAGCGGATGATCATTCTCCAGATCGAATCCCCGGAAGGGCTGGCAAACGTCGAGGAGATCGCCGCCGTGCCGGGCTACGATGCGTTGTTGTTCGGCCCCGGCGATTTCAGCCACCGAATCGGCAAGGTCGCGCAGATCAAGCTGCCGGAAGTTGTTGAAGCGCGCAAACGCGTCGCCGCCGCCGCTCGCAAGCACGGCAAATACGTCGTCACTGCCGGGATGCTCGATACGCGCGAGGCGCTCGAAGCCGAAGGCGTCAGCATCTTCACGCTTTGCGCCGACGTGATCGGCCTCGCCGAGTATTTCAAACAGGCTATCGCCACCTTCAACAAAGCAGCGCCAGCAAAGAAGACGGACGCGGTTTACCGATGAACACGTTCAGTCTCCACGACAAAGTTGTCGTCCTTACCGGCGGCGCGGGGTTGTTCGGACGCGGTCTGGTCACCGCCATCGCAGCAGCGGGCGCAAAACTGGTGATTGCGTCGCGCGATAGCGCCAAACTCGAAAAAGTCGCCGCCGAGGAAAACGCCAAGGGGCGAACCGTCGTCGCGGAGAAGCTGGATCAGGGCGACGAAGCGTCTGTGCTGGCGTTGCGTGACCGCGTGCTGGCGCGCTTTGGCCGCGTGGATGGACTCGTGAACAACTCCGTGGCGCGCCCGATGAAATCACCGGATGCGCCGGTGGCCGCGTGGGAGGAATCCATGCGGGTGAACGCGACCGGCATATTTCTCATGACGCGCGCGTTCGGCGAAGTGATGTGCCGGCAGAAGAGCGGCAGCGTCGTCAACATCAGTTCCCTGATGGGCAACGTGGGGCCGAGCCTCGAACTCTACGTCGGCACGAACATGGGTGATCCGCCGCCGGATTATTTCTTTCACAAAGCCGGCATGGTCAACCTCACGCGGTTTTACGCGGCCTTGTTCGGTAGGAACAACGTGCGCGTAAACTGCGTTTCGCCAGGCGGTTTTTTCAACAAGCAGCCGGAGCCGTTCCTGAGCCGCTATTGTGAGCGGACGTTCCTTGGCCGGATGGCCAACAACGATGATCTCGGCGGCCCGGTGGTTTTTCTGCTGAGCGACGCGGCCAGCTACGTCACCGGCGCGAATCTCCCAGTGGACGGCGGCTACACGGCGAAATAACAAAGGACGACCATCATGGTCTCCAGTTTATTATGCGGTAGTCTTCTGCTCGCGCTTCTGGTCAGCGCGGGTGGCGCGGAAGGCGTGTTGTGGAAACCGGGCGGGCAGCGCGTTTGCATTGACGGGATCACCTTCGACAGCACGATTCATTGCGGCAACGGCCACAACTTTCAACGCATTGGCAAAGACCATTACCGGTTTCGCGCACGGGTGGGCCGGGAACCTTACGCTTGGCGGTTCTACTTCAAGATTGAGTGTCCGCAGGCTGTCGGTCGCGAGATCACTTTGGAAGTGGCCGATTTCAATCACGCCGGGCGGACGGTTTTCAACGAAGGCGCCACGGTCTGGTCAACCGATGATCAGCGATGGCAGACGCTGGAGCCAGAGCGAATGGAGATTGTCGCTGCTACTCCCACTGGCCGTGCCGAGTTGGACGCGAAATATGGCGACCGCTCGCACATTCCCTACGGAGTCCGTTACCGTCTGCGTCTGGCCGGGCCGCAGATGTGGTTTGCTGTTCCGACACCCTACACACTCCAGCGCAGGGATCAGTTGCTCGATCGCTTGGCGTCGGCGCACACGAATCTGGTGAGCTTAATCACCGTCGGCCAAACCAGACACAGCGCCACTCACGGCCACGCGATTCGCGCCGTGAGGATCACCGCGCCGAAGGAGAATCCGCAACGCCAGAATATCGTTGTCATTGCCGGCGAGCATAGCGCCGAGAGCGCGGGTATGTATGCTTGCGAAGGATGGATGGAAGAGGTGTTGGCTCACTGCGAATGGCTCGACCGCTACGCATTCTATTTCGTGCCGATTGTGAACGTGGACGGAGTCTATTACGGCTCGTCCTACTACAACCTGCCGGCAACGCTGAGAGAAGGCGCCGGTGAGAACGTCTCCACCGGCTGGCGCGAGCGGCGACTGCCGGAGGTGAAAGCCCTTTGGCCGTTGCTGACGGAATGGCGTCCCGTGTTCTTCGCCAGCCTGCACAACGGCCGGCACCGGACAGCGATGGAGGCCCACGGGCCATCAAGCTCAGGCACGGACGCACTGCTGGCTACATGGCGTCGGGAACTTGGTCTTCCCGTGGATCGAGTCGTTGCGCGCAAGGGGGACTACGCGTGGAACGTGCTTTCTGAGTCTGGGATCACGCCGCTGGCCTACACCATCGAAACCCTGCTGCTGGTGCGTCAACAGGGTTGTGTGTCATTTCAAGAAAGCTACATCCAGACCGGCCGTCAATTGGCGCGGGGCACTGTGGCGGCCTTGGACGCACGCTCGACCGGACCGCAGGCGAAACCCCTGCAACTGGCTGCAGCCGATTTCACGGCGCAGTTGCCATGGTTCTATCACGGCTTGGCGTTCGACCGTTGGCAACCGCACGACATTTACAGTTTCGAGGCCAACGCACTGGAACTGCCGCGGGGCGATTATTCGGTGGCGTTGTTGCCGGCGGAGAACGTGAAATCGCTGGCGGTTAGTTTCGATGGCACTCGATTCACGGACGTGGCCGTGCGCGACGGACGCGCCGAGCTCTCGCAGGTGCACATCACGAATCGGATGCTGAGTTTCTACGTCAAAGCACGCTTGAAATCCGTCCTGATCTATCCGGTCGGCAAATCGGACGCGCCAAAATACCGGCGCGACATCCGTCTGGCCGAACGGGAAATCCTGCAGCGCGAGTCGTGGGACGAGTTCCACACGTTGCTGCGACGCGAGAGTTTCGGAAAGAAGCAGCTTCGGGCGATGTTCAACGATCTGCTGGCGTGGTGCGAGCGCCGGCAGGTCTTGGACAAGGCTGATGTCCACCACGGCGCGATCTACTCCGAGGAAGACAAATACGATTTCCGCGACGCGCTTGCCGCGGCGGTCTGTTTCACGTATGCGTGGCGCGACACGGGTGAGGCGAAGTGGCGGCAGCGCGCCATCGCCGCGCGCAATTACGCCCTCAAAGGCCAGCACATCGAGGACGCCACGAACCGCAATCAATACGGCGGCTTCTGTCAGATGGGAGCCGGTGGCGTGGACAGGCTTTCGACCGGTTCGTTTCAACGCTTGGGCGACAAACTGCCAAACGTAACCGGCGTCGAGACCTGTATCGCCATCAACCATCTGGCGCGGACGTTCGAGCTTGGTCTCGAACCACGCGAAGAAGATCTTCGCCGGCTGGAGTTGGCGGCGGGGTGGGTTGCGGCAAACGAATTTCAGCCCGGAGTATTTCGCCATCACGAAGGTTCCACGAACGACTGCCAGAACTCCACTATGCTCGGCGCGATGGCGTTGGCACGCGCCCACGATGTGCTGGAGAAACGTGGCCGGCATCCGCCGCAGTCGTGGCTCGACGCGGCGCAACGCGGGATGCGTCACTACATCGAGGGACAGGAAGCTATTGGCTGCTGGCCGTATGTGTTTGCCAGTATCGGGCGCGGTCAGGCGTTTCGCGAGCACAACATCCCCGACCAAGGCATGGGCGTGTATCACTTCATGGTCGCCTGCAACACACCGGCGTTTCGCAGTCAACCGGGCGTCGAAGACCGGATGGAACGCGCGGCGAAGTGGTGGCTGTGCATGAGCCGCATTGACCGTCGCGGTCCGATGCCGACGATTGACCTCGATGACCGGAAAACTACCGGCTCGCTGAAGTTCTCGGCGTTCACGTGGTGCCGGTTCATGGCGGCGGCATCGCTGCTGCGGATTGCCGAGCACACGGCGCAGCCGGAACA
>VHCW01000193.1 GCA_016871575.1 Verrucomicrobiota bacterium
CACCGCGAAAAGCAGATCAGTGGCCTGTTTGTTTTCACGATAGGTCAACGTCAGGTATCCGTTTGTCGGGGTCGTCACCGGCAAACCGCCCACGCCGGCCGTTTTTGGCGCCAATGCCAGGGCGTACTCCATCAAATTCGGGATACCATCGCCATCAGGATCCGCCGTGTCGCCGCTCATGGATGGGTTGGCCAGTTCCGCCGGCGTGAAATGGCTTGCCTGCCACGCCGCGTAGGGCGTGTTGACAATGACGCAGGCGGGACGGGTGTTGGTGTCTGTGCCCGCGGAGCCGCTGACGACCAACGTCACCGTGTTGGTGCCGGCATTGGTGTAGGTGTGCGTGATGTTCGTGGCGGTGATGTTCGTCGTCGTGCCGTCTCCAAAGTTCCAGAACCGGTTCGTGACGGGGCCGGTGGAACTGTCGGTGAACGTGACCAATAGTGGCATCACGCCATTGGTCGGGCTGGCGCTGAACAATGCCACCGGCGTCATGACGACCGGGCCGGCGCCGTAGGTATTGTCTTTGCCGGCCGTTCCGAGGTCAATTCCGCGTTCTTCCAGATAAGCGCGTATCTGGCTGTTGCTGAACGCGGGATACCGTCCTTTGACCAAGGCAGCCAGGGCGGCGATGTGGGGAGCGGAGGCCGAGGTGCCGCCAAAACCATCGGTGCCATACGCCGCAGTGCTGACAAAGTCAGGACCGCAGACATCGGGCTTCACAAGGACCGGGTTGCCGGTGTACGCGCCGTTATTGGGACCGAGAGAAGAGAAATATTCAATCGGGCCATTCGTGTACACAGGACGGTCAATGGCTCCCACACTAAAACAGGAAGCCGCGTCTGCCGGAATGCAGACGCTGCCGGGGGCGGGGTCGCTGTAGTTGTTGTAGCCGTACCAGTACAGCTCATAGGGATAACTGCGCAGAATAAACGACGGCGACGTGATGGCGCGGTACTTGTAAATCGCCACCGCATACCTGCCGGCGCTCGGCACCGTATAGACGAGGTGTTCACGAGGCGGTTGTGTCCCGTCCTGAGGGTCATTGGCAGTCGCCACATACGTCCACGTCGAACCGACCAATCTGTACAAATCCAAATCGAAATCCTGATTCGTTGTCGGCCATTGGTTCCAAGTCAGGTAAATGCTCAACACCGTCCCGGCAGGGATGGGATCGCCGCCGTTCCAAAGCTCGTTCATGGACGAATAGCTCACATTCCAGTCCAAATTACTGTTTGTATTACTGTCCCGCCACGCCACCAAGGCGTGCTGCACTTGTTCGTTGCCGGCAGAACCGACCCAGAGAATGCCATTGGTAGCTGCATCATTGAGGATTGTAACCGGATGTGGGCTGATCGAGCTGTACGATATCCCATCATGAAAATTCATCGCGTCGTACCCGCTGGAGTAATTGATGATATGAATCCCTTGGGATTTACAGTAGTTCTTTGCGGCTTCATCATCGCTGCTGTCCAGTGATTTGATCAGGTACAACTGGGCATCGGGAGCCATGTCGTAAATGATCTCGGCGCAAGCACAGCCGTGCCCGTCTATGCCCAGTTCCATCGCTTCGCTGGAAAAGTTCGTTGCGACAACCGAGGCGGGTATTTCATTGCTGGCGATTCGCAACGACAGCCCATGGAAATCGCCGTCAATCACGGCAACCTTCACGCCTTGTCCCGTGAACCCTGCCGCGTTCCATGCGTTCGCCAGCGTGGCCGCGCGCCCTTCAGTGGTAATGACCGCTTTCCTTCTCGGACGGATGGGAGATTGCACAAACGAAACACCGGGCAGATTTGCGATTTTTTCCAATGCTGCAATTGGCAGGGCGGCCTTGATATGTCCTTCACCAACGCGAAGGACATCTCCACTCTGCGCCTTGATCAAGGCCGCCACGCTGGGGGGGAACTGCCGCCGGCTCGCATTGCACGATGACGACGACGTTGCTCCCCTGCACGGGAAGCCCGGAATCGGCCAGCGACTTGGCAGCCCGATGAACACCCTCTGTCGCCGCCTGCTCCCACGCATGGATCAGCCGTCCTTCGAGCCGACGGATCAGCGCGGGGTGTTTCGCCGCTTGAGCCGATTTTTTGGTCGAGTCCCGGCCGGACTCGACAATGCGCGCGTGGTCGCGTTCCGGATTTTTGACAAGCGGTTTGGCAATCGCGTCCGCGCCCTCAACAAAACCCACTGCCGTCAACAGGATCACTGTTGCGAGCCGGATCCCGTTGACAGCGATGGAAAACATCAAGTGGGCGTTTGCTTCAAGGCCGCCTGCAACTCGCTGACCAATTTCTCCAGTTCGCGGAGCTTCGCCTGCGTTTCCGGCAAACGATGGATGGCAGCGACAATGCGTTTGGTTTCCGTGTGCGTATAGGCAGGCGATCCCAACATCAACGAATTCGGCGGCGCATCCTTGATCAGCCCGGCCTGGGCCATGATGGTGGTGTTATCCCCGACAACCAAATGGCCGGCAAGACCCACTTGGCCGGCGAGCGTGACGCGGTTGCCCAAAATCGTGCTGCCCGCCATGCCGACCAGGCCGCAGAGGATGCAGTCTTCCCCAATAACACAGTTGTGCGCGATCTGGACAAGGTTGTCTATCTTAGTGCCGCGCCCGATGCGCGTCTTGCCAAAACGGGCGCGGTCAACCGTGCTGTTGGCGCCGATCTCCACGTCGTCCGCGACCTCCACGACGCCGACCTGCGGGATCTTTTGGTGTTTCCCCCCAACCGGTTCGTAACCAAAACCGTCGGCTCCGAGAACAGCGCCGCTGTGCAGAATCACCCGGTCGCCCAGCACGGTGTATTCGCGCAGTGTGACGTTGGGATACAGGAGGCAATCCGCGCCGACCCGGCAACCATGGCCGATGTACGTGCCGGCGCCAACAACGGTGCGGTCGCCAATGACAGAGCCAGACTCGATGACGGCGTGCGGCTGAATCGAAACATCCTTCCCAAGGCTTGCGTCCGGCGCAATGACGGCGGTCGGATGCACGCCGGGCGCAAACTTTACCGGCGGCGGCATGACGCGGAGGACCACTTGCGTGAAAGCAGCGACGGGATTGTCCACGCGGATGAGCACGCGGTTGAATTCAACCTTGGCGGCGCGGGCGACGATGACGACAGCGGCCTGAGTGGTCTTCAGCGCGCTGTAGTATTTGGGACTGGCGATGAACGCGAGGTCGCCGGGTTGGGCTTCCCGGATGCCGGCGACGCCGGTGACGGTTTGATCGGGGTCGCCGATGAGTTCGCCGCCGACGAGTTGTGCGATGTCACGGGCGGTGAGGTGCACGATGATTATTTCGTTTTGGGCGCCTTGGCCGGTTCGGCCGCCGGCTTGGGGGCGTTCTTGTTGAGGACCTTGAGGATGTCCTCCGTGATGTCGAGCGAGTCCTGCGAATAGACGATGGCGGGGACGAGGTTGCCGGTCTCGCCGGATTTGTCGAAGACGTAGAGGTAGCCGAGGTCGCGGGCTTCCTTGGCGATGACTTCCTGAATCTCCTTGATGATGCCGGCGCGCATGCGCAGCATCGTTTGTCGGAGGGTTTCGCTGTGTCTGCGGCCAGCTTCTTGGATTTCGTTCTTCTTCGCTGCGATTTCGTCGAGTTTGTCTTTGACAAGTTTGCGTTTTTGGGCTTTGACTTCCTCGGTGTACTCGGGTTTCTCCATGTCTTCCTGGAGTTTGGCGAGGTCGTCGTTGAGTTTGCGGTGTTGAGCATCGAGTTCGTCGAGTTCTTTCTTGTAGACGACACGCTGTTCTTCCCATTTCGCGTTACAGAAGTCGGTTTTATAGTAGCCGTTGAAGATGCGCTTGAGGTCAACGGTCACGATGCGCCCGCCGGTGACCTGGGCAACGGCCGCCTGGCCGAACATGACAAGCGCAGCCGTGGTGATGATGGCAACAAATGATTGTTTCATGATTGGGTTGTTTTCCTTCCTGGGTACAGGGTTTGACACATGCGCCGTGAATCCTATCAAAACTGGTAGCCGACGCTGAACTGAATCTT
>VHCW01000194.1 GCA_016871575.1 Verrucomicrobiota bacterium
GCCGCCGTGGTCGCCGTAGCCGCCGTATGCGCCGAGGTCAATCACGTTGCTTTTCTTCCATGTCTTGCCTTCGTCGTCAGACGCATACGTGAAACAGACATGACGTCCCGGATCGGTTACGCCCACCTGACAACCGAGCACCAGCCGCCCGCTGCGGAGTTGGATCATCGTCCGCAACGCGCCGCACCAACCATCCTGCAACTTTTGTGGTTCTTCCCACGTCTCGCCGTCGTCGGTGCTGCGCACGACATAGACAGGGCACCGGCAGCCCGGCTGCGGTCCGCCTTTCTTTTGGTCCCAGCGAAGAACCATTTCCTTCAGGTTCAAGAAAGCGAGAACGAGGACGCCATCGCGCGTTTTCATCAGTGTCCGCTCACCCCTGCATTGATATTTCTTGGTGTCGGCAAACAGCGCGCGTGGCTCCCAAGTCTTGCCGTTGTCTTTGCTGACCAGCATGCGGCTGTCATCCACGGCCAGCACCGCCCCATCGCTACGTTTCACAAACGGCCCAAGATGCTCAAATGGCAGCGGTTCACATTGTGGGTGCAGTAAAAGCGTTTTCTTGCCGAACGGGACATCCTTCCACGTTGGCGAAGCCGCCACGCACAACAACGCAAGCAATACACAATAACGCATGACTATCCTCCAAGAATGGACGCAGATTGCGTCTCTTGTCTGTTTGCCGTCAACCAGAAAGTTCCGGGATGGCATTCTGAGACTTGCGATGTTGCGGGCAGTTGTGCTAAAGAGACAACTCATTGATGAGCCTGTCAAAACCACGTCGGGTGTTGGTGTTTTGTTTGTCCGGGCTGGGAGACACAGTGATGACCTCCCCGGCGCTGGCGGCATTGGCTGCGCACCCGGAGCGGTTCCGGCTCACGTTGTTGACGATGTTTCCCAGTGTGCAGGACTACCTGAAACAGCAGGCGTTTGGGGCTGACACGCGGTTTGTGGATTTTCTGGGGGGAGCGAAAGCGGATGCCTTTCGTGCTTTGTGGCGGCTGCGACAGGAAAGATTCGACGTGAGCATCATTCCCTATGCGATGAATCGCTTCGAGTACAATGCGGTCAGCCGCGTGATTGGCGCGCGCGAGAGGATTGGATTTCGTTACCAGAAACAGCGGATCATCAACCTGCCGTTTTTGAACCAGTGCGTGCTGGACGAACAGCCTGAGTTGCATGCTGTGCAGGAAAATCTCCGCTGGGCCGCGCACTTGCTGGGTCAGCCGCCCGCTGAATTGGCGGACGACCTTGTGCTGCGCGTTTCTGCGGCAGCGGAACACGAGGCGGACGAGTTTCTGCGCCGTAACGGGCTGGCGGATGCGGCGCCGTTGATTGCCGTTCATGCGAGCTGCAATTCGCTGAAGAACCAGCAAAAACGATGTTGGCCGGCGTCGCAATATGCCCTGCTCATTGAGCAACTCCGCGAGCGGCTGCCCTCGGCGCGGTTTCTGTTGTTCGAGGGACCCGCCGATGCGCAAGCCAGCACCACCATCTGCCAACGCGTGCCGTCCGTGACCACCGTGCGGGAGTTGCCGATGGCGACGGTGGGAGCGGTGATCCGCCGTTGCCGGCTGTTCGTGTGCAACCTGTCCGGCATCATGCACGTGGCCGCCGCCTGCCGCGTGCCGATTGTTGCGATCTACGGCCCGACAAACCATTTGTGGGACTTTCCGTGGAAATCCCCGCACATCATTGTGCGGCGCGGACTGCCGTGCAGCCCGTGTTTCTATTATGGGAGCCGTCCGCTTGACTGCCCGGCGCGGCTCGATTATGAATGTGTCCGCGAGTTGCCGGTGGAGGATGTGTTGCGCGCGGCGTTGCGCCTGCTGGCGGCCGACGCGGACAGATCCGCGCCCACGAAAGCGAACGTCCAGACACCAGGTTGAGGAGCGATTATGAAATACTTTATCACGGGAATCACGGGATTTGCCGGGCCGCACCTCGCGCAACTGCTGTTGCGCGAAGGCCATGCCGTTCACGCGCTCGTGCGCGAAAGCAATGGCCGGGAAATGGACTTGCTCGACCTCTTGGACGTGCGGGAACTGGAGGCGATCTCATTTCACTACGGGGACCTGCTGGAGTATCATTCCCTCGCGCGCATCTTCGGCGCGGAACAATACGACGGGGTCTTTCATCTCGCCGCCCAAAGCCATCCGCCCACGAGTTTCACCGATCCGGTCGGCACGTTTGCCAGCAACGTGCAGGGCACGGTGAACCTGATTGACGTCGCGCAGCGCTGCCAGAAGAACTGTTCGCTCATGTTCTGCTCGACCTCCGAAGTCTATGGCGACACCGGCAAGACAATCGGCGTGCTGCAGGAATCGCTTCCCTTGCGGCCCTCCAATCCCTACGCTGCCAGCAAGGCTGCCATTGACCTTTACATGCAGGAACGCTGCCGCAACGGGTTCATCCGCGGATTTACCACCCGCGCCTTCTCCCACACCGGACCGCGCCGGGGCAAAAAGTTTTCAATCTCATGGGACGCCTACAACCTTGCGCTCATGGCCACCGGCAAAACGACCGACCGCGTCCTGCCGGTCGGCAACCTCGAAACGCAACGCATCGTCATTGATGTCCGCGATTGCGTCCGCGCCTACTACCTGCTCATGCAGAACTACGACAACGGCGAAGCCTACAATGTTTGCGGCGACATCGCGTCGGTCTGCAAGATGCAGGTGTTCACCGACAAGCTGATCGAGATTTCCGGGCTGGCCGGCGTCGAGAAACGCGTCTCCGACAAGTTGTACCGCCCGATTGACATTCAGATTCAGGTTGGCGACACGACCAAGATCTGCGCCAAGACCGGCTGGAAACCTGCAATCCCAATCGAGCAGACCCTCGCGGATCTCTATCAATACTGGGTGCGCAAACTCACCACGTAGCATCCGCCCGCGTGAATGCGGAGAACCATCGCCATCAAAGTCGGCTTGATCAGTCTGGGCTGCGCCAAGAACCTCGTGGACAGCGAAGTCATGCTCGGCGCGCTTGCCCGCGACGGCATGGCGTTGACGACTGAATTGCCCGATGCAGAGGTGGTCATCGTCAATACTTGCGGGTTCATCGGGCCGGCCAAGCAGGAATCCATTGACGCCATCCTGCGCGCCAATGAACTTCGTCGCACGGGCCGGTGCCGGGCGCTGATCATGGCCGGTTGCCTGCCGCAACGGTATCCGAAGGAGTTGATGGTCGAGTTGCCGGAAGTGGACGCGTTCATCGGGTTGAATGAAGTGCCGCGCATCACGGAAATCGTCCGCGCTATCCTTGCCAAGTCCGGTGCGCGTCTTTATCACTCCGGCCCGGCGAAGTACGTGCTGGACGCCTCGGCGCCGCGATTGCGGCTCACGCCGGGGCATTACGCGTACGTCAAGATTGCCGAGGGCTGCAATCATCCTTGCTCGTTTTGCAGCATCCCACGGATTCGCGGCAGGCACCGGAGCCGTCCGCCCACCGACGTGCTGGCGGAAGTCCGTGGACTCGTTGCCGATGGCGTGAAGGAAATCAATCTCATCTCGCAGGACACCACGTTCTACGGGAAAGACATCGGCGCTTCGCTGCCGGCATTGCTGCGCGAACTGCAAACCATTCCCGGCGATTTCTGGGTTCGCCTGCTCTACACGCATCCGGCGCATTGGTCCGACGAATTGATCGCCGCCATCGCCGAGTGCGACAAGGTGTGCCGGTACGTGGACGTTCCGCTCCAGCACATCAACGACGCGATGCTTGCCGCGATGCGACGGCAGACCGATGGCAGGTTCATCCGCAATCTGCTGACGCGCATTCGCGCTGCGCTGCCGGGCGTGGCGATTCGCACGACATTCATCGTCGGGTTTCCCGGCGAGACGGAGCGGCAGTTTGCGGAGTTGTTGGAATTCATCCGCGAAGCGAAATTTGCGCGGCTGGGCGTCTTTGCGTACT
>VHCW01000195.1 GCA_016871575.1 Verrucomicrobiota bacterium
TTGCGGACAAACGCCGCCATCAACCCCGCCCACACGGGCGGCTCGATTGCTGTGAGGTCCCGGCCCAGTTGCTGGTAGGCGTCCGCGCGGTTGCCGGGATTGACCAATACCAAATCGAGTTGTGCAGACGATGGCATTGCGTGATTACCCTACAATGAATTGAGCAACGAGCACAGCACCGGAATCTTCCCGGCCGGCAGCGTCGGATAATTGCCAATGTACCATCCAAAGAAGTGGACGTGATTGACGTTCGGGTATTTCTCGCACTCGTCATCGCCAAGAATGCGGCGCAAATACGGTTGCCGCAGTTGGTTTCCGCCGCCGGACAAGCCGCGACGAAACTCGACGTTGGCGGCGCGCAATACTGACTCGACGCGGTCGCGTAGCTGCAAGTCCGGTTGTTTCAGTACCAGCGTGAATGCGTAATTGCAGCTTCCTTCCGTGGCAAAGTCGGTCCAGAATTTGTCGGGATCCAGCCCGCCGAGAAATGCGCGCAGATGATCGCGGCGCACTTCGTTGTTGGCATCGAGCCGCTTCAATTGAGACCGACCAAGCAGTCCCGTCAACTCGTTGGGGCGAACATTGTAGGCGGGAAAGGCAAAGATGAAGTCTGGATTCAGATCAGGATGCGCGTCGAGATAAAGTTGACGGCGCACCGGGTCGGTGGATTCGCGGACCATGCCATGCGAACGCAGCATCCGCACCGTTTGGTACAGCGCAGGGTCGTTGGTGCAGATCATGCCGCCTTCGATGGTGCTCATGTGATGGGCAAAATAGAACGAGAAATTCGAGAGCAGACCGAAACTGCCAACCTTGCGCCCGTTGAAGGTGGCGCCGTGCGATTCGCAGGCGTCTTCAATGAGCGGAATGTTGCGACGGGCAAGTTCGTCAAGCAACCGCTGGTCGAGGGCGTTGTAGCCGAGGGTGTGGACCAGCATGACCGCGCGCGTCTCGGTGGTGAGTTCCGACAAGATTTGGTTCGTGTCCGCCCCCAGTGTGCGGCGGTCAATATCAACGAAAACCGGGGTGAACCCGTTCTGCAACACGGCCGCGATGTCGGAGACCCAGCCGAGGGGCGGCACGATCACTTCGCCGGTCCCGAAATGCTCGCGGATGGCCGCCAAGGAGAGCAGGTTCGCGGAAGAACCGCTGTTGACGAGGACGCTGTGTTTGACGCCGAGCCACTCGGACCATTCGCGCTCGAAGGCAGCAACTTGTTCGCCGTGGGTGAGACGCGGCGCCGGCTGTTGAAGGTAGGCGACCAACGCATCGAGATCGGCGCGCGTGATGTTCTCCTCCATCAGCGGCCAATTCAGAACAGGAGGCGATGCGCTCACTTCGCCTTGTCCAACCACTTGAGGATTCGACGGGTGACGCCGCGCACATCCATGCCGTATTTTTCCCAGATCACATCTCGTCCGCCGTAATCGAAGGTGAACCGGTCGTCCTGGCCGATGCGCAGCAGCCGTTTGGAAAGACCTTCGTCCATCAACAATTCCGCCACTGCGCTACCCATGCCCCCGGCGAGCAGGTGTTCTTCCATCGTTACCACGCAGGAAACACCGCACAGGTGTTTCAACAACAATTGACGATTGATCGGTTTCAGCCGAATCAGGTCAATCACCCGCGCCTTCAATCCCTTTGTGGCAAGCACAGACGCCACGCGCATCGCCTGATGCACCATGACGCCGGTTGCCACAAGGGCAATGTCCTTCCCCGGTTGGACCAAGACAAGGCCATCCGCGAAGTTCTCTTTGCGTCCCGTGTACATATCCGGGATGCCCGACCGGTCAAAGCGGACGTACTGCGGACGCGGGTCATCAAACGTAATGGAAGCCAAGGCGGCCGCCGAAATACTGTCGCAGGGCGAGTAGATCACCAAGTTCGGCAACGCGCGCATCATCGAGATGTCTTCCACCGTGTGATGACTCGGCCCCATGATGTCGTAGGCGTAACCGGCGCCGATGCCGACGTTGACGATGGGAAGATTCATCGCGCAGACATCGAGTTTGACCTGTTCGATGCAACGCAATGTGACGAAAGGCGCAATGGCATACGTATAGACTTTGCGCCCCTCGCACGCCATCCCGCACGCCATGCCGATCAACTGCTGCTCGGCAATCCCCACCGTGAAAAACTGTCCCGGCAAGTCACTGGAAAACTTGTCCAGTGTGGGCGCACCGTTGTCCGCCGAGATGAACACCGCATTGCGGTCCGCCGCAAAACGCTTGTACAACTCGTCAAAAAAAGCGTCCCGCATTCCGATGATGAAGGGCGTGGTGCTCATGGTGGTCACTCGTATTCGTGCGGGGCGGTGTCTTTCGCCTGTCGTTTGCGCGACGGGTGCGCGCGGCGAATCTCGGCGCGCGCCGCCTCCAAATCGGCTCCAGACGGCACCCGATAATGCCAGAACCGCTTGTTCTCCATGACGGAAGCGCCCTTGCCCTTTGTCGTGTTGGCCACGATGAGCAACGGCTTGCACCCGCGCGCAATCCGCTGGCGCAGACCGGTGAATGCCTTGAAAATCTCCCGATACGAATGGCCGTCAATCACACGCGTGTCGAAACCAAACGCCGCAAACTTGTTGTCAACCGGATTCAACCGGGGACCATCGCGCGGCGTGCGAATCTCATCGGTGAATCCCAACACGCCTTGTTTGTTGCGATCCACGATACAGACCAGATTGCTGAGCCTCTGCGATCCAGCATAAATCGCAGCCTCCCAGTTGGAGCCTTCATAAAGTTCCGCATCGCCGAGGAAGCAATAGACCAGCCAGTCCTTCTTGTCGAGCAACCCGACCTGCGCGATACCGGTGGCAATGGGCAACCCGTGGCCCAACGAGCCGGTGATCACTTCAATACCGGGAGTATTCCACTCCGCGTGAACACCGAGAATGCTGTCCCTCCCGGCAAAATTATCCAACTCAGACTTCGGGAAAAACCCCAAGTCCGCCAAAATCGGGTACAAGCCAATGCCGCCCTGCCCCTTGCTGAGAATGAAACGGTCACGCGCAGGCCATTTCGGTCGTTTGGAATCAAGGCGCAGAATGCCGCCATAATACAACGCCACCAGCAACTCGGTCTGTGAAAATGCCGTCGTGACGTGCCCGCTCCGCGCGTACACGGCCATTTTCAACACCGTTTGACGCACCCATTGCGCCTTCTGCCTCAAGAGGCTCTGAAGGCGCGCTGACCGGTGTTTGTTGGTTGTTTCCAACACGGTTTGACTCATGGTTGTGGCTCCTGTTCTCTGGCGACGGGGCGAGTATCGGTAAACTAACTCGACGCTGAATGCCAGTGAAAAGTGAGTTCCAACGCTTGCCGCAACGAATGCCGCGGTCTCCAGCCCAGCGCGCGCAAGGGAACCGTGTCGAGCGATTTCACAGGCGCGCCATCCGGGCGCGTGCTGTCCCACCGAATCTCGCCGCGATAGCCGACAATGTCACGGATCAACTCCGCCATCTCGCGGATGGAAAACGTTTCCCCGGAACCAATGTTCACCGGTGCGTCGCCGTTGTACTCACGCATCACCAGCAGACACGCCTCCGCCAAGTCATCCACAAACGTAAACTCCCGGCGCGGCGCGCCGGTCCCCCAGAGCGTCACATGATCACAACCGGTTCGTACGGCGTCGCACATCTTGGCCATCACCGAGGGAATCACATGAGAATCCTCCGACGAGAATGGCACTCCCGGTCCAAAGACGTCCGCCGGAATCGCCGTGATGAAATTAGCCCCGTGTTGCCGCCGGTATGCCTGACACAATGCCATCCCGGCCAGCTTGGCTGTCGCATACGCAGCACTGGTGGGTTCGAGCGGACCGGTCCAGAGCGAGTCCACGGACATCGGTTGCGGACAG
>VHCW01000196.1 GCA_016871575.1 Verrucomicrobiota bacterium
TTCAGCGTGTTCTCCCAAGGATAGGCCGGCGCGGAGAAGATAAGCGCCGCCTTCAACCGCTCGTCCTTGAAACGCGGGTCGGGATGGCCGCCGATCTTGCCGAGTGTCGTCGCGCCGCCGAGCGAATGACCGCAGATACCGATGGCGTGTTCGTTGATGGCACCGTGCAGTGGGGAGCCGTGCGTCTTGTTCAGCCGCAACATCTCATCCACCACAAACGATGTCTGCGGCAGCCGGTGTTCCGCGAGGTAAGTGAAGAACTTGTCGCGGCTCCGATTCATGTCCGCGACGAACAGGCCGGCGATAGTCACGACCCGTATCTGATGTCCGGTGTTGCCGCCTTTGATTCGCGAGAAGGCAATCTGCCGCGTGTAACCCGGCGGAATCATGTCGTCATAGTCTGGCGCCACGACGATGTAGCCGTGGCTGGCGAGATATTCCGTGAAGAAAGCCGAGTTGTAACCGGAGCCGTAAGCGCCGTGCGCGAAGACAACGAGCGGATACGGACCAGACTTCAGCGCGACGGGCGCGTTTGTCGCCAGCCGGCTCTTGACGTTCTCCTCAGCGCGATAGGTGAACGGTTGCGGCGGCGTTTCCGTCGGATACCAGACCGCGACCGCCATCGGTGTTTTCTGGCCGTTCGGACGACTGTGCTCCAGGTCCAGAATTCGCAGCCCGACGTTGAACGTTTCAGGAACGCGCCGCAGTTCCACAACCTCGCCCGGTTCAAGCGTGACCGTCGGCGGACGGTTGCCGGGATCGGGCATGGGGATCGCGGTTCGTTTTCCTTGGATGACACGCAGGGTCATCGGGCGCGCGCTCGCGGGCAATGTGAACCGCAGCGATTTGTCCAACTCCGGCGGCGCGACGAGCCGAATCCGATCTATTGGCAACTCTTCCTCCTGTGCGACCATCAATGCCTCTTGAGTTACAGAAGTCAGCCCGTCGGCAGTGACGTGGTGAACGAACGGACGGAACGAAACACCGCGGTTCAACGGCAGCCTCAGCACTTCAGCAGCGAGCTTCTGCCAGCATTCATCTGACGGGCTGTACGTGTTGAGCAAGACGCGCCGGTCGAGCGCGAGAAGGATGGGCGTTTTTACGCCGGATAGTTCCGCTGTCACGAGAACGCGCACCGGCTTCAGCGGAACAATTTGTCGCGTGGTTTCATCGAACGGCGCGGGAAGATCATCGCTCGACACCGCCTTGAGAGTCATGCGGGCAAAAGTCTTGCCTTCTTCCTTGGCGATGGTGAAGCTGAAACGTCCGGCCGCGTTCGGCGCGTTTTGGAAACTGGTGGCGACTGACCAGCCTTGCGTGGCATCGAATTCCTCTTTCCATCCAATTTCGCCAGTCGCGCTGGTCATGCGCAGGTCATCCACATCGAGACTGAAATCGCCGTTCGTGTTGAGATCATCGAGGATGATTGCGATCTGCGTCAAGCGGACGAGCGGTTCGCCGGCGGCTTGTTTGGCCACGTCAGCGATGTTCACCCGGCCATCAACCCATTTGCCGTGTGTTTGACGGTCGTCGGTCGGGGCGCTCTCGTGCCATGCTGCGACCTCTTGGCCTTTTGCGTTCACGCCCTGGTAACGAATGTGAAATATCGAGTCGCCGTTGTTACGGCAGCGATAACTCAAGAACGGGAATTGAGTGAGCGGCACATCAAGCTTCCGTTGCGCCACGACATACTCGTTGACCGGGCCAAGATCAGGCAGCGCCAATGCCGGACGCGGTTGTGCCGTGAACGCGCGTATGATCGGCGTGTCCGAGTCCGGACTCGCATAGACGATGCGTCGCTTGCAACTGGCCAGCGCAGTTTCTTCTTCGGCGTTCTTGGCCGTGTTCAGGGCAAAGATGATGTCGTAGTCGGTCAGCTTCCTTCCGCTGCCCGGCAAGGCGACTTCGGCCTGCGGCACAAAGGAACGCAGTTGCGTCAGTAACGCCATTGCGCGGCGGAAGTGAGCTGTTTTCTCGTGCGGCGCGTTGTGGAGGGCGGGAAGAAAATCGTCAGCGATGATCAGGACTCGCGGCAGATCGTTTTTCGCGCGGGCCTTGATGTCCTTCACCATCGCGGCGGCCAATTCGTATCGCCACGTGCCCCACAACGTATCGGGCAGGATGTGCTCGCCTTCGTAGAGTTCGTTCCAGCCGTAGTGGAACACGAGGTCGGGATTGGAATGCTTGGCGAGCCAGAGCGCCTCCTGAAGATAGCGGATGTCGTTCCAGATCGTGCGCGTGGCGCGCTCCTGTTTCCGCGCAAACGACACGCCGAGGTCATCGTAGTGAACAACGAACGTGACCGAACGGGCGTTGACCTGTGACTGGCCGCCGGTTCCGCTGAAGATGTAGCTTTGAATTTGCGGGAAATGCTGGAAGCCGAACATCTGTTGCGGCGAACCGGTGTTGGTCCAGTGGAACACGACCGGCTCGCCAAGCGTTTTCTCGACACCTTCGATGACCAAACGATAGAACCGCTCCCACAGCGCCGGGTCGGTCACTTTATGGTCAAACTGGTAGCCATAGACGACAATGGGCAACTTGCCGTTGCGGTCGCGAAGCCAGAGCGGTTTTGGTACCGCGCCGTAGAAGCTCGCAACATCGCTGATGAATTCTTTTGCAAACTCCTCGGTCGGCACAATAAACGGCCCTGTACGGGCGCGACTGTGAAACCGTATCTCCATGTCGTAGAACATCGCCATCGGCACGCCCGTGTTGCGGATGGCTTCGATGAATTGCGGCTTGGGATTGTTGCCGTGCCATTCGTAGTGGATGCCGTCGAACCCCGCTTCCTTGATCTTCCGGCATTGAACCTCGTAATAATGGACGCTGTTACCGATCTCGTTGGGCGTGATTCCAAACGCGCCCCAGTCCACGCGATACGTCCATTTCTTTTGCCAGAACTCCTCCAATGTCCGTTTTTCATCCACGACATACCAATCAAAGAAATGTGTCGTGCAAGTCGGCGGCGCGGTAGCGGCGGTGCGCGGAATGCTCAAAAGACCGAGCGCTAACAGGTGGATCAATTTCATCGGAGGCGTTTCTTGGAAGTTCTTTGCGGTGATGCTTTCACACCGCAAGCTTCCAGTTGCCGTCGCATCCGCTCGGCGATGTTGGGATGTTCGCGAATCACGTTGGCGGTTTGGAATGGGTCGGACTGGAGGTCGCAGAGTTGCGCAGCCGGAGCGTCGGGCTTGATCTTGCCGTTTTCAATGTCGCTGTTCTTTTCGCCGGTGAACAGGAGCGCGGCGGGGCCGCCCAATGAGTGTTCGCCGGGCTTGATCCCGGCAAACCCGCCGCCGCCTTGCGCGCCGATATAAACCCAACGGTCTTGGCGGATCGCGAGGTTCTGTTTCTTTTGAGGAGCTAGCACGACTTGGTCGCGGAGCGGTTTTGCCGGTGTGCCGGTGAAGGCGGGCAAGACATTGATGCTGTCCGGGCCGGCGGGCGCGGCACCGGTCAGGGCAGCGAATGTGGCGAGCATGTCCACATGACAGATAAGCTGATCGGAACTGGAACTTGCTTCGATCCTGCCGGGCCATCGGGCGATGAACGGGACGCGGTGGCCGCCTTCCCACGAGTCGAACTTGAAACCGAGCAGGTTGCCGTTGAGACGGTGGCCGGCTTTCCATGCGTCCTGGCCGCCTTGGTTCAACATGCCGCCGTTGTCGCTGGTGAGAATGACGAGCGTGTTGTCGGCGAGTTTAAGTTCGTCGAGCGTTCGCAGAACTTCGCCGACGATCCAGTCGAACTCGTGGATGAAATCGCCGTAGCGTCCGCACTGGCTGGTGCCGTTGAAGCGTG
>VHCW01000197.1 GCA_016871575.1 Verrucomicrobiota bacterium
CCGTCAACACCGCCCCATACAGCAGGCCACAGCCGCCGTAGAGCAATGCCGCGCCGAACCGCCGGGCCGCCAGCACATAGAACGCAACCGCCTGCAAAATCCCAACGGGAATCATCACCAACGCAAAACGGTCCATCAAGAACAAGACTTCGGCGTCCGCCCGGCCCAGCAGCAACCGGCAAAGCAATCCCTTGCCAAGCATCACCGCGCACGCCCCGGCGATCACCAGCCCGGTGTACACCGCCAATTGAAGCAACGTGGCCTTGTCCGAGCGATCTTGACCGGAACGCGCCGTGTAAAACACCGTCAGAATCGGCAGCGGCAACGACACCGCGGCCCGTCCAAACAATCCCGCCGCTGTGTACGCGCCCAGTTCAGAGCCGCTCAACCATCGTTGAGCGACAACCACGTCAGAGAGCAGAAACACATAGTTGCCAACGCACACCCCAAGCGAAGCAAACAGAAAACGCAAAAACTCCGGCTCCCACAACCGCGTCAGACGCCCGCGCACGCGCACCAACGCACGGTCGCGCCACAACACCGCCAGCACGATGGTCAGGCCGCAAAATGCCGAGGCCGCGACTCCGGCTTCCGCGCTCTCCCAACCGCCACCGCCAACGGCGCCAACGGCAATGCGCACCGCCACGCTGGCAATACTCAGCACCGCCATGAAATGAAACTGCCCCAGCCCGGCGCACCAGGCGTTGGCCAGCCCGCTCCACAAACTCACTAAAATCGTTGCCAGCACCCAGACCGTGACGGTCGCACGCGGCACGTGAAAGAACATCGAGATCGGATGAATGAACACAATGGCCAGCACCGAACAGAGAATCGTCAGCCGAAACAAAAACGCGCTGCTGGCTGCTTTCAATTCTTCGATGCGCTCCTGTTCGTCGCGCGCCTGATGCCGGGCGAGATAATGCGTCACCGCCTGGCTGGCGGCCGCCACGCCAATGCTCACCATCCCGGCAAGACCAAGCGCGGCGTTGAGATGGCCAAACTCCGAGAGCGGCAGCAAACGCCCCATGATCGCCTGAAACAAATAGTTGCCGCCTGCGCCAACCACGCTGGCCAGCGTCAGCACGGCACTGCTCTGCCACAAAAATCGGTGACGTTGCGACATGTTCGGCTGATGGTGTAGGGCAAAACCGTGGCGACAGCCAGACTTTTTCTGCGTCTTGGCGCAGGGCGCGCAATTCGATTGGGAAAATTACTTGCGAAAGCCCGTGCTGACGTGTATTGGAGTACGCCGTTGTTTGGCGACAGACAGGCTGGCTAGGTAGCTCAGTTGGTAGAGCACGGCACTGAAAATGCCGGTGTCGGCGGTTCGATCCCGTCCCTAGCCACCACTCTGCGCCGCCTCCACCAGCCTCCGCAAGATCCCCTCCGGCTCCGCCACGCCCAGCCGCGCAATCTCATCCGCCCGCGCTTGCTTGTCCGCCACGGCATAAATCCGAATCTCATCCGCATTGCCCGATGGCCGAATGTGCGCCACGTCGCCATTGGCAAAATAAATCCGCACGCCATCGGTCAGGTCAAGTTTTGTGATCGCCGCAAACCCGGCAAAGAACGGCGCCAGCCTTTGGGGATCGGCAAACTGCTCGGCAATTTTCCGACTGACCGCTCGCGGAACATTTCTCAGCAACGCGGCCTTGCTGTACCGCTTCGGCAGCCGGGCGAACAAATCGGCAACGGTGGACCGCTTTTCACCGGCAGCGAACAAAACGCACAAGATCGGTAACACCGCGTCGCGCGTCGGCAACGCCCGCAATGTCCGTTCGCCGCGCACGATGTCGGAGCCGAGCAGAAAACCGCCGTTGGCCTCCCAGCCACAGACGAGTTTCCGTCCCTTGGCCCGCGCCTGCTCCATGCCGGTGATGACGTACGGGGAACCGATCTTCGTTTTCGGCTCCACCAGACTCTTGAGCTTGCCCCGGTCAATTCCATCATTGCAACTGATGGGCACCACCACCGCATCGGCGCCAAGAAATTCTGCCACGATCATCCCCAGCAGGTCGCCGCCGAAAAATTTCACCTTGCCACGCTCGACACCGAGAAGAAGCGGACGGTCGCTGTCGCCGTCCGTGGAGACAACGGCGTCAACTTTCCCCGCTTGGTCCACCAACGATTGCACCGTGGCAAGCTGCGCGTCGTCAATGTTCTCCGTGTCAATCGGCACAAACGTGTCGCTGCGGCCCGCTGCGACGACGTCCGCGCCGAGTTTCTGCAGAATCTCGACAAGAATGTCGCGCCCGACAGCCGAGTGTTGATAGACGAGCAATCGTTTCCCATTCAACGAGCGATCCGCAAAGAAGCTCCTGTATCGCTCGATGTAGGCATTCCGGGCGGTGTGCGTGTGCGGCGCCAATTCCTGTAGACCGGTTTTGAACTGTCCCTGTTCATTGAACGGGGATGAAGCAAACGGGTGGTGATAGATTCGTTGGCGAACCTGTTCGACGCGGTCGCTGATGGGATCTTCGTCGCTCTTGAGCAACTCGCCCTTGGCTGAGTTGCATTTGTAGCCGTTCCGCTCAAAGGGAATGTGGCTGCCGGTGACCATGATGCTGCCCCTGCCCCGTTCGATGGCATAACCGGTCAACGCCGGCGTCGGAATACAACCGAGATTGACCGGCGTCATGCCGGCGTCGCGAATGGCGCGCTCCACGGCTTGCGCAATCGAAGGCGAACTGGGGCGCAGGTCGCAGGCGTAGTAGAATACGTCCCCGGCGTTCACTCCACCGGCATCGGATGGCAATGACTGGAGGTACTCCAATTCTGCCGTGACATTGATGTAAATCTCCAACTGCGTAAGGTTCGCGACGGGTCCCCGCCGTCCGCTGGTGCCGAACTTCAGCTCCCGCGGTTCGTAGGCAAGTCGTGAACGAAGCGTGTCAGTGCTCATCGCGTTCATATTCGGTCATTCTGCGCCCGTGGCAAGGCAAAATCAGTTGTGTTTTTTCAGTTGTGTTTTCCCTTTTACATCGTCGCCGTCGTTCAGGTAATATCCGCCGCAGATTCCAGGAGGCATGTGAACCAGAAAAAAGAAGTGTGGGCAACACGGATCGGCGTGATTCTCGCCGTCACGGGCAGCGCGGTCGGGCTTGGCAATTTCCTGCGATTTCCCGGCAAAGCCGCGCAATACGAGGGCGGCGCGTTCATGATTCCGTATTTCATTGCGCTCTTCCTGTTGGGACTGCCGATTGCGTGGACGGAATGGGCCATGGGCCGCTACGGCGGCGCGCGCGGTTTCAACTCGTTGCCCGGCATTTTCCGCGTGGCATGGCACAACAAATTGTCGCCGTATCTCGGCGTGCTGGGCTTGTTGGTCCCGGTGGCGATCTACATGTACTACATCTACATCGAGGCGTGGTGCCTCGGTTACGCGTGGAAGTTCGCCACGGGTTCCATGTCGCTCGGCACGGACAAATCGCAGTACGCCGAGTTCTTCACCCGCTACGTCGGGTTGAACGCGCACGGCAGCGCGTTCGGTTTCTCGGGAGGCTCGTGGTCGGACTCGGTGTTGCCGGCGTTGCTGTTTTGTTTCGTGGTGAACTTCATCATCATCTACCGCGGGCTAAGCAGGGGAATCGAGATGTTCTGCAAATGGGCCATGCCGGCGCTGATTGCCTGCGCGTTTATTGTGCTGGTGCGCGTGCTGACGCTCGGCACGCCCGACCCGGCAAAGCCCGACCAGAATGTGAGCAACGGACTGGGGTTCATGTGGAACCTTGGGTGGGGCGGCAAGTCCGTCTGGCAATCATTGGCCAATTCCCAAATGTGGCTGGAAGCCGCC
>VHCW01000198.1 GCA_016871575.1 Verrucomicrobiota bacterium
GCGGTGCACTGGGTGTTGGACGTGCAAATGAATGAAGACCGCTGTCGGGTGTGTGATCGGACGGCGGCGCAGAACTTGGCAACGTTACGGGTCTTCTGCCTGAACCTGCTGCGTCGGGACAAACAGCGCAAGGTTGGCGTCCGCGCCAAACAAAAAGCCGCCGGCTGGTCGCCGCAATACCTCCTCTCCCTCCTCAAATTCTAAATGCGTTCACCGTGAAAGATTACCCAAGTCCCCTCCCCCTGCGGTATAACTCCGCCAACATCGGGAAAAGGAAACAGGACAATGAACCGCTTCTATCAGGACAAAGAACGCCTTGCCGCGGAGGTTGGCTTGCTGCGTCGGTATCGCTTCGCGTTAGCCTGGAACAATAACTAGAATCGCAACGCATGGCACTTTCACTCAACAAACCCAAGCTCGACAACCTCGCTGGCGACATCTGGAAATCGGCAGAGCGGTTGCGGGGGAAGTTCAAGGCTTACGAGTATCAGGGCGTCATCCTGCCGATCATCGTGATTCGCCGTCTGGAGTGCGTGTTGCTGAAGTGGCGCGAGGATAAGCGGGCGGAGGTGTTGGCAAAACGACCCAAGCTCAAGGACAACGAGAAGGAACTGGCCAAGCTGGTCAAAGGACTGGAAACGAGCACTGCGCCGTTCTCCAATAAGACCGACTGGACGCTGCGCAAGGTGTACGAGGAAGATCACGCGCTGCTCGAAGAAAACTTCCGCAAGTACATCAACGGCTTCTCCAAGAACGTTGACGCGATCATCGAGCACTTCAATTACCGGGCGACCATCGGCCTGATGGTGAAGAACAACCGGCTCGCGCCCATCCTGAACCAATACAAGGAACTCGAACTCGGTCCGGACACGCTCTCACCGCTGGAGATGGGTTACATCTACGAAGAGTTGCTCCGGCGGTTCTCGGAACAGAGCGGCGAGGAAGCCGGGGAACACTTCACCCCGCGTGAGGTCATCCGCCTCATGGTCGAGTTGCTGGAAATCCCAATCCCCGACCGGCATTTTTCCATCTACGATCCCGCCAGTGGCACCGGCGGAATGCTGTCCGTCGCCAAAGAACATCTTCTCGACCGGGCGGCCAATCCCGCCGAGCGGGCAAACATCGAGAAATACGTCACCGTCCACGGTCAGGAGTTGTCGCCGACAAACTTCGCCATCTGTCAGGCCGAGTACACAATTGGCGCGTGAATTCGGGGCGGGCTATTCGGCGCGAAATCTCTGGCACATGGTGCGGTTCGGCGAGGTCTTTCCCGACCCCAAGATTGTGAACGCGCTGAGTACACAATTGGGCTGGACGCATTTCCGGCACCTGCTGCCGTTGGATGACCAGTTGAAGCGCGATTTCTACGCGGAGATGTGCCGGCTGGAGAAATGGAACACGCGGACGCTGCGGAAAAAGATCGGCGGGATGCTGTTCGAGCGCACGGCGCTATCGAAGAAGCCGGACAAACTCATCCGGCGGGAATTGGCCGCGTTGCGGGCCGAGGACAAGCTGACGCCGGATCTGGTCTTCCGCGATCCTTACATCCTCGATTTTCTCGGACTGAAAGACACGTATGCGGAGAAGGATGTCGAGGCGGCGATTCTGCGGGAGATCGAGGCGTTCATTCTGGAACTGGGCGCGGGATTCTGTTTTGTGGCGCGGCAGAAACGGATGACGATTGACGACCGGGATTACCACCTCGACCTGTTGTTCTATCACCGGAAGCTGCGGCGGTTGGTGGCGGTAGAGTTGAAGCTGGGCGATTTCGAGGCGGGCGACAAGGGGCAGATGGAGTTGTATCTGAACTGGCTCAAACGCCACGAATGCGAGCCGGGCGAGGCCGCGCCGCTGGGCATCATCCTGTGCGCCGGGAAGACGCAGCAACACGCCGAGTTGCTGGAACTGGCGCAAAGCGGCATCCACGTCGCCAGCTATTGGACCAAGGTGCTGCCGCGCAAACAGCTTGAGCGCAAACTGCACGAGGCGGTGCGGCTGGCGCGGGCGCGGCTGGCGGCGGGGAAGGATTGACCAATGCCGCCCCCTGAAATCAAATTTCAGAAGCACATTGCGGCTTACCTCAAGCGCGAGCACGGCTACACCGTGTTGGAGCAAGGCGAGATCACCGACACCGAGCATTGCATCGTCGAGGATAATCTTTGGGCGTTTTTGCAGGCCACGCAGGCCGACACGATCCAGAAGCTGGCCGAGGATTACGGCACGGATGCGCGGGACGAAGTGTTCAAGGCGCTCCGCAAGGAACTGGAGCGCACGCCGCTCTGGATGATTCTCCGGCACGGCTTGCCGGTGCGCGGGCTGAAGTTCCTGTTGTTCTATCCCAAGCCCCGGTCCGCCGCGAGCGCCGGCGCGGAGAAATATCCCCAGAACCGGATTACGTTCCGTCCTCACTTCTACTTCGGCGCAGTCGAACCCGGTCAGGCGCAGAAGGAAATTGATTTCGTGTTCTTCCTCAACGGCCTGCCCATCGTGGCGCTGGAGGTGAAGCACGAGGCGAATCAAAACGTGCATGATGCCGTGGCGCAGTTTGTCGCCCGCGATCATTCGTGCCGGATTTTTCAGCACCCGTTCCTCTTTCTTGCAGCCGACACCAGTGACGTAATGGCTGCGACCGATCCGCGCCGGGTGGAGAACTTTCGCTGGCACAATACCGGGTTGAAGAACGCGCCGTTGACCAATCCGAACGAATACCCGGTCGAGTTCCTTTACCGGGAAGTGCTCTCGAAAGATCAACTGCTGGAGGCGTTGTCGTTCTTCCTCGTCCGCGTCCCCAAGCGCGAGGCGGAGGGCGACAAACAAGAGCGGGCGGCGTTCACCATGTTCCCGCGTTACCATCAAGCCCGGCTGGTGCGCAAGGTCGCCGACGACATCACGGCGCACTTCACCAAGACCGGTGACATCGGGCGCAAGTATCTGGCGGATCATTCCGCCGGTAGCGGCAAGACGCTCTCGATTTGCTGGCTGGCCGACCGGTTGCACAGCCTCTACAAGCCCGACACGAATGATAAGCTGGTGGACATCACGTTCATTCTCACCGACCGCAAGTCGCTCGACACAAATATCCGGGAGGACATGGCCAACTTCACCCACCTGAAAGACGTGGTGGGCATTGCCAAGAAAGCCGACGACCTGCCGCGTTTCCTGAAAGAGCGCAAGCCGATCATTGTCACCACGCAACAGAAGCTCGCGTGGGTGCTGGAAGAACTCCAAAGCAAACCGGAGTTGAAGAGTCTGCGGGTCGCGTTCCTGATTGACGAGGCGCACCGGTCGCAGGAAGGCCAGATGGGCGCGGCCATTCGGTTGCCGTTCCGGAAGCCCACCGAAGCGGACGAGGACACGCCGGAAGAGGACATCGAGGAGAAGATTGCCAAGGTCATCCGGGAGCACGACCTGAATCAGTTGTTTGTCGCGTTCACCGCCACGCCATCACCGGACACCGTCAGCCTGTTCGGAGCGCCGTTCGACAGCTACACCGAGGAAGAAGCGATTACCGAGGGGTATATCGTGGACGTGGCCGCCAGCATCATTTCCTACAAGACGCTCTACAACCTGCATTGCCATTTCGTGCCGCCGAAGGACGAGGAGGAGAAGGTCTATCCCATTTGTTTCACCGTACGAAAGGTTGTGATGGTTTTTCGATTTGATTGAGGCTCTGAACCCTCTGCCCAAGAGTCATCAGCAGTTTCAAAGGACGACGGCCTCTGCGGAGGCCGCGTCGGGCGGG
>VHCW01000199.1 GCA_016871575.1 Verrucomicrobiota bacterium
TACCGGAAAGGGTTACCGACTGCAGCAGCTAATCCCGCAGTTTTTCACAATCAGCCCTGGGAGAGTTGCACAATCAATTCAATCTGGACCGAGGTCAATCTGATAAAAAAGGCCCCCTACGAGTGAGATTATTGCGGTCCGTTACACTGGCGCCCACGGCAACCTTCAGGCGCCTGATTGTTCCTCAGGTAGAAGCGGACCAGCCCACACATGCGGGCTGCCGGGCTGCAACGGAGCCTGAGAACAGCGAGCATGGAATGTCCAAAACCAAGTGCGGCTTCAAATCGAGAAATTATTCATGGGCACAACTGATGACTCGCGTATTCGATCAATAGACGAACTGCATGCCGCGCCCGAGAAATAGCCGCATCCGTCAGAGTCACGCATCCCTTTCACCCGCTGCTTGGACAAACGCTCGACTTCGTCGAGCGGCGTGTTAACTGGGGCGACGATCTTCTTTTCTATCGAGACCATCGCGGTTACGTGACGGCTCTGCCAACGCGCTGGACAAGCCTGCAAGAAGAAGACCCGTTTCTTGTCGTATCTGCCGGGCGATCGCATTTTCAAGTCGGTGACCTGATTGGGCTAACCGTTCTAATAACCGAGCTTAAATCTGAGAAGAATAGCAAAGGAGGCGGCAGTGAAGTGTAAACAGAATTATGCCGGATATGTAAGAGCCATTATGCCGAATATGAGTCGCGGGCGGCGAAAGCAATCCCTGCGAAAGCCGTCGGTCAACTTATGTATTTTTGCATTAATGCTGGCTACTATGCCGATCATGCTCTCTAATTTGCTTTCTGCCGCCGACAAATATCTATTGACAATACGGCGTAAACATGTTTACATTATTCATGGCCAAAAACAAACCATCAAACTTAAAAGTCGAAAGCCTCCGGCTCCGGGGCAGCCTCAACCGCCATCCGGAAAAAGTTGCCGACCCGCTGTTTGCCACCTCAGATTTTTTCGATCCGCGCGACCTCGTTCAGGTCAAGTACGAGATGGTGCGCAAGGTACAGATAGACCACCAGACCATCAGTGGCAGCGCAGCTTCCTTCGGGTTTACCCGGCCCTCGTTCTACCAGGCGCAGGCTCGACTCAAGCGCGGCGGTCTGCCCGCCTTGGTTCCGCAAAAGCCCGGGCCTCGGCGCAGGCACAAGCTCAGCGCCGAGGTGATGGCATTTATTCAAGAACTGAGATCGGAGGATCCCTCATTGCGGTCGCCCGATCTGGTGCATCGCATCATGGCTCGCTTTGGCCGCAAGGTTCATGTGCGAAGTGTCGAACGGGCGCTCGCGCGCCAGGAAAAAAAACCGCTTTAAATGGCTCGGATTTATTGGCAAGCGACGCTGCAGCCAGAGCCTACGAAGAGCTGCGGGATCACATATTGGCAGGTTCTTCTGGCGGGCAACACTACGGATTGATTCTGTTGTTGAGGGAAGGCGTTACGGCTTGGCTTGAACGTCGCATCGCCGCCGAGAGCACAGCGGCAAAAATCAGGCAGCCCCATGTATCCGCTTCAAAGTCGTTGCTCTCGGAGCCGCTCCAGGCGGAACTCGTGAGTGTTCTTGCCGGCATTGCATTGAGCGGCAGAAAGGAGATGAGACCGTGAGCATTGAGGCAAGCCAGAAAGTTACTGCCGGCCACCTGAAGCGCGGCGCATACTTGTATGTGCGCCAGTCAACCATGCGGCAGGTTTTTGAGAACACCGAAAGCACGGAACGCCAATACGCGCTCCGCCAGCGGGCCGTTGCCCTCGGCTGGTCACATGACAGCATCATAGTCATCGATTCAGATCTCGGACAATCGGGAGCTTCGTCGTCCGACCGCGCCGGTTTTCAGCGGCTGGTTGCCGAGGTCGGCATGGGACGCGCCGGTATCGTACTCGGGCTGGAGGTTTCCCGGCTGGCGCGCAACTCAGCGGACTGGCACCGGCTCCTGGAAATCTGCGGTTTGACGGATACGCTGATCCTCGACGAGGATGGGCTGTATGATCCCGCGCACTTCAACGATCGATTGTTGCTTGGGCTCAAAGGAACGATGAGCGAAGCGGAACTCCACGTCCTGCGAGCGCGTCTGCGTGGCGGCATTCTGAATAAGGCGCGCCGGGGCGAACTGCACAACCATCTTCCCATCGGCCTGATCCACGATCCTACGGGACGCGTGGTGCTTGATCCCGAACAGCAGGTTCAGGAAACCGTACGCTTGTTCTTTCAAACATTCGCGCGCACGGGATCCGTCCGCGGCACAATCATGCACTTTCGGAAGGAGGGATTACTTTTCCCGAAGCGGGCGACGGGAGCTCAGAAAGGGCAGCTTGTTTGGACGCCCTTGTCCGTCGGTCGTGCCTGCCATGTGATCCACAATCCTTTCTATGCTGGCGCATACGCTTTCGGGCGCGGGCGCTTCCGCAAGCAGCCTGACGGCCGGTATCGGCACGAACACCTGCCTCAGGACCAGTGGCAGGTGTTGATTCGTGACGCCCATCCGGCATACATATCCTGGCAGGAGTATGACAGCAATCTGCAGCGGCTTCGCGATTCCGCCAAAGCCTTCGGCTTCCAGCGCAATGCCGGACCTCCTCGAGAGGGCCCTGCTTTGTTGCAGGGACGGGTCGTCTGCGGCCTTTGCGGCAGCCGCATGCATGTACATTACAATATCCAACGCAATGGCATTATGATTACCAACTACGTATGCGCGGGGCGCACCAGGCTCTACGGCGATCCCTTATGCCAGAGCATTGTCGGAACGGGAATCGACGAAGCCGTCGGCAAATTGCTGGTTGAGACTATGACGCCAATGGCGTTGGAGTTGACTCTTGCCGTACAGCAGGAAATTGCATCGCGACTGGACGAAGCCGATCGCCTGCGCCGCCGACAGGTCGAACGTGCCCAATATGAAGCCGATTTAGCGCGGCACCGCTATATGCAAGTCGATCCGGCAAACCGGCTGGTCGCGGATTCCCTGGAGGCAGACTGGAATGCCAAGCTGAAAGCTCTTACGGAAGCACAGGAAGAATACCAGCGCCGGCGCGCCACGGACCGCCTTGCTGTTGACGATGTGGAGAGGAAGCGTATCCTTGACCTGGCCACTGATTTCCCGGCAGTGTGGACCGATCCCAAGACCCCGCAGCGTGAACGCAAGCGCATGCTCGGACTCCTGATCGAAGACGTGACTTTGATCAAACAGCGTGAGATTACCGCTGACGTGCGTTTCCGCGGCGGAGCTACCAAAACGTTGACCTTGCCGCGCCCCCTGACGCCTCAGCAACTGCGCGCGACTCATGAACCCGTGCGGCGCCAGATCGACGCTCTCCTGGACGAATACACCGATGCGCAAGTTGCCTGCATTCTTAACGAGCAACAGAAACGCACCGGCGCCGGCGATCCCTTCAGCACCGTGAGCGTCAAATGGGTCCGCTATGCATTAAAAATTAAGAGCCTGAAAGAACGACTCCTTGACGCTGGATGGCTGACGGTTCAACAGGTGTCGGCCCGACTTGGACTCGGCCGCACTTCTATTTTCAGGCTTCGCGTCAAAGGAAAATTGCAGGGACGTATATGCAATGACCATGGCCAATGGTTATACTGGCTGCCGGAGTCTAAGCCCAATGACCCGGTCAAAGAATCAATCTGTGGCAGTTCCACTGCGGGAGATGCATTATGAAAAGTGATCCTTTTCGATTGATGTTTTAGCCTGTCCCCGCTGCGGTGCTCGCATGCGGATA
>VHCW01000200.1 GCA_016871575.1 Verrucomicrobiota bacterium
CAATAGCGCCGGAGTGCCCGCCGCGAGTTTTTCGTTCCACCACGGTGCCACCGAGAACGGCGACACTTTCCGTTTGCCCAACAGAAACGTCACCGGGCCAAGATGCCCACCGAGTTCGGTGACGGCGGCTTCGACGTTTTTGTTGCGAATCACAAATGACTTCTGTCCGAAAATCTTCTTCACTGTGTCAGTTCTCCTTTCAGGTCATATTCTTTCGCCCCGGTGATTCGCACGCTGGCGAATTCGCCGGGCGTTGCCTTGCCGTGCACAAACACCTTGCCGTCAATGTCCGGGGCATCCATCTGCGAACGTCCCTCCCCTTCCCTGTCCATCAACACGCGCATCGTACTGCCGATCATTTCCCGTAGCAACTCCCGCGACACCGCCTGTTGCACGGCCATCGCCTTGCGGCGTCGTTGTTGGCGCACTCCTGACGCCACCTGTCCGCTCAAGCCCGCCGCCGCCGTGCCGTCTTCCTCCGAGTACGCAAAGACACCCAGCCGCGCAAATCTCGCTTCGCGAATGAACTCCAACAACTCTGAGAACTGCCGCTCCGTCTCACCGGGAAAACCGACAATGAACGTGGTGCGAACCGCCACGCCGGGCAACGCGCCGCGAATTCGCGCGAGCAGATTGCGGATGAACTCACCGTCGGTTTGCCGCCGCATCGCGGCAAGCATCGTGTCGTTGATGTGCTGGAGCGGAATGTCCACGTAACGGCACACCTTGTCGCACTGGGCGATGGCGGCGATCAATTCGTCGGACCAATGCGCCGGGTGCGTGTACAGCAACCGAATCCAGAAATCGCCGGGAATGGATTGCAACTCGCGCAGTAATACCGGCAAGGACGCCCCGATGTCTTTCCCGTAGAACGTGGTGTCCTGCGAGATGAGATTGATTTCCTTCACGCCGTCGGCAACGAGCGCCCGGACTTCCGCCAGCACGTCGGCGGGCGGGCGGCTCCGGTGCCGGCCGCGAATCCGCGGGATGCTGCAAAACGAGCAAGGATGATTACAGCCCTCGGCGATCTTCACATAAGCGTAATGCGCCGGTGTAAGCCGCAATCGGGGCGCCGAGGCGTCCAGCACATACTTCGCCGGGCCGGTGCGATAGAGGCGTTCACCGCACTTGGCAAGGGTATCGCGGACAATCTCCGTGATGCGCGGCACCTCATTCAACCCGATGAACGCATCCACTTCCGGCAACTCGACCATCAACTCCTTCGGATACCGTTGCGGCAGGCAACCGGCCATGATCAGCGCCCGGCAACGGCCCGTCTGTCGGAGTTCATTGGCGCGCAGGATGGCATCAATGGACTCCTGCTTGGCCGGCCCGATGAACCCGCATGTATTGACGATGACCACCTCTGCATCGCGCAATTCGGTCGTCAACGCCATGCCGTCGCGGGCAAGCGCGCCGAGCATGACTTCGCTGTCCACGAGGTTCTTCGCGCAGCCGAGACTGATCAACCCGACTGTGATGGGATTTGTCTTCTGCGTCATTGCCGTGACGGAGTGCGGGCGCTAGGGCGCGGAAAGCAACTGGTTGACCGCCGTGTGGACTTCATCCACGGTAATTTTCCGGATGCAAGCGTAGTCAACGTTCTCAACGCAACGCAAGGCGCGGCTCGAATAGTAAAAACACGGGCTGCACGGCAATTCGCGACTGACGACCGCGTGCCGTTCCGTCCAGGGATGCAGACGCCACCAGTCTGTTGGCCCGAACAATGCGACCACCGGCACGGCAGCCGCAGCCGCCAAGTGCATCACACCGGAGTCGTTGCTGATGAAGACGCGGCAATGACTGAGAATGGCGACGGCGCGGCGGAGGTTGGCCTCGCGCACGAGCACAACGCGACTGTCGGCCTGCTGGAGGATGTATTGGTTAATCTCCTCGTCGGCGGGTCCCGTCACCAGCAGGAACCGGGCTTCGGGACGCTCATCGCCAAGACGGCGGATGAGGGCGACGAAGTTGTCCTTGTCCCAGCATTTGTGCGCCATGTTCTTGTAGGTGCTGCTCCACGTGTGTATCCCAATCAACAGCTTATCGGAACCAAGGTTGTGTTCCGCAAGAAATGTTTTAGCAGCGGCCTCGTCGTCGGGCTTGATCGCCAGTTTCAACGGGCATTGTCGAATGCGTTCGGTGCGTTCCACATCCCACGGCGGCAATTCCAAATGCAACCCGAGCTTTGTGGCGATCGCGGCGAGAAGACGGAGGTTTTCCTCGGCGTTGTGGTGGCGGCCGGTTTCGCGAACGACGATGTTGTTGAGAAACCAGAGGTTCCGCCAACTTTGGCGATGGTAACGATGCGCGGCTCGCCACCGGCGGCCAACGAACCAGTTGGCAATGTTGTATTCGAGCCGGTTCGAGGGGAACGACATGATACTGAGATCGTATCCCTCGCACCGCAGGCGCCAGAGGTACCGAAGGTTCTCCCACGCCGACGCATTGAAGAAATCGAAGTGGCGCACCTCGTTGAGATCAGGATTAGTGGCGAGAATATGTTCCGTGCCGCGGAACATCGTGATGGCGGTGATATGCGCCTGCGGAAACATCCGCCGCAACAACGCCAGCGCCGGCGTGAACATCACCGTGTCGCCGATGCCCGGCAGACAGAACACGATGACGCGCCGCACAGATTCAGATTTGGTTGGCTCGGCCATAGGTAGTGACAGGCCGTCAATTGACCAAAAGAACCGCCAAAAAGCAAGCAGCGGTTGGAGCACATACGGTCTGCTTTCTGATTGACTGCAATGGAAGCACGACGCAATCTGCGTCCGCTTTCGGAGGATCGTTATGCGTTACTTTGTGTTGCTTGCTTTGTTGTGTGTGGCCGCTTCGCCGGCGTGGAAGGAAGTCCCGGTCGGCAAGAAGACTCTGCTCATACATCCAAAATGTGAATCGCTCCCGTTTGAGCATCTTGGGCCGTTTATGAAACGTAGCGATGGGGCGGTGCTGGCCGTGGATGACAGCCACATGCTGCTCAGCAAGGACAACGGCAAAACTTGGGAACCACGTGCGCTGTTTGCTGACACCAAGAAATATCAATGCCGGGGTGAGCGGACACTGATGAAAACGCGCGATGGCGTCCTAGTTCTCGCCTTCCTGAACCTGAAGGAGATGGTTCTTCGCTGGGACCAGAAGAAAGGCGGACCGCAGCCGGGCTGCCGGTGCCCTGTCTATGTCGTGCGCAGCACCGACGACGGCGAGACGTGGGAGGAACCACAAAAGTTGCAGGATGGCTGGTGCGGCGCGTTGCGGACGATGATCCAACTCCGCAGCGGGCGGCTGGTGCTCGGTTGTCAGGTGGGCGTAACCGATCCGGGACGTCACGTCTGTTTCACGTATGCGTCTGACGACGAAGGCAAGACATGGAAGAAAAGCAACGTGATTGACCTCGGCGCATACGGCGGCTACGGCGACCACGGCGGCGGCATCGAGCCGACGTTGGCAGAGTTGAAAGACGGACGCCTTTGGATGATCATCCGCACCTCACGCGGTCGGTTCACCGAAGCGTTCTCCGCAGATGGCGGTCTGACGTGGGCGGACATCAAACCCTCCAAGATCGAAGCAAGCGGTTCCCCCGGCCAGTTGTTCCGTCTCCATAGCGGTCGGCTTGCGCTTTTCTGGAACCGTTACATTGACAAGGCGAAAAAGACGGGGCGACGCGAGCAGGTTTCGATGGCATTTTCTGAGGACGATGGCAAGA
>VHCW01000201.1 GCA_016871575.1 Verrucomicrobiota bacterium
ATGTATTCCTTGTATTGCTGGTAATCCGCGAAACCGCGGTCGAGCGTCTCGCAGCCCAGCATCCAGTTCGATCCTGCAATCTCATTCGCGCTGCGCGGCTTGATGGTGCCGATCTGTTTCAACCCGGGAGCCAGCGGCGTCTTCGCCCGATCCGGCGACGTGTCAAGTTGCGGCCCCGCCAACGCCGCACCGCATACTGCAATCGCCATCGCCAAGCAGAAGTTCTTTTGTGTTTTCATTTCGTTACCTTTCTTGGATTGGGGATTGATTTCACACCGAATGACGGCCGGTCGGGATTGACCAACAACTCCCAACGTTCATCGCCGGCACGCACCGTCACGACAGCGCCGGTGGCAAGGGTCACAGGTTTGCCGTCGAGCGACACAGCCCAGACGTAGGTTGTTTGCTTTGCCCTGCGCCGCAACAGCACGAGCGGCACGCGATCCTCGGTGCTCGCGCCGACACCGGTGCCGGTGATGATTTCCGTCGGCTCGCCGCCGGCGAGCGTGATGGCGCAGTCAGCCGCCACGGTGACGCCGGTGGCGCTCGTTCGTGTTGTGGCGCTGGCGATGTGTTTGTAACCGGCGGCATTGGGCGGCGTCCACGACTGTCCTTCGGGGAGCGTTTGCCATTTTCCGTTCACATGGCAAACGAGGTCGAAGAGGCGTTCGTTGTCGGCAGACGCGTGATCCACGATGACCACGAGATTTTCGTTGAGGAGAGCGGCGGTGCGCACGAAGCGGACGCCTTTGTAGATGTCGCCGGCATCGGTGATCGCGTATTCCACGCCGTTGGTCGCGCCAAACGCAAGGCAACGGCCTTCGGCTTGAGCTTGGGATTGTTCGTCCACGACGAGCGTGTTGTGCGCGAAGGTGGTCTTGTCCCAAGTTTTGTGCAACGGCGAGGAGTACAGGTGCATCCCGGCATCGGGCATGACGATGCGACCGCGCGAATAGAGGATGAAATGATTCTTGTCGTTGTGGCCGTGGCCGCCGCCGTGCGGGCCGTATTTGACGCAGAGCCACGTGGCGTCCTTGCCGATGCCGTGTTCGAGGATGGTGTAGCCGGAAGCGGGACTGTTGCGCGAACCGCGTGCGACGTTGAGGTCGCCTTTCGGCAGTTCCGGCGCGCCGAACCAAAGCGCGAGTTCGCCCTGCCGCCGCCCGGCGGCGAGCAACGGCACGTAACGCGGATCGCGCCAGCGCACGTACGCCAGTTCGTAGTAATCGGCTTGTCCGGTCAACGAGACAATGCCGCTGTCGTTGAAATTCGGGAGAGCGAGATTGGGCATGGCCAGCGCCAACGGGCCGTCGAACAAACCCTTGTACCGGGCATCATACAGGTTGACGCCGCAATGTCGCGCCGCCTCCGCCAACGGCCACAGCCCCTTGACGGTGTAGAAGTGATACCCGCTGGCGCCTTCGTACCACATCCCGTCCTCGCGCACGCCTTGTTGGATCTGCTGGCGGAATCCGGATTTCGGGTCGTCAATGGCAATCTGAATCAATTGCTCATCGCCCAGCAGGTAGCCCACCGACCCAATCGCGGAGTTGATCCAGCAGCGAATATTGTGAATGATGCGCGTGCTGGGAAGGATCACCTCGTTCAGCGCCGGGCGAAACAGTTTCTCTTCCACCGCGCGGCGTTGCTCGGTCGTCAGCGTGTCCCAAATCAAATCAGCGCCCTGTGCCACAGGGATCAGCCACGACGCCTCGCTGAGTGATTGCGACGCCACGCGCCCGCCGCCTTTGGGACGGCCCTGATTGTTGTGGCGGGGATAAGCAAGGTATTTCGCGGCATACGCGAGGAGGATTTCGCGCGCCTTCTCAGCGTAACGGCGGTCACCGGTGACTTGAAACACAACACCCGCATCCCGCAACAGTCCCGCGTAGTCGCCATGAACGCCCATGATGGCGTTGCCGTCGAAATCGAGATGCGCCTGAGAGGGATCACCGCGCAGGATGTGCTTACCGACCGGGCAGCGATGTTCCCATTCCCATGTCCCGATCCGTTTGCCTTGCTTGAGATGCGCCCCGTGTTGCGGACAAACGTAGTTGTGGCTCCAGTTGCCGCCGCGCGGCGGAAGCTCCACCGGTTGCGCGAGACTCGCGTCCACCGATTTCTTGTACGCCGACCACTGTTGTGTCCACGGCTTCTGCGCGATGCGCTGCTGGAGCGCCTGAATATCCTGACGGTCCAGCAACAACCGCGGATGCGCCGGCAGCGGGGCTGCCGCTGCGACTGCCGAAATCATCACCAAAACAATGCAAAGGAATCTCATTGGTTGTTCAGACTCCCGACGACGCGGCAAAACCGCCATCCACCGCGATGGTGATTCCTGTGACGAACCCGGCCTGTTCATCATTCAAAAGCCAGCAGACGGAACCGAGCAAGTCCGTCGCCTCGCCGAAACGTTTCATCGGCGTGTGCGCCATCACTGTCTGCCCGCGCGCCGTCAGGCCGCCGTCCTCCGTCATCAGAATTTTCCGGCTACGTTCGTTGGCGAAGAAACCGGGCGCCACCGCATTCACACGGATACCGGCGGGCGCCAGATAGACGGCCAGCCATTGCGTGAGGTTGACCACGCCGGCCTTGGACAGCGAGTACGCGAGATTCTTCGTGAGCGGGCGATAGCTGTTCATCGAGGCGAAGTTCACAATCGCGCCGCGCCCCTGCCGGGCCATGTCGCGTCCGAATACCTGACACGGGACGATTGTGCCGATGGTGTTCAGCGTGATGACGTCCAGCAGGCGGGCGGGATCGAGATTGAAGAAACCCCTCATGCCTTCCGGTATCTTTTCGGCAATTTCCGCCGGTTGAAACTCCGTCGTGGTCGTCACGGCATCGTTGCGATTGCCGCCGGCGCCGTTCACCAGCAACGCGCACGGCCCCAGTTGTTCCGCAATGCGCTGGCGCGCGGCCTCGACCGCCGCCGCATCGGTGACATCCACGCTCACCGGCAGTCCCGTGCCGCCCGCGCTGCGAATCGCCGCGGCGACCCGCTCCAGCTTGTCCATCGTGCGGCCGAGCAGGGCCACCTTCGCGCCCTGCCGGGCAAGCTCGACGGCAACCGCGGAACAAAGTGTCCCGCCTGCACCGGTGACCACGGCGATTCTGTTTTGGAAAAAGGAGTTTTTCATTTGTTCACACTTTCTGTTTTGAGGCGTCCGACACAAAACACCAGCGTCACGCACGCCAGCAGCGGCAGAATGCCGATGGCCCAGAACACCGGCGCGTAGCCGCCCTTGTCCACGACCAGGCCGGCGGCATACGTGAAAGCCGCGCCACCGAGGCTGGATCCCATGCCGGTAAAGCCGACCGCCGTCGCCAGAGATTGCGCGGGGAAAATGTCCGCGTGCAAGGCGTAGATGTTCGCGCTCCACATGCCGAAACCAAACGTCGCCACGCACACCCACGCAATCGCCGCCACCGGCGTCGGCGCGCCGACCACCATCAATCCCGCGCTCATCATCAATCCACCGCACACCATGACACTCTTGCGCGCAAACCCGGCCCCCATACCGCGCGCGAGCAACCAGTCCGACGCCATGCCGCCGGCCATTTTGCCGAAGTCCACCGTCAGGTACGGAATCCAACCGTAAAACCCGATCTCCTTCAGCGAAAAGCCGCGCGCCTTGCTCAAGTAA
>VHCW01000202.1 GCA_016871575.1 Verrucomicrobiota bacterium
AATGTTTGCCCATCCGCATCGCCATCAGGCTCGGCGAAGCGTGCGTGTGGTCCGGCGTGCTGACCACCACCGCGTCAATCTGCCGGTCCATCTCCTCCAGCATCCGGCGAAAATCAAAATACTTCTTTGCCTTCGGGAACTTGGCGTAAGCGCCGCCCGCGCGCTCATCATCTACGTCGCAGAGCGCAACGACATTGTCGCCATAGCCGGCAATAATCTGAAGGTTCGCCGCGCCGCGTCCGCCGAGACCGATGAACGCGATGTTCAGTTTTTCATTTGCCGACTTCGTCTCGGCCTTGGCCGCCCACATTCCCGCGACCGCTGCGGCTGACCGCCGCAACATCTCACGACGACTGATTACAGTATTCATACTCCAACTCCGCGTTGATGGGGTTTCAGGTCAATTTGCAAACCGGGATGGAGGTCTTCCAAGAGATGTTTCCACAGCCGGGCGGAGGCCATCAGGTCAGGGTCGCGCAACGGCAGGATCGCCGCCACGACTTGTGCCACTGACAGATCCTGACACAGCCGGTACAGACATTTCCAGTCCTCGGTGCTGCCACGCTGAATCCAGTTCAGATAGGTCAATGCGGTGAACCCTTCGGTGTTGCGGTTGGGATTCATGGGCAGGCTGGGAGTTGAAATTCACGGCTCAAGCGTTCCGGCAGACCGTTGGCCAGTTCCAGCTTGAGCAGCGCGCGACCGAGCCGCTGACAAGCTGCCGACACAAAGGCCCAGTCGGTGAACGGCGGCTGGAGACCCTTGTAAGACGGCAGCGGGATGGCCGCCAGGTCCACCGGCTCCGATTCGCATGCCTCCGCAAAACGGGTGGCCAAACTCTGGGAAGAACCACCGGGATAGAGCAAGTTCAGAAAACTGAGCGCGGCCAGAGAAGCCGGCTCACCCAGTTGCCGGGCCAGCGCCGCGACATCCAAAAAGTCCCGCACACTGCGGCGTTCCGCGAGAAGAAACGCTTTGATGCGGAGCATTTCCGCGGGGGCGGCAACCACCAGTCCATCAACTATGACCGTTTGCAGAGGAACGGTCCGGCGTTGCTGACGCAGGCCCAGTTCAACACCATGACGTTCGCCAAGAATCAACACGGGCGGGTTCAACCGGTTGGTCGTCCAGCCGTCCCACTGCTCCAAGGCTGAAAGGGCCTGCTCGTAGCGATCCTGAAGTCGTAGCGTGACCTGATCCACATCGAGCGAAACACGGTGGTGACAATGCAGCGCGACAGCCGTGCCGCCAACGGCCACCAACCCCAACTCCGGCAGATGACGTTGCAGGGCGCGTGCCTCTTCCAAGATGCGTTGGAAATCGCGTTCAGCCATGCGCCGACACTATCACATGTGTTCTGTTCGGGCGATGATTTCTTCCTGCATATCGGGCGTGAGGTTCACGAAGAACTCGCTGAACCCGGCGACGCGCACAACAAGGTCGCGGAACTGTTCGGGGTTCTTCTGGGCGGCGCGCAACGTCGCGCTGTCCACGACGTTGATTTGCAATTCCTGGCCGCCGTTCTGGAAATAGACGTTGAGCATCGCGCGCAATTTCTCGCGCTGGCCGTCGTCGGCAATCATGCCGGCGTGGAAACGGATGTTGACCTGATAAGCGCACTGCCAACTCTTCGCCGGGTTGAGTTTGCAGACGGAGTTCAACACCGCCGTCGGGCCGGTCTGCTCGCAGCCGACCGAGGCCGCCACGGAACTCGCCAGCGGCACGCCGGCGAGCCGGCCATCGGGCGTGGCGGGCGTGACGCGGCCTTGTTTGACCGCGCCGCTGCGGACGACGTGGCTGTTGCCAAACTTGCTTCCATCACGCGGGTCGCGGCAGATCGCTTTCACCGGCTCGTCGCGCAACCGTTCGACCAGCGCGATGATGTCATCCAATTGCGGAGCGTCGTTGCCGTGCTTGAACGCGGTCTTCAACTTCGCTTGGAGTCGTTCGTGGCCTTGGAAGTTCGCGGCGCAAGCTGTCGCCACTTCGTCGAGCGTGGCCAGTTTCTTCTGATAGACGATCTCACGCACCGCCGCGATCGAGTCCACGGCGTTGGCGAAGCCGATCCCGCCGCAGGAGAGGATGTTGTACTTCGTGCCCTGCGCCATGTCGCGCCCGCGCTCGATGCAACCGTGGAAGAAACAGGATGTCAACGGCGTCACGCCCCACTCCATCTGCGCCTTCAACACGCTCATATCGCGGGCGTACGACTGCTCGACTTGACGATACATGTAGGCGCCCACGGCGGCGGCAAAATGGTTGAACGTCGTCAGATCCTTCGTGGCCGGGGCGACGTTGTTCCACTTCCATTGTTTCTTGTAGCCTTTGCCGCTGGTGAGCACGGCTTCGATGGCTTGGAGGTAATTGACGTTTGCGCCGGGGTTGTAATAACACTGGCCGGGGACGGCGAGTTCGTTGCAGCCGACGGGAACGTAGTTGAACGCGTCCTCGCGGCTCACGCCGAGCGCCATCAATCCTTCCGGCACGACCTTGTCGTTCCAGAACATCGGGAAACAGGTCGTCCGCTGGAGCCGCGTCAGGCAGAAATCGAAGAACTTCTGGTCAATCTTCGGATGCCAGCGCACCCAGACCAACGGCTCCGGCAACGCCATGTTCGTCGCGCCTTCGAGCATCAGCCAGCTTAGCTTGTTCGTCAGGTCGCGCCCATCCGGCGTCGAGCCGCTCACGACGAAACCTTGCGTCAAGTGATGCTCCGGCCCCCAGAACGTGTTGTCGAACATCTTCAACACGAAATTCTCCGTGAGCCGCACGACCTCGGCGTCGTCGCGCTTGTCGGCTTTGTAGCATGGCAACAACAACTGATCGAGCCGGTCCGGCGTGCAGGAGTAACCGTGCCCCTCGATGTGAATCGCCTGATACGCGAGCCAGACCAGTTGCAACGCCTCGCGGAATGTCTCCGGCGGTTCCGTCGCAATCTTCGCGCAGATACGCGCCATCTCGGGGTCTTTGACGAACTTGCTGTAACGTTTCGCCCACGCGGACAATCCGGCCAACGTGTGCTCCGCCGCCGTGAGGAACGCGAGCTTGTCGGCGTTCGTCTCGCCCTGACGCCGCGCGGCGACTTTCTTCCGCAAGCCGCCGATGCCGATGCGCAACAACTCCTCGTAGCTGGGACACAGATGACCCTGGTTTGAGATGAACTTGTAGCCGGGATTTTGTTTTAACTCATCGTGACTCTTCACCGGCTGTTGCCCGGCGATTTTCGTCCGGAACAATCCCCACATGTTCCGGTTGGCCCAATACTCGCGGATGTCCGACGGCACCTTGCCCTTGAGGTAATCGTCGCGGTCGGGGCGTTCGCTGGTGTAGATGTTGTTGTCCGCGATGCCCAGCTCGACCATCAACGGCATCGCGCCCGGCTTCTCGCTGATCGAGCCGGCGATGCGGTCATGCGGACGCAAATAGAGCGGCACCGTCTCGAAGTATTCGCGCAACGCCATCGCCTTGCGGACAATCCACGGCTCGCTTTCGTGTTGCTGGAAAACTTTCGTGAAGACCCTCGCCCGGTGCAACGCCACATCAACTGGCGAATCCATCATCGCCTTCCGCAATGCC
>VHCW01000203.1 GCA_016871575.1 Verrucomicrobiota bacterium
CACCCACCACGACCACGTCGAACTTCCCGGCAGTAACAGGTTCTTCCGGCAACCCCAGCAACTTACGCCGCCACGACGCCATCTGTTTGTCCGCTGTTTCCGGTGGCGTCGCGTTCTTGTCGGTCGTGAAATAAATCGCATCGCACCGGCCATCGAAGCCGGTCAGGTCGCGCAACTCGATGGCGACCTTCTTCTCGTTGATTTCGACCTCGCCGCCGTCCTGCCACGACCAATCCCGGCCGTTCGCGCCGAACGTCGGCGCCAACTCGCGTCCCGCGACCAGCACCTTGAACGTTCCCGGATGATGCGACGGCACCCAGTCCTTCGCCCGCACCCAAACGTGATACCGGCCCGTCGTCGGAAACTCGGCTTCCGTTTTCGCGCTGCTCACCGGCTTGCCCAACCCATGCGCGAGCAGATACGGCGACCCCATCACATCCATGAATTGCGGGTCCACGACCCAACCGCCGCGTTCCGTGAACGATTCAGCCTCGACGAGCAGTTCCGTCGCAGCCTGTGCAGTGACCGCGTGCAGCCCGACCAGCGGCGCCAGCAGCAGGGCGGTGAGGAGCGGAAATGTGTGGGAACTCCCGGTAACTATCTTGCGGAACCAGCTTGAGGGTTGTGATTCGGTTTTGTGTTTGGTTTCAGTCATGGCGACTCCTGACTCTGGACTGCCGCGCAGGATGTGCCTGCGCGAACTGGCCTCGCGGATTCAATCCCTTCTAGTAAACTCTCTGTCATCTGTCAATTGGCCCCGGCGACCCCGCTGTTTCTTCAATGCCTTTCCTCTCGCAATGGCATTGAATTCCGATGTGCATCGGGTCCAGATATCGACCATTGTTTTCAGCCGCTCCGCTTCGTTTGCGGCCAGATCGCGCATCTCGGTCCTGTCCTCCGCCAGGTTGTACAGGCTCCATGCGTCTTTTTCTTCGGGTGACGAAACTATTTTCCAGTCACCCATCCGCAATGCCCGGTTTTTCGCATGTTCAAAGTACAGATAGCTGCGTTCAATCTGCCGGTCAGCGCCGAATGCCGGCACCAGGCTTTTCCCGTCCAGAGGCCGCAGTTGTTTGCCATTGAACTCTCCGGGCCGCGTGACACCGGCCAGTTCAAGCGCAGTCGGCACAAAGTCGATGACATGACACGGCGTATGTCGCAGGGATCCCCGATCCGTGATCCCTTTGGGCCAGTGGACAATCAACGGCGTTGAAATGCCCCCTTCATGCACCCAGATTTTGTGTCGCCGGAACGGAGTGTTGGCAGCGCTCGACCATCCGGGCCCGAGGCAGAGATATGATTGTTCCGAGCCCATGGGCGCGCTTTCGTCATTGCGTCCGCGGGTATTGAGTTCGCTTGAAGCCCCGTTGTCAGAAAGGAACATGATGACCGTGTTTTCAAACGCATTCATGGCCCGCAGTTGATCAAGAATTCTGCCGATTTCACGGTCCATGCGGTCAACCATGGCCGCATGGATGGCCATTTTAGCGGCTTGGAATTTCTGATGAGCCGCATCAAGGGTTTTCCATGGAACCGCGCGGGTGGTTTCGAGCGGCGGCTGGTACTTTGAGTAAACGCGGGGGGCGAGCTGCTCCTCAAGTGCGGAAAGCCCGCAGTTCACAATGCCTTCGCTGCGCAGCTTCGCGAGACGCTTTTCCCGGACCACGTCCCATCCCTCATCATAACGGTCGCGGTAGCGATCAATATCTTCCTTGGGTGCGTGGAGCGGATAATGGGGAGCGATAAATGTCACATACGCAAAAAAGGGCGAGTCGGAATACTTCTCCGCATGTTCGCGCAGGAACCGGATGGTATAATCCGCGGTCACTGTAGAGGAATAGTATTCGCCGGTCTCGGGCGCCGGGGATCCGTCGAGCGTGTTGCGACTACCGGAGAAATGATTACCTGTACTATGGTTGTTGTAAGAATGATGGAATCCGCGACGTACCGGTTCAGTATTACCTCCTGGCTCAACCACATGCCATTTTCCGGAATGGTAGCAGCGGTATCCTGCCGATCCGAGCAGTTCGCTTACCAGCGCAGTCGGGGCCCTTTTGATGCTTGCCTGATAATAATACCCGGTCATCAGGCCGGTGCGGCTCGGGGTGCAGCGAGCGGTGCTGTACGCCTGAGTGAAGCGCAGGCCGTTCGCGGCGAGATGGTCGAGATTGGGAGTGGAGATTTCGCCGCCGTAGCAGCCCGCGTCCGAAAATCCCATGTCGTCGGCCACGACGAGCAGTATATTGGGCTTCTGCTTCGGCGCGGCGGCAGCGTGCAGCGCGGCCAGCGGCGCGAGCAGCAGGGCGGAGAGAAGCGTGAGGGTGGGTGTCATGGTGATGTGTTTGTTGTTATTTGAGTATGATTCGGAAGCCGACCGCATAGCTGCGAGGAAGTGACTCTGGCCGTTTTATCGTCAGCCCTGCGGTCGAGCGGGACCATTTTAAGGTCTCGCTTCCTCCCAGAAGAGAGATGCTTTTGATCTGTTGTTTTAGCGGCCCGCCGATGCCCAGTGTCGTGATCAAGATGTCTTTTGCCGGCGGGGCCAGAACAAAGGCGTAGAGGTTGCCATCCTTGGTCGTAAAACGGATGTCCGCCGCGCTATACGGCTCCAGATTTTCTCCTTGCCGTTCATCTGAAACCTTCTTGGGTCCCTCTCCGTAAATCTTCCACGGGCGAGTGCCGTAGATGCCCTCGCCATTGATGGCCAACCAATCGCCGATAGACCGCAGGATGGCAGCCTGATATTCAGGCAAGGTGCCGTCGCCGCGAAGGGCTATATTCATCAACACGAGGCCGTTCTTGCTTACAGTATCGACAATGTTCCCGATCAATACGGGCACAGGCACAATGGAACGAGCAGGTGTCCAATAGAACCAAGTACCCGATAACTTTCTGGTCCCCCATATCCACGGCGAGGGGCGAATGTCAGCCGCCATGCCACCCTCTAAATTTAAGGTAAAGCCACGGAGGTCCATGTTGCTGCCTTTATGACTCAGAACCACCTGCTGTTTGCCGCCATGCTTGGCCTTGTCTCGATTGATATACTCTGAGAACAGCTTTACACCCAGCCCGTTGCCTCTTTTCTCGTCGGGAAACGGCCCGTCCACGTTGATCCAGTCGGGGTTATATTTCTCGATCACTTCCCAGGTACGCTGATACCAGTGCTCGGCCCACTTCATATCACGTTGAAAAATCGGATCGTAATCCATCATGAAAAGCGACCATTCCAATGTGCCGGGTTTTTGATACCTCCGGCCTTCTTTCAGGCAGGCGGGAGCCTGGTAGAGATGGGTGGAGACCCCCAACTTCAGCCCGTGTTTGACCGCCGCCTTTTTCCATTCTCCAACCACGTCGCGGCGCGGCCCCATTGCCACCGAGTTCCAGGGAAAGGAAGAATCGTACATGTCGAAGTTGTCGACATGCGTGGATAGGGGCACGATAACTTTGA
>VHCW01000204.1 GCA_016871575.1 Verrucomicrobiota bacterium
GCTCTGTAAACATAATTGATTGCGGTGGAGAATACCGAATATTAATACCATATCAATATATGACATGGTACTAAACGTGTTTTGATTAGACCCAACAGATTTGACGACCATACGAAAATCGTGCTAAAGCCGTAGCCTGTGAGCGAACAAGGATCGACAAAAGCTAACCGTAGTGTCCCGCAGGCCATTTGTGAGCCTAGAGAAGGCGTGTGTATCACCAAAAAGGCAACGTCGATGCATCACTATGAGCCCCACAATCGCGTCGACAAGAAACGAGTCCGAGAATTTCATACCGCATTGAATACATTGCCGCGCAAAGGAAAGAAGGCGAAGCAGCTGCTTTTGCAACTGGCGTGCACCATCTCCAACTACTTCGATGTGTTACTCAGTTCTTTGGAAGCAGTGAAGCATGCCCACGACTGCATCTGTGAAACCATGGATAAGGTTAACCCGTACAGTGCAACGCTCGGTGGTGAAGATCTTCACCCGGGAGGATTGGTTCTATTATTAGGTGAACTCCCTCGTATTCTGCATGGCTCGGTGCGCTTGGCACAACCACTCACAACAGCAGGGAAACCCTCGCCGCGAGAAATGTCCCCACAGGAATTTCGAGACATTTTGCGCGCTCTTGATTGCAATTTGAAGGGTGGGCATTTATTCCGTCTGTTCTTGTCGGAAGTCTTCAGAACACTCCACGAGATCGGTTATCGGAAACTACGATATTGTCCTAAGTGTAATTGTCTTTGTATTGTTGATGGTCGCAGCACGTATTGCAGTCCGTTGTGTCGGGAAGAAGCACGAGGAGTTAGGCATCGTGAGGCTTCGCATACCGAGTATCAAGCGATCTATATGTGGGAAAGATCTCTAGAGTGGTCGGACGACCCCCAAAAAAACAAGCATACCGAAGGGCGAATTCGTCAGTACATCACAACCTACCGTCAGAATCGTAAGGATGCAGGTAAACCTATCTCCAACGTTTCGATCAATAAGCGTGTTGAGCAAGCTTGCAACCGCCTGAAGTCCCGCTTTAGCAAGGTTGTTAAAACGGTGCGGAATCGGAGAACAGCCCACCCGAAGATGAAAAAGAAAATGGTTCGGTCTTAATGTAGCAATCTGCTGCGATTCGTATCCAAGAGCATGTTGCCGTGATTGCTCAGATCGGGGGCTGGCTTAAGTTTCGAGTCAACTGAAGACTGCCCTTTAAGCAGGATTCAAGAGGTTAGAGTCTTATTAACCATGTGTGTGGGAAGGTCGGCGAATACAGTACGAAGCTTGACTACCTCGTTAAGTAATCCCATGATAGTTTCTAAGTAGCTGCTATTTGCCACCCCATCCTTACTTCTCCGTCGAAATCCACTGGTTCACCTTGGGACGTCGGGGTTATACTCTGAGTCGTGGTACGCATCCGCTCTACATCGGCGCGCGTTGGCGGCATCCTGGCGCTGGCGCTGGCGCTCGGCGCGTTTGGGGCACCGGCCTTCGTGTATGTCCGCTGGCTGGTGCGCGAGCATCGTTACAACCAACTCATCGAACAGATCGCCCCGCGGTATGGCGTGGACAAGTTTCTCGTCAAGGCCGTCATGCGGCAGGAAAGCGGTTTCGATCCGTTCGCCCGGAGCAAAAGCGGCGCCATCGGCCTGATGCAGATCATGCCGGAAACGGGACGGTTGATCGGCATGGCGGACGCGCAGCTCTGGAACGAACGCACCAACATTGAAGCCGGCGCGTGGCTACTGGCGCACGCGCTGGCGTACTGGCGCCAACAGCCGTTGGACGACCCGGTGCCGTTTGCGCTGGCCGAGTACAACGCCGGGCGTGGCACGGTGTTGCGATGGGCACCGCAAGGACGGCCCCAGACGGCTGCGGGGTTTCTGGCAAATCTGCCGAACCGTGGCGTTCGCCACTACATCAAGCGCGTCCTCGAATACCGGGAAGAATATCAACACGCCGGTCGCCTGTAAAAAAAGCCGCCCGACCCTCGAGGTCGGGCGGCAACGCAAACCACAAGGCGGAAGCCTCGGACTGGACAGTCGCTCACGATTGGCGGTGACCACCTGGGTGAGGTCAGGCTAGGAGAAGCGCAGTCACCGCTCGGAGGCGTCGTGAGCGACTGGTCTAAGCCTCGCACCGTAGAGTTTGACCCCACCCCTCCGGGGGCGTTCAAAGATTTTTTACGATTTTATTTTTCATTCTTGGCGCGCGATTCCGCCGCCAATTTGGCCTTGAACGCCACAAGCTGCCCGGCCGGTTTTCCATCAAAACTCCGACCAATGGTTTCATGGTTATGCTTGTTGTCCCCATTGTTACGGTGAATTGTCACACAGCGTCTGCAAAACGCGCTCCAGTTCAAGTCTTTTATTTTCGCGCGTGTCCGCGTCCGCGTCGCGCGGCACGACGATCGGTTTGCCGACATGCACCACCGCGCGCGCAAACGGCGCCGGCACCTGGAAATTATCCCACGCCTTTCGGAAAACAAATTTCCGGTCCACGCTCCACGACACCGGCATGATCGCTGCACCGGTGACCTGCGCGAGGCTGATGGCGCCGTCCTGCACTTTGTATTTTGGCCCGCGCGGCCCGTCGGGCGTGATGCCGATGTCGTAGCCGTCCTGCACCAGCTTTGTCAACTCGACGAGCGCCTGTCTGCCGCGACGGCTGCTGGAGCCGCGCACGCAGATCAGGTCGAACTGCTCCAGCACGCGCGAGAGTTTCTCGCCGTCCTTGCTGGCGCTGACCAACACAGCGACGCGGTCGCGTTTGCGTTTGCTCCAGTGTTTCTTGAACAGATACGGCAGCATCAGGATCCGGTTGTGCCAGAACGCGAAGATCAACGGCTCCGTCGGGGTGTGCACGAGCAAGCCGTGCGGATCCTCGATCCGCCAGCGCAACGTCGCGCCGATGGCCGTCACCACCACGCGCAGAATCCAGCCGAGAAATGTCACGGCGCGACTATATCATTCGTCCGCGCCACAGGGAAGCGTTTGACGGGGTGGAGAAGTTCTGTTATCTGCTGAAGCACATGAACAGGATCCTCTCTGTAACCTTGTGCCTGTTTTGCGCGCTGGCCGGCGCGCAGGAAAAAGAACCCAACAATCAGGCCAACCAGGCCACCCCCATCGAGTTCGGCAAACCGGTCAAGGGCATCGTCCACGCCAACGACGGCCAGGATCATTTCACGCTCACCGCTCCCGGCCCTGGCACGATCACCGTGACGCTCTCCAACGCCCCTGCCGAGTGCCGGTTCCAAGTTGGCGCGCTTGGATTTCAAAAGGGCACCGCCTCCAGCCTCGGCTGGGAAGATAGCGTCGCCGGCAAACCGTTCCAGTGGTCGTTTCCCGCCAAAGGCAATTGTACCGGCTACGTCTGGGTGCAACCCGCCGGCATTCTTTCCTCCGCGTCGCTGGGCGACAACATGTTTGTTCTCTGTCACAAGGA
>VHCW01000205.1 GCA_016871575.1 Verrucomicrobiota bacterium
AGCGTTCCGTTCGCTTGATGGCGCTGATGCGCCCGGTACAACGCGGCCAAGTCCACCTCGCAAAAGGAGTCGCCATTCATCGCCAGCACCGGGTCGGAGTCCAAAAGCGGCAACGCATGACGCAGTGCACCGGCGGTGCCCAGCGGAGTCTCTTCAGGAGAATACCGCACGACCATGTTTCGGTAACTGTTGCCAATGGCGGCGATCACGTCGCCGGCTTTGTGGCCGGCGCAGAGAACAACGCGTCGCAACCCCGCGTCGGCCAATTGGTCGAGCAGCCGAAAAAGGAAAGGCCGCCCGGCAACGGGCGCGATGACTTTTTGCCGGTCAGAAATCACGGAGCGCAACCGCGTCCCAAGTCCGCCCACAAGAATGGCCGCTGTGAGGTTGTCGAGGCGCTCAGACATTCCCGAACGGCATCCGTTTCAGCATCCGGTAGCCTTTGAGCAGTTCGCGGATGCCGTCGTCGAGACTGCGTTTGGCTTCAAAGCCGGCCTCGCGCAGGCGTTGATTGGAGACAATGTAGTTGCGTTTGTCCGGGTCTTGGCCGACTTCAGCGAAGTGGATATAGAAGTCGGGAACGTGCTCCTTGACCTTGAGCGCCAGTTCTTCCTTCGAGAGGTTGGCGGAATCAAGGCCGACGTTGTACGGACGCCCGACCATGCGATCCCGATTCTTCATGCAATGCAGAAAACAATCCGCCACATCGCGGATGTGGACGTAGTTGCGCTTGAAATCCTTCTCGAAAATCACCAGATAACGGTCTGTGATGGCGGCATAAACGAAGTGGTTGACTAGCAAATCGAGCCGCATCCGGGGCGACATGCCAAAGACAGTGGCCAGCCGCAGCGTGATGGTGTTCGCCGAATCAAGCAGCGCCTTCTCGGCATCGGATTTCGTAACACCATACAAAGAGATTGGTTCGAGCGGCGTGTCCTCCGTGCAGAACACATCGCCGGATTTCGCGCCGTAACCGCTGTTGGTCGTAGGATACACGACAAGCTGTTGTTGGCTGCGCAGGCGATTCAACATCGTAACCGCCTCGAAGTTTACAATTCGCGCCAGCAGCGGGTCGCGGTCGCAAGCGGGTGCGCCGACGATGCAAGCCAGCGGAATCAAGACATCGTGTTGGGCGATCAGCTTGGCCATCAGTTTCTCGTCACGGGCATCGCCGAACACAAAGTCAAACTGCGGATGGGCGCAGAAGTGAAACAGCGACGACTGGTGATAAATCAAATTGTCCACAACCGTGACACGATAGCCACCCGCCAGCAGGTGTTCGCACATCACGGAGCCGAGATAACCGGCGCCGCCGGTGATGAGGACCCGTTCGGTCATGACTGAGATGGCTCCTGAATTGTCATGTTGTGCGGTTTTGTAAACAGCGTGGCCTGATCTGACAAGCCAATTCGGGCCGTCACGAACACCGGAAACACATCGGGTGCGGTGTTCTCTTCCGCAGCCGGCGGAATTGCACTGCCTGGTCGCCATTCCATATAGCCGATGGCGACTCATTGCGCACGTTGCCCAGCACATACGTCTGACAGATCGAAAAATTGCCGTAGCCATCCACGTACATCGTGTCGTAGAGAACCGAACAATACGGTGCGTCCAACGGCTCGTCGGTGAAGAACCGTCGATAGAACTCCGGCGCGGCGCCGTTCATCACGGAGACGTTCTTGATTGTTTTCACCCGCTGGAGGAAGGCGATCATTTCTTCCACATCCTGCGGGCGAAACGGATTCTCATCGGGGATTGCCATCCCGAACATATAGTCACCGGTGTGGATGTGCTGGGATTTGAAATCAACCTGTTTCTGCTCCCAAGACTTTGGATAGAAATGAATGGGGCCATAACTCAGTTTGTCCCATTGCAGTTCCTGAAACAAAGTGAGCACCGACTCAGGCACCTCAAGCCGTCCCGGAACAACCGAACATGATACGTTGATGCGCGGCAGGATAGAGCCACGCCGCTTTCGAGCCTCAAGCATGCGCATGATCGCGCGTGCCGACGGTGTCTCGGCGAGGCTACGGGAGTGCATGTTCGCCAGATGGAATTCATCGAGTGAGATCGAAAGGAAATCCAGTTTGCATTCGATTAGTTTGTCGGCGCAACTCTCGTTGAGAAGCGTCCCGTTGGTGACCATGCCGCAAATCCGCCTCTTCCACTTGGCATATTCAATCATCTGGAAAATATCCGGCCGCAAGAGAGGCTCACCGCCGCCGATGGAGATCACCTGCACGAGCGGAGACACTTGGTCAATGACCTTCCGCCATTCTGCCAGCGTCAGTTCTCGGCTCTTGGAAGGAGAGTTTGCAGGTTCACGGCGGGCATAACAGTGTTCGCACCGGAAATTGCACCGCATGGTCGGGCAGAGAATAGCTGTTTCCGGGAAAAAGCTTCTGCCGTTCAGGAAACGGTAATCAAACTTGACGTAAGAGTTCAGCCTCCTCAACACCATCCGCAGCGACAGCAGCGGGTGGGAGCGAAACAGCAGGAAGATTCTGGCAAGCAACTCCTTCATGGGCGCCTGCTCACCGGCGACGCTGTCGCTCCGTTGTCAAAATCCCTCCAAACATCCGACATGATGACGGAGTCCACATAGGAACGGGACAGCGCAAGGGCATTCTTGCGGCATTGCAACAGGTGCTCCGGCGACTTCAATAGCTCCCCCATCGCAGCGCAGAATTCATCCACTGTTTCACCCGTGACACAGCCCGCGCGGTATTCGAGTATCTTCTCCGAGACAAACGGCGCGCCCGTCGTCACCACGGCCAATCCCGCCGCGAAATACTTTTTGATCTTTGCGGCGTCGCCGTAATAGATTGGCGCATACGGATGATTTCGGTACAAGGCCACGCCTATTGAACACTCCCGCAGCAACCGCTCTATTTTCTGTTGGTCGGTGATGAAGCCGTAAAAAGTCACGGAGTCTGCAACGCCCAGTCTGTCCGCCAGATGCCGCAATTCTTCCACTTCCGCGCCGCTGCCCCCAATGAATCGGAGGTGTATTCCGGGGTGTGACGACAAGAGCCTCGGCATCGCCTCGATGAGAACCTGCATCCCCAGCCATTGGGACAACTGTCCGAGATAACAAAGTATCGGCTGGGCAACCGGCACGATCGCGCTGTCGTCCACGATGTCGTGGCGGCTGATGGGCAGCGGCAAGCTTCGTTCTTTGAGCCGCGGATGTTTGCGCACGCCTTCTTTGTCCCGTCCTTGAATCTGCCGCGGATTGTTGTACCAGACCGCGTCGCAATGCAAGAGGTTGAATTGGTCGAGAACGCGGTCGAACCACACGTATATCTTATATGCCCCCAGATCGGTTCTCCCTTTCAGCGGATGAAAATCAGCCGAGAAGTACACGGCCGTTTTC
>VHCW01000206.1 GCA_016871575.1 Verrucomicrobiota bacterium
GTGGTGCGGCAACAATCGCGTCCACGCGGGAAGCCGGCCTTGTGGCGGGTCCATGCGGACTTGCTGCGCGTAATAGCCGCTCATGATGGACGCGCGCGTCGGCCAGCAGCGGGCGGTGTTGTAGAACTGCGTGAACCGCAGTCCGTTCGCGGCAAGCTTGTCGAGATTCGGCGTCGCAATCTCGCTGCCGTAACAACCGGCATCCGAGAATCCCATGTCGTCAGCGAGGATGATGATGAAGTTTGGTTTTGCGCTGGCGGTGCCGCACAACAACACGAGGAGGAATATGATGCGTTTCATGGCGTTACCTTAGCACTCCGGAATCACCTTGAAACCCATCAGACTGGCGAGGTGATGGACGGAACGGGTATGGTCGCCGTAGAAGACGACGCGGTGCAACAACGTTCGGATGTCGCGATACTTCTTCATATCAACCGACCAGTTGTCCATCATCTTCTGGGCGTCGCCGTTGACTGCGGTGGTGATTTGGGTACGGCAACCGCGGTCGTCGAACTGGCGCGGTTTCCCCTCGATGATCCTGCCGGTGCTGAACAGCATCGCCTCGTCGTCAATGAACTTCGCGCACGTGATCGGCTGGCCGACCCGCAGGTCCACCTCCAGCGACGCGCCGCGGTTGTCGTCGCGGTGCGTGCGAATGTTGAACGACGCGCGCGACGTGCCCGGGCCGTCCATCCGCGTCGGCGAGACGCAGTGGGCGTGGATGACGGCGTTCTTGGAGGTGTCGAACAGCGGGTCGGTGATGAAGCCCGGTTTGCCGAACGCGTAGGCAAACAGCAGCATCGTCAACGTGCTGTCGAGGTCGGCCTCGCACGCGCCGACGAATCCTTCGTCGCACAACTGCGCGAAGCCAAGACACGGATAGCCGAGAATCTGGATGGGGATGCCGCCGAGACAGTTGACGGCAATCGCTTGCGCGCGCTGTTCGGCCATGAGTTGTTTCATGGCCAGATACATCTTCGCCGACTTGACGATCTCGGCCCGGCTCGGCTCAACGATTGTGTCGGCGGGTCGGATGAAAAGGTTGCGTGCCGTGTCGGTGGCGAGTTTGTCGTCCACCGCCTTGTGGGCGGCGATCATTTGTTCGGTGGTGACATCCACGACCTCCGGTCCAAACCGCTCGCGGATGTCGTTGCCTCGCGCGCTGGGCTTTGCGCAGGCGAGCAGGATTTTGCTCTGGCGCATCTGGCCGACGGTCTTCAACAACGCGATGGCCGTGGCGAGTTCGCGCCAGTCGCGCGTGGCCATCAACGCCACGCGTTTACCTTCGCGCTGGGCTTGGCTGACGTACATCCACTGGTGGCCGCTATACGGCTGGCTGAAGACGACCACGGGTTTGCTGCAGTTGACAATGCCGGCAAGGTCGCCGCGGATGCCTAGGTGAATGCACAACACGCCGGCTACGTCGTCGCGCGCAGCGATCTTTGGCAAGGCCTCCTTGGCATTCGTAAGCAGATCGCCTCCGACCAGTTCCACTTCGGGGAACTTAGGTTTCAGTGTGGCGATGAATCTCTCGAATTTCGCCTTTTCCCCCGGCGCGTCGAATTCCGGTTTCGGCCACGCGCCTGCGCCACCAAGATAGACCGTGTAAATCTTCACCTTCGGCAGCGGTGGCGACGCGACCGTCGTGCGGTTCGCCGCCATGAGCGGTGCGAGGCCTCCTCCCAAGAACCAGCCGCCCGCTACGGCTGTCGCACCGAGAAATCGTCGGCGGCTCATTGGTGCTGCGCAGCCGCGACATCCAGAAGCGGGGCAGGTGTTGAATTGCATTTGCTTGGTCGTGTTCATCTCATCACCTCTTGTGATAGCTTTCATTTCCTTTGACTTGTGCATGATCTTTCCTAAGCAGATACGTTGGCGTGCAACTCCATGCGTGGCAATAACTGTTCATCAGATGGCTCTTGTATGGCGACAGAAAGTCGTCACCGGGCACATAGACTTCCCAGAAGGTGTCGGCGCCTTTCTTGATCATGCCGCCCCAGTACGATTGCATATAACGCATCGCCTCGTCGCGCAGACCCGCAGCCTGCATCGCCTCAACAACGTAGTGGTGCATATACGGCGTCACTGGTTTCTCCGCGTTTGGATGTTGGCTGATGGTCGTCATCGCGCGGCGGGCTTGTTCCGCCGTCGGCACACCGGCGATGACCATCCACGCTTGCGAGGCCCACGAGACTTCGCGCTTCGGGCCGCTGACGAACAGGCCGAGCGATTCGTCCCAGAGATGCTTGCGGGCGGCTGTTTCCATGCGCGGGATGATTTCGGAAATGAATTTCGCTTCGCCGGTCTTGCCAAGCTTCTCGGCGAGCCGCAGCGTGGCGCGTAGGCCGAACAGAACGATGGCGTGTTCGGGCGCTTGTTTATCGAGTGTGCGATGCCAATCAATGAATAGCCACCAGCCCTTCGGTGACACGAACAAGCCTTCTGGAGTCACCGGCTCCAGCGTGAAGTCGAGTTGCTTCAACACCAGCGGCCACAAATCTTCCGCCGTCGCCTTGTCTCCGCTGGCTTCGAGGTATTCGAGCACGGTCGGTGCGAACAGCGCGGTGTAATCGAGGATGCTGTTGCCGCCGCGCGACGGTTCCGGTCGCTCGAACGAACAGGTGCCGACCAAGCCCTTGTCGGTCGCGGTGCCGGCGAGGATGTAGAGCGAGCGTTTCACGAGGTCATAGTTGCGATACGTCACGTAATTGGCGAGCGCCTGCAACCGCAAATCGCCCAGCCAGAGCCGGCGGTCGCGTTTCGGACCATCCTCGAAGACGGTTTGCATGCAGTCGCGCAGCGTCCGGCGCGACACGAGATCGAGTGCCGCCTCGTCGGCGTTGCGTGGCGTGAACGGTGCAAGCTTGGTTTCGTCCGCGGACGTAACGGCCTCGGCGCGGATGTCCGAGAAACCGAATTTGCCGTGCTTGCTGCACGACACGACCGTGACTTTCAGATAGCGGAACGCATACCGGCGCGGCAGCGTCGCCGTCTGCGGCACGTCGTCGAAGTTTACGACTTCGTCCTGCAACCACGACCGCGTTAAGCCGCCCGTGTAGGGGTCGAAAGGTTCCGCCACTTCCGCGGGGACCTCGCCGAAAATCAGCGACAAGCGGACGGGTGCGTCCACGGGAATCTCGAAGCTGCGCAGCGAAAGAACCAACTGCCCGACGAAGTGTTCACCGAAATCGAGAATAAAACTGTCACCCGGCATCAAGGGACGGTTGCAGACCGATTCCGGTTTGTCAGTCGCCACGGTTTTCCATCCTTGGAAACTGGCCGCGTCCTTTTCGACTTTGATGACTGCGACGGGTTTCTTCGGTGTGCGGATCAATTTCGGCGTGGCCTTCTCCGCTTTGGC
>VHCW01000207.1 GCA_016871575.1 Verrucomicrobiota bacterium
CGGCGTGGCGATGAGCTGGCTGTGGCCGTGGCTGAGGGTGGCGCCGGCGAGACGGCCGACGTTCTTAAAGATGAGAATGTAGCGCAGCCGGCTGTCGCGATGCAGGTCGAGGGTGCGGTCTTTGTAGGCGTTCAGGACCAGGCCGATGTGCTCGACGGAATGCTCCTCCAGCGGGCGCGTGTGGTCGGGCGATTCGATGATGACCTCGTGGGCGCCGATGCCGTTCATGCGGTCGTAGATGCCCTCCCCTTCCGGATCGAGTGTTCCCTCGACGCGCAAGGCGGGGAATTTGTTGGCGACGACGCGGACTTTCCAGCCGGGTTGGTTCGGCCCGCCGCTGTCGCGTGCCACCCAGATTTCCGGCGGCGTCAGTTTCTCGTGGCCCGGACAGAGGACGCAGACGCCCTTGTCCGGCTCGACCGGCTCGCTGCCGAAATCGGTGGGGCGTTGCGCCCGCTCGGTGGCGATGACCACCCAGCGGTTGGTGACAAGGTCTCTTCGCAGTTCAGGCATATCAGAAATTCCTCGCGCGCATCTTATCAGATTCCGCGCGCAACGCTAGCGTTGGAACAGCTTCTGGCGAAATCATCAGGGGCAAAATCATGATTTTGGCCGGCATGATTTTGCCCCTGCCGTTTCCTTTTCCACCCGCCTTCATAGGGCCGCAGGGACGCGCAACGTCAGATCCACCCGACAATCAATCACACGCACATCCAATCGCAGCGAGGGTTCGCGCGCGGCGTTGCGTTTCAGCACCACCTCCCGATACACCTCCACAAACCGCCGTGCCGCCCCCGGCGAAGACCATTGGCTCGCCCAGCACAACAACCCGTTCCCCTTCCCCGTGTCGAACGCCACGTAACGGTCACCGCGCCAGCCCGCCGCGATCGCCGCCGCGTCCCGGGCGTGATCGAACTGACGCAACAAGACAATGATTCCGAACTCGCCCACGACATTCGTCACCAACCGTCGCCAACCGGCCTCCATCTTCACCTGCGGCTGGATCAACACCCCATCCTCGCGCTGCGGATGGAACTTGTCCAGGTGGAGGATTTGCGACGTCGAAGTCGGCGGGTTCTTGAACGCGCAGCTCACCAGTTCCCGCCCGCCCATTTGCTCAAGCGCGACAATAAACGCCTGGCCCTCCTGATACGGGAACAGCAGCATGTCCCGAAAGTAACGCGGCGCGCGCATGAACTTCTCCGTGCTTTGCGCCATCGCCCCGGCCAAGTCCGTCAACGCCGTCCGCATGTCCAAGCCGCGCATATACACCTTGGCCATCGTCTGCGTCGCGTCACCCTCCAGCACCGCCATGTGCGCCGCGACCAGATCGTCGTTGTCCTTGCGTTTCAGGGGCCATTTGCTGATACGGAAATGCTGGTCCTGCAATGCGTGCGTCACCTCGTGAGCGACGATCATCCGCTTGAGGTTGCTCGTCAGCGGCGAGTCGGTGAACGTGTAAAGTTCGGCCTTGTCCTGGTCGTAAAACGCCGCCACCTGCTCGTCCATCACCTCCATCATCTTCGCCTCGAAATCCGTTCCCTCCGGTAGCAACCCCACCATCGCCAGCGACCGCGCGTAGTCACGCATCTGCGCCGGCGTGTATTGCTGGCGAATCTTCTTCACCAGAAATCCGCGGAACTCCGCGCTCTTCATGCTGCGATAGCTCACGGGCTTCAAGAACTTCAGGCCCCGCTCCTCCTCAACCTCGTGCTCAAGATACCTCTGCGCGCGGAGCCGCTTGGCCTCCACTTCCGCCGTGAGATTGGTTGCCGTCGTCGTCGTCGCCGGCAAAGCCTGCGCCAACTCCAGCCGCAACGCCGCCTTGGTTTCGCGCAAACCTGTGTCATCCGCCCCCGACTTCCCATGCAACAAGAAGCTGGCGGCCGTCAACAACAAGGCAGCTGTTCGCAGTCCGCGTTTCATTTATCGGCCCACCTTTGCCAAACCTCCGCGCCAAGTCAAGGAACGAACCCCGCAGGGAAACTTCAAAGCCCAAGCTCCAAACACCAGAGAAATACCAAGGACCAAGCCTCAAAGCGACAGAGGTGATTCGCCCGTAGGTGCCGTCGGAGTAGGAGAACATCACCAACTCGGTGTTGGCGCGTCTGCGTCACGAACCTTCGCTGCACCCGATTCGGAGGGCCGAGCTACGCGAGGCCCCCGTGGGTCAAGCGCGATGGGACTCGTGTAACTCGCCCCTCGGAAATCGGCGGTTCATGGATAGCTGCGACCTCCAATTTGGGACGCGCATCGGGGCCATGAACCCAATGTGAGAATGATTGCGGAGTTAATTAACTCCGCAATCATTATTTGTCTCAACCGGTTCATGGAAAGGCGGAAAGGCATCGTGTAGAGCCGGAGGTCGCCTCCTCACGTCGGCGCCTACAGGATTCCATTTTGGAAGTTGGAGCTTGGAGCTTCTTTGGAGTTTGGGGTCTGGGATTTGGTGTTTCCGCAGCCGCGGTCAAATCTTCCATCCCTTGCGATACTGATGCTGCACGAACTGCTCCGCTGTCGGACAGTTCTTTGCGCGCAGTCTTGCAGCGTCCCATTCGAGTTTCTTGCAGCCGGCGCGATAGGCGGCGTTGCCGAGCAGCACCGTCTCGGCCAGCGCGCCGGAGTAATCGAAGTTGCAGGTCGTCGTCCCGCGCGTCTTGCACGCCTCGATCCATTCCTTGTGATGGCCAATGGAGTCCTTGATGAACGGTTTCGGCGGCACGAAGCCCGCGAAGTCTTTCTGCGGTAACAGCACGTGCCGCCCGTAGTCGGCCAGCAACATCCCCTTCGCGCCGATGAACAGCACGCCGCTCATCCATTGCGCCTTCTTCTTGCCCTGCTTGTCCGGCTTCTCTTCCGGCAGAATAGACGGCAGCATCTCCGGCTGCTTGCCGCCGTGATACCACGTCAGTTTCACCGGCGGTTGTTTGCCGCGGGCCGGATACTCGTAGCGCAGGATCAGCCACGGCGGCACGGTTTCCGGATGAACCGGCGGACCGTCCACGACCTCGACCGACGTGCAGTAACGCAGGTTCAGCGCCCAGTGCGGCAGATCCATGTAGTGGCAACCGAAATCGCCCAGCCCGCCCGTGCCAAACGCCCACCAGTTACGCCATTTGCCGGGCACATAGTCGGGATGATACGGCCGCTCCGGCACCGGGCCGAGCCACAGGTCCCAATGCAGGTTCGGCGGCACCGGCGGCGTATCGGTTGGCCGCTCCATGCCGCCATACTTCACGTTGACCCACACGTGCACCTCCGCCACAGGCCCGATCGCGCCGCTCTGAACCAACTCCACCGCGCGCCGGTAGTTCGTGCCCGCATGGATCTGCGTGCCC
>VHCW01000208.1 GCA_016871575.1 Verrucomicrobiota bacterium
CCCGCCCGACGCGGCCTCCGCAGAGGCCGTCGTCCTTTGAAACTGCTGATGACTCTTGGGCAGAGGGTTCAGAGCCTCAATCAAATCGAAAAACCATCACAACCTTTCGTACGGTGAAACAAATGGGCTAAGGCTGTTCTACCCGCTGAAGTCCTTGCAGGAACAACGCAGGGTGCGTTAGGATGCTGCAAAGGAAGAGAGCGTTTAGTCACAAAACCAAACGGGAAAGAACAACTATGAAAATCTTCCTCCTGTTCATCCTCACCGTCGTGCTGGCGGTGCATCCACTTACCGCCGCCACGGACCGGCCAAACATCATCTACTTTCTCGCCGATGATCTCGGCTGGGCGGATGTCGGCTGGCACGGCAGTGAAATCAAGACGCCCAACCTCGACAAGCTCGCGAGCAGCGGCGCGAAGCTGGAGCAGTTTTACGTGCTGCCTGTCTGCTCGCCCACGCGCGCGGCGTTGATGACGGGCCGTTATCCGATTCGCCACGGCTTGCAGGTCAGCGTGGTTCGCCCGTGGGCACAGTACGGTCTGCCACTCGACGAACGCACGCTCCCGCAGGCGCTCAAGGAAGCCGGCTATACCACGCACATCAGTGGCAAGTGGCATCTTGGCCATTTCCAGACGGACTACCTGCCCACGCGCCGCGGCTTCGACACCCAATACGGCCACTACAACGGCGCGATCAACTACCTCACCCACGACCGCGACGGCGGCCACGATTGGCATCGCAACGACCGGGAATGCCGCGACGAGGGCTACGCGACAACCTTGCTGGGCAACGAGGCCGTGCGCGTGATCGAACAGGCGCAGCCGGGAAAGCCGTTCTTCCTTTACGTGCCTTTCAACGCGCCGCACACGCCGTTGCAGGCGCCGGACGAGTATCTGAAGCGTTACGCGCACCTCACCGACAAGAAACGCCAGGCATACGCCGCGATGGTCGAGTGCCTCGATGAGCAGGTCGGGCGCGTCGTCGCCGCGCTGGAGAAACGCGGGCTGACACGGAACACGCTCATTCTTTTCTCCAGCGACAACGGGGGCCTGCCCGGCGTCGGCGGGGGCGACAACGGCAAACTCCGCGCGCGAAAGGGCACGCTCTACGAAGGCGGCACGCGCGTGTGTGCGTTGGCGAACTGGCCCGGTCACATCAAGCCCGGGACGGTGGTCAACGAGCCGCTGCACATCGTGGATTGGTTTCCGACGCTCGTGAACCTGGCTGGCGCGTCCACCGCCCAGAAGAACAAGCTCGACGGCCTCGACATCTGGCCGGTGATCGCCGCCGGAAAGAAATCGCCCCACGAGGACATCCTCATCAATGCCATGCCCAACAGCGGCGCGATCCGCATGGGCGATTGGAAACTGGTGCTCAACGGACACATCACCGCCAACGATCTGAAAAACGCCGGTGCCGCGAAAGCAAACGCAAAACAGGCGGCGGACAGCACCGTGGAACTATTCAACCTCACGAAAGATCCCTACGAAAAAAACAACCTCGCCGCGCAGAATCCGAAGGTTGTCCAGCAGCTCCGCGCGCGGCTTGATGGATATCGCGCTGCCGCCGTGCCGCCCAACGCCGAGGACCAGCCCGCGAACTACAAGGCGCTGCGCGTGTGGGGCCAATAAGGGGCAGTAACGGCAGAATTGAACGACTCGGAAAAGTATGACTAAACCACGACACATCGCCCGACATCTTCTTGCCGCCCTGCTGCTGGCACCGCTGGCCGCGCTCCACGCCGCCGAACCACCCAACGCGGCGCTGCCCGACGTCCGTTCATGGCGGACGGCGACTTATGATGAGGCGTTCTTCCAAGGTCGCCGTGTGTGCGGCGAAGAGGCTCTGACGTTAGGGATGCAGAGTCAAGTCTGGCGCAGCGATTATACGACAATTATACGGGATACTACTACGTGGTTCGAGCATCTCCTTTCTGGAGACCCAAAGCAAGTAGCCAAGGTCAACAAGGAAATTCAGAAACAGTGCCGGGGTGTGCTCGCCGACGTGGACGCGTGGCGCAAGAAGAACCCGCTCAGCCGAACCCCCTCTGCTTGGATCATTCTGGCGTTGAGGGCACCCGACAAGCTCACGGCGGAAACGCACGCGATCATCCGCGAGACGTTGAAGGCAATAGACCTCGGTGACGAGGCAAGTGGCTACATTGGCTGGATGCGCTGTCCCGGCGCGAATGGCTCGAACGCCCATGGCTATCTCACGCCGTTGGTGCTCGCGCCGGCCCTGATTGACGACCCCAAGTGCCGGGCGGCGGGCGAACAGGCTCTTCGGGCCGAACTGACCCACATGAACAGTACCGGCGACATGGGTGAGTTCAACCTGCTGGAGAGCCACTGGTGCGGCTCCATGCATTATGTTCATATGACGCGTTACATCCCCGATCCGAAGTTGCGCCGCATGGCACGCCTGATTCACGAGCGGCTTTGGATCAACCGTTTTCTCACTTGGTCGTCCGCTGTCGAGCGGAACACCGGCCCCGGTAGCCGCATGTCGCCCAATGAGTGGCTCGGCTGCGGTGACGAGCGAGCGCAGTTTGCGACCGCCCTCACGCGACCCATTTGGATCAATTACTTCTTTCCTTGGGATGGTTTTGATTGGCGCACCACCCGTGTAAATACTTATATTTGGAGCCTGATATTCAGGCCCGATTTGCCAGTGTATCTGAACGACCTCGCGTGGCACAAATCGCTGCCGAATGAACTGCAGTGCCGGCTTGCGACGAGCATCGAAAAGGTCTATCGAAACAACTTCAAACTGGAAGGCATCGACCAGCCGGCTGAGAACCTGCCGAGGAAATACGTCAACTACCAGGGCCGCGGTTACACGCTCGGTTCGACGACCTGGTCGTGGGTGGTCAACACGTGTGTGGTCAACGCCTCCGCGTGGTGGAACAACAGCCGCAACGCGCAGGCATCGCTCGGCAGCCCGGAGCGGTTCTGCGTCCTCTACCCGCACTACGTCATAAACGGCATGAGCTTCCTCGACAAAGGTGATATCTACTACCAGGAAGGCAAGCCGTTGAAGGATCAACTAGGAGGTCCCGGAGGGCCGTGGCTGCGCGAGTTTGTCGAGTTCGGTCGCGTCGGCACCTTGCAGGATCGCAACACGCTTCTGATGACCTATGCCGGCAGGCCCGGCATGCACCAGGCGAAATTCGTCAAAGACAAAGTCCAGCGTGCCAGCGCCGCGATGTTCCTGTTCCGCTGGACCGATGGCACCGACGGGCTCTTCGTGAACCGCGAGCCGGTCCGCAGCCTGCCGCGCGAACTGGCGC
>VHCW01000209.1 GCA_016871575.1 Verrucomicrobiota bacterium
CCCGATGTCAACGACCACGCCCCGAAACTCTGGTGGGACGGCGACAAGACCCTCTTTCATCTCAACTTTGTGCATCACGCGCAGAACACCTTCCGCACCTCCACCGACAACGGCGCCACCTGGTCCAAGGCAAAGCTCTTTCCCATGAGCGGCGAGTTTGGAAACAGCATCATCCGCACACGCGAAGGCGTGCTCGCCATCTCGCTCGACGGCAGGTCGCTGGTCATCAGCCGGGACCATGGGCAGACGTGGACCCCGACCGGCAAGTCACGCGACAAGACCGAGCTGCGACCCGGCGGCAGCGGCCCGTGCATCGCCGGCATCCATGCGCCGCTCGTGCAACTCGCGGATGGTCGCCTGATGGCGCTCGGCCGCTTCGACAATGTGGACGACCAGAAGCGCTTCGGTTTCAAGATGCCCGTCAGCTACTCCAGCGACCTCGGCGAGACCTGGAACTACGAGGCCAGCGAATTCCCGGTCGTGAGCAACACGCAGCGTCCCGTGCTGCTGCGGCTCAAGGAAGGCCCCATCCTGCTCTGTTCCTTCACCGACCAAGCCCGCGAGCTGAAAAAGAGCGCCGCCAAAGGCATGACCTTCAAGAGCACCGGCGGCGAGTTCACCGGCGTCGGCCTGTTCGCCGCCGTGTCTTACGATGAAGGCAAGACCTGGCCCGAGCGCCGTCTCATCACCAAAGGCAACTCCGCAAAAGCCGACACCAACGGCTACCTCGCCCTCATCCAAGCCCGCGACGGTCGCATGCACCTGCTCACCAGCAGCCGCCACTACACCTTTAACCTCGCGTGGATCAAAGCGCTGCCGCCTGCGCCGAAGAAATGAAACACACAATGAACACGCTCTTCACCGACATCAGCCGCCGCGCCTTTCTCCATCGCTCGGCAGGGATTCTCGCCGCCTCCGCTGGCTTCACCGAACTCGCCCGGGCGGAGCCCGAGAACACCTACGGCGTCGAGACCCCCGAACTGCGCCACCGTGCGGAGGTCGAAGCCGTGCTCGGCAAGGCACCGAAGCCCGCTGCGGACGCGAGCCTTCGCCCGCTCACCATTCTCTTCGCCGGAGGTGCCAAGGATCACCCGCCCAAGTCCCACTCCCACGATGTGGTGCCCAAACGCTGGAAAGTGCTGCTCGGCGGCGCCGGGCCGGGCGATGAGGCGATGACAAACATGTATCGCCCGCACGTGGAAGCGGACCGCGCCTTGATCACCGCAGGCTCACCGCGTGTGAAGGCGCTGAGCACCTTGGAATGGCCCACGGAAGAGCAATTCGCCGCGGCGGATGTCATCATGCTGTATCAGCACCCGAAGTGTTTGTCGGAGGCCACGCACCAGCAGCAGATCGAGGCCTTCCTTAACCGTGGCGGCGGTCTCGTGCTGTCGCATTACGTGCTGTGGAACGCTTCACCGGCGCTGGCGGACCTGCTCGGACTCGCCAAGGGAAAAGACAGCAAATACAAGCACAAGGTCGTCACCCTGAAACTGCCGGAGCCGCGTCATCCCATCATGCATGGGCTGCCGGACACCTTCACCCTCGCCGACGAGTGCTTCTGGAATCTGCAGGGCGACCGCAGCAAGATCACCGCGCTCGCCACCTCCGATGAAACCGTGGGTGACAAGGTCAACGCCGAGCCCGTCATCTGGGCTTACGAGCGTGGAAAAGGCCGAGTCGTCGCCTCCACCCTGGGCCACTTCGATTGGACCTTCGACGATCCGTTCTTCCGCACCATCCTGCTGCGCGGCCTCGCCTGGGCCGCCGGTGAGTCGCCTTATCGTTTCGACTCGCTCATCGCGCGCGGCATCCCACTGAAGGGTTAAATGCCATGAAACCAACTCTCACACTCCTCACCGCCCTGCTGCTCGCGCCGCTGGCCGCGCTGCGCATCGGGCGGAACTTGCCGGGAATTCCAGAGTTTGGAATACTCCGCGTCGGCTCCTTCCAAGCCTTGGAAAATCACGGCACACAAACTTGGAACTGACGAACAGATGAAATCGAAAGGAACTAAACAAATGAAACCCACCCTCACCCTCCTCACCGCCCTGCTGCTCGCGCCGCTGGCTGCGCTGCATGCCGCCGAACAACCGGCGCGACCTGCCGACGTTGCGGTCGCTCAGATCCGGGAGAATCCGTTCCCGAGTGCGACCGTCGTCTGGCATATGGCCCCAGGCGACGCGGAAGGGAACGCTTCCACGGAATTGAAGAAGGAAGGTCTGCAAGGTGGAGCAGGCCTGGCGGGCAACATGCTCACGGCACTGAAAACGAACGGCCCGGTAAAGTGGACGAAACTGGAGGGCCAAGACTATGCGGAGTCGCTGAAACGCGGCGGAGACGGTCACGTGGCCACCTTGCGTGACAAGGCTTTCTTTTCGCTCGATTCTGATTTCGCCAGGGCGCTCCGTCCGTCTGGAAACGCCGTCACATTCGCCGCACGGGTTTTGGTCTCTGAACCCGGGCGCAGAGAAGGAAGCGGTCCAGGCATAGAAGGACAAAGCACCATCTTTTTTTCCGACCTGATCGGCCTGGGAGTGCATCCCAGTGGCATGGCGGTCGCGTTCCTGGGTGAGAGGATACCCTCCGGGGTCACATTGCGCGAGTTGCCGCTAACGCAGGTGCAACATGGCGTTTGGCTAGATCTGGTGTTGCGCGTTGGCGGCGGCAAGCTGGACTTCTTCTGCAACGGCAGTCTGCAGATCTCCGTGCCCGTTGAGGGCGAGTTGCACCCGCCGGGTTCCTGGCCGTTGTATGTCGGGGCTTTCGGGTGGGGAAAACGTCAAGGCGGTCAAACTGCTTTTTTCGACGGGAACATCGACCACGTCGCATTATGGGATCGTCCTCTGACGGATCAGCAAGTGGCCTTTCTCAGCGGCATATCGCGTCTGGGCAAGCCGCGCGAGAAAGACGGCGCTTCCCTGGCGATCGAGGCATTCCATCGGTTCTTCTATGCGTCGGTGCGCAAAGACGTTGAAGCTTCCGTGCGGCATGAGCGCGCGATTCGGGAGTTCATGAACCGGGATCCCTACCGCCCGGGCTATCATCTCACGGCCCCCATCGGCTGGATCTACGACCCGTCCGGGGCATGTTTCTACAATGGGCAGTATCATGTCTTCACCTATCGGAACATATACGCCCGGCTACGCTATTGCAGTCTGGATCACTATGTCAGCGACGATCTGATCCACTGGAGACAGTGGCCAGTGGCGC
>VHCW01000210.1 GCA_016871575.1 Verrucomicrobiota bacterium
GTTTCGCGATACGAAAGTGACCCCGCGCAGAAAACCAGCGCCAGCAACACGGGAACGCGCTGCCAGAAAAGGAACAACAGCAACATCGCTGCCGCGCACCCGAGCGCCAGCGCGGGCGGGCACGGCAAGAGCGAGCCGGCAAAAATGCCGGCCGCGTACACCAACACCAGCCCGACAAGCGGACGTTTCATACTTTCAACGTTTGGAATTTCCCCACCCGAATCGAATTGCGAATGGCCCGCGTGACAAACCGCTTGGCGCGCTCCACCGACTCCGCCAACGACCGGCCCAGCGCCAAGTTGGCAGTCATTGCCGCCGAGAGCACGCAACCGGTCCCGTGCGTCTTCGCGCCCATGACGCGCGCCGCGGCGAACTCGTGGAACTTGCGCCCGTCAAACAAGACATCCACCGCGCCGAGCAGATGTCCGCCCTTCACGAGAAACGCCACGCCGAACCGTTTTGACAGCGCCTCGGCGGCGACGCGTTGATCAGCACGCGTGCGGACCGGTTTTCCCCACAACACCTCCGCCTCTGCCCGGTTCGGCGTCACAACCAATGCTAGCGGCAACAAGCGCGACGTCAACGCCGTCACGGCATCCGCTTTCAACAATCGCGCCCCGCTGCTGGCCACCATGACCGGGTCCACCACAAGATTGCGGACTCCGTGCCCTTGAAACGCGCGGGCCGCCGCCGTGATGATGGCCGCGTTGTAGAGCATCCCGGTCTTGGCGGCGCCGACGGGAAAGGCTTCCAGGATGCGTTCCATTTGTTCCACCACCATTGCCGGCGTCGCTGCCTCGACGCGGCTGACCCGTGAAGGATTCTGCGCGGTCAGGCAGGTGATCGCGCTCGTGCCGAACACGCCGTGCGCATGGAACGTTTTCAGGTCAGCCTGAATTCCCGCCCCGCCGCCGCTGTCCGAACCGGCCACCGTCAATGCCGCCGCATTGTTTCGCTGCTGTTTCCTCACAGCGCGGATTCTACCGCCTCATTGTCCACCCGCAACTACGAAACCAGCAGTCGCAGCTTTTTGTTATAATTATAACAGAAATCCGCGACTGGTTTAGCGGGCGGCCAGACGGGCGCGAAACTGCTTGCGGGCGGCGGCCTGCAAATTGAGCCGGGACTGCAACGCTTTCGGGCCAAGATATCCCGCAGGCCACAGGATGCGCGGCAGCAACGGATCGTGATGCAATGCGTCCCGGTAGAAACCGCGTTCGCGCCGGAGCAACGCGGCGAGCGCGGCGGGAGATTTTGCTTTTGCCAGCGCCGCTTGACAGTCCTCCACGGCATCCAGATGCTGGTGATAACGTTCGTTGATGAACTTGAAATCCCAAGCGCCCTGCACAATCGCGGCATTGTCGCCACCGGCGCTGCGGCGAGATTCGAACACGACAAACATCTCCGGGTTGTCCTTCAACCATGTGAGTGTCTGCACCAGTTCTGTGATCGGATGCGGACGGACCCAGACGCTGTCCTGAAGATAACCAAACCGGTGGTCGCGTAGCCACCTCCACAATGTCATCCGCAATCGTTTGTCGCGGCTGGGCAAATCAAAGAGGAATGTCCGCCAAACGCCGTCCCACGGTTTGTCCCAATACTCCGCAACATTTGGAAACGGCTCGATCTGGTGGCGCCCATCGTCAGTCAGGCGAAACACGACTTCCCGCGCCTTTTCTTCGCGTTTGATCAACCCTTCGCTCTCCCAGCGCGTCAATGCTCGCCCCAGACCGCTGTGGTATTGGAACTCTTCATAGGGCGCGCACAAGTTCTGGAGTGTGGGGCGGGACGCCTTATCCAGCAGAAACATCACGCCTTCGAGCCAGTCGTAAGCATTCATGTGCATTTCTCCATGTATGACTTGATTGTTTCACCAAACCGAGTCGCATACTTTTGTTATAATTATAACAAAAATGCGCGACTGACAAGTCGCGCGGGCGCTTCTGGTCACAGAGTCACAGGGCGCGCGATAGGATCTCGCGCAATTCTTCTGTCGAGAGGAGGATGGGATTTCCCTTCATGCTGCTCGCCGCCGCGGCTTTCTCGATGATGGAAGGAAAATCGGCCTCCGTCACTCCGTGGGTTCGGAGGCCGGGAATATTCAGCGCGCGAACCAGATCGCCGATGTCTCCAACGATTTGCTCCACCTCTTTGAAGCGCTCTTGATGGGGCGCACGATGCGCGTTCATCTCCATCACCGGCGCCAACAAGGCGGCACAGACGGCGCCGTGCGGCGCTTGGGGAAACATCCCGCCAATGGGCGCGGCAAATCCGTGCACCGCGCCGAGGCCGGCGTTGGCCAGGGCCAGTCCGCCACACAGGCTCGCCAATGACATGTCTTCGCGCGCGGCGACATCATCGCCGTGCTCGAATGCCCGGCGCAACGACCGCGCGGCGCAGCGCATTCCTTCCCGGCAAATCGCGTCCGTCATCGGGTTGGCCTTGCGCGACACAAACGGCTCAATCAGTTGCGTCAAGGCATCCAGCCCCGTGCTTGCCGTCACCGCCGGCGGCAGGCCGAGCGTCAGCAACGGGTCCACGAGCGCCACGCGCGCGAGCATGAACGGGCTTCGCATGCTGACCTTGACCTTGTGTTCGGGCGCGCCCAGCACGGCGTTGCGGGTGACTTCCGCGCCGGTGCCGGCGGTTGTCGGCACGGCAATGAAGGGCACACTGGGTTTTGTGAGCGATTTGCCTTTGCCAACCACCTCGGCGTAATCGAGCGGGTCGCCGCCGTTGGCGAGCAGGGCAGCAATCGCCTTTGCGGTATCCATCGCGCTGCCGCCGCCGAATCCGACGACGACGTCGCAGCCTTCACGCCGCGCCAATGCCGTCCCGTCGCGCACGAGCGACAGCGTTGGCTCGCCTTCGACGGCAAACAGCACGCACTCTGCGAGCGGCGGCGGCACCGGTTGGGGATGGACGAGCAGCGCCCGTTTGCCGAACTCCGCGATGATGCCGCCGAGTTCCTTCGCTCTGCCTGCGCCGAAGATGATGCGCGCGGCGGTTGCGAACTCGAAGGAGATCATGCGGCGGCGGCGTATTTCACGCTGAAACGCGGCTCGGCCATCATGGGCGTGGCGGTAT
>VHCW01000211.1 GCA_016871575.1 Verrucomicrobiota bacterium
ACCGGAGTTGGGCAGACAGGAATGTCTGCCTCACGAACGACTTCGGTTTTCAGGATGAACGGACTTGGAAGTCCGTTCTACGGGGCGGCCGCATCCAACGTAGAACGGACTTCCAAGTCCGTTCACAGGCCTTGCAGGACTGATTACGTCTTGGCTGCACTGAGGTTCCTATCCGCCCGATTTCGGTTTTCGCGCCTGGCCCTGCACATCTGGCAGGACAAATAGGGGGTCGCGGTTTTCCTTCAGCCACGCTTCGAGCTTGGCGCGCAGATCGGCAACCACGGCCGTGTGTTCTGGCGCGGACGACAAGTCCTTCATCTCGTTCGGGTCGTTCGCGAGGTCGAAGAGTTGATACTTGTTGATCTGCGGATACCAAATCAGCTTCCAGCGGTCGGCGCGGATCATGCGTTGCACGTTGCCGAAGTAGCCGACGACGTGCGGGTAGAGAGACGCGCGGTCGCCCTTGAGGATCGGCACGAGACTCTTGCCCTGCACGGCCTGCGGAACTTTGACGCCCGCAAGCTCGCAGAGCGTAGGGAACAGGTCGCGCTGATAGCATTGGACGGCGCAACGTCGGTCGCGAGCGATGCCCGGCCCGGACAGCAGCAAAGGCACGCCGACGGTGTGCTCATACATGTTCTGCTTGCCGCGCAGGCCGTGGCTGCCGGTGGCGAGGCCCTGGTCGGAGGTGAAGATGATGATGGTGTTGTCGGCCTGGCCGTTGGCCCGCAGAGCGTCGAGGATGCGCCCGATCTGCTCGTCCATGTGCGAGATGACAGCGTAGTAACACGCCATCTCCTCGCGCACCATCTGCGCCGTGCGCGGCCACGGCCAGAGCAGCTCATCACGACCGCGCGCGTTGCCGTGCTCGAAGGGATGCTCCGGCTGGAAGTTCGCGGGCAGCGGAATCTTCGCCGGGTCATACCGGTCCGCGCAACCCGGCGGCATAATCAGCGGGTCGTGCGGCGCGGTGAAATTGACGTGCAGGAAGAATGGTTCCGGCGTCTTGCGGTTGAGCAGTTCGATAGTCGCGTCGGCGAAATGCCGGCTGATGTCGGCGGTCAACCCGACGCCTTTTTTCAAGTCGGGCTTGCCGTCGGGGGTCTTGATGGTCCAGCCGCGATAGCCGGTGACCTCGCGGCCCGCGTGGTCCTGCTTCAGCGTGTTCTCAAACTTGCCCCCGCCGCCGCTATACAGGCCGCGCGTCTCCTCGTAGCCGCGGGTCTTCGGTTCGCCCTGAACGTGCCACTTGCCGACATGCCACGTGTGATAGCCCGCCTGCCGGAACGTCTCGGCGATCATCGGCATGTCCGGACGCAGGCGTCCGCCGTAGGGGACGCCGTTGAGGAAACTGGTGCAGCCGGTGAGGATTTCCGCGCGGCTGGTGACGCAGAGCGGGTTGGGGCAGATGGCGCGGGTGAAGGCCACGCCCTGCCGAACGAGGCGGTCGAGGTTGGGGGTGCGGATGTGCGCGTTGCCCAGCGCGGCGATGGTGTCGGGCCGCTGGTCGTCGGAGACCAAGAACAGGATGTTGGGACGGCTTCGCGCGGCTGGCGCGTCGGCGGCTTGGGCGAATGAAACGGCGCACGCAAAGGCGACGGTGGCGCAAAGGAGTTGATGCAATGGTTTCATGGCACAAACAGTTGAACAACGCACACGTTAGCAGCCGGCGTTGCGAAGCCCAAGTTCTTCTTCGTGCGTTCAGAGCGCAGCGGCGGGAGGCAAGTTTCTTCAAGGCTCTCGAAGCGTTTGGAGATCAAACGCAGAATGCGACCAACCGACCATGCATGATGAGATTTGCCTGGTTCGGTCGCAGTGGTGACAACGAAGATAATTACGGAGTTGGCCAACTCCGTAATTATGTTTTCCGCCACCCAACACGTTTTGGCGATCTCGGAAAGATTTTCTCATGCACCGGCGCCGCCAGTCCGTCTAGGTTTGACATGGGCGCATCTCAGTCTCTGAATCCCGCCACGGAGTGGCGGGCTACGTAGTCCGCCACTCCGTGGCGGGGTGTTAAATCTTGAGATGCGCCCTTTGACATCCTTCGGTCAAACATCGTCATTCCCTCGCGGAGGATTTGCCGGTAAGCTGGCGTTGAATCTTCACAGGAACGACTCATGAACCTCATCTGGGTGAGCAATGCGAAGCAGACAATCTCGTCTGCTTCGGGACTGGCCAAGGGAGGCAGACAAGATTGTCTGCCTCACAGGTTTGTGCTTTCTATGCGCGCGAGAACTTGGATCGTAGCGGCCGGCGTTCTCGCCCTCGTGGTTGCCACACACGCCCAGGAAACGCCGGCGTGGAGGAGCGAAATCCTCAGCGGGAAAATCAAGGCGTTCTGCGTGGACTTCAACTGGGGGCCGGGCGGGCCAAACGGATTCGCCGGGCCGGGACATTGGGCGGACGCCGATCCGCAGAAGCATGTCGCGTGGTATGAGGCGCTCGGCGCGAACGTGATCCAGACTTTCGCCGTGTCGTGCAACGGCTACGCGTGGTATCAGGGCGGCAAGGTGCCCGCGCAGCCGGGGCTGAAGCACGATTTTCTCACCGAGGTCGTGAAACTCGGCCACGCGAGACGGATGCTGGTGATGGGCTACTTCTGTGCCGGCGCGAACACGCTCTGGGGCCAGCAACGTCCCGACCTCAGCTACGGTTTCCCCAGCACCTATCACATCCCGTTCACCGACGCTTATCTCGACTACCTGACGGCCTCCATCGCTGACGCGCTACGGAAGACCGGCATGGACGGCTTCATGATTGACTGGATGTGGTGCCCGCACGACAAGGCCCGTCAGCAAGCCCACGGTGGCAAATGGCTCGGTGCGGAGAAGAAACTCTTCGAGACACTGATGAGCAAACCGTTCCCCGGCGAAGACAAGCTGGCGGCGGATGAGAAGCTGGCCTACGAGCGCAAGGCGATCAACCGCTGCTGGGCGCGCCTCCGCGACGCGGCCAAGCGCGCCAACCCCGCCTGTGTCATCTGGCTGTCGTGCAGCCGGGTGCGGGATGCGTCCATCGCCGACTCGCCGATGCTGAAAGAAGTGGACTGGATGATGGACGAGGCCG
>VHCW01000212.1 GCA_016871575.1 Verrucomicrobiota bacterium
ATGTCGGCGTCTATCATCCGAGCGCCGTCGCCTTGTCGGTTACTCATCCGATGAAACCCGGCAGTGAAAAAGGGTTTCACCTGTACCGGAACGAAATTCACGACACGCCGTACAGCGGCATCATCGGCAGCGGCGGCGGCCATCTGATCGAGGAGAACTTGATTTCGCGGGTGATGCGCGAGATGCACGACGGCGGCGCCATCTACGGCGGGATGCGCAACTGCATCCTGCGCGGCAACGTCGTCCGCGATGTCGTGAAAATCGGCGAGGGCTACGGCGTGTCGTCGTATTACCTCGACGAGGGCGCGCGCGATTGCATTGTCGAGCGCAACGTCTCCATCGGCGTTGAGCGTCCGACCCACAACCACATCGCCACTGACCTCATCATCCGCGACAACGTCTTCGTCGCGGAGACGAACATGGTCCTCTCGTTCCAGCGTTCCAGCGGCTGCATCTTCCAGGGCAACACACTCGTCGCGCCCGGTGCCATCACGCTCAGCCCGCCGAGCGCCGTCAAACTCTGGACCAACAACGTTGTCTTCTACGACGGCGTGAACAAGCCGTTCACGATTGCCGACGTGCTGCCGCCCACACCACCGCCCGCGCGGAAAACCACGCCGGTCAGCGTCACGCGCATCGAACAACCGCCGACGTTGGACGGCGAGATCAACTGGAACGAGTGGCCCAACACCAGCGTCAGTCTCGACCGCACGCCATCGCGTTGGCCCGCCAGCGGCGCGCCGGCGTTCTGCAAGCTTGCTTATGATGACCGATGTCTCTACGTCGCGGTGAACGTGGCGATGTTCGACGTGACCAAGCTCACCACCGGCACGAAGTGGGGCAAAAACGACGGCGCCGAAGTTTGCATCGCCGGTAAGGAAGGCACGTTCGTCATTCACGGTTTCCCGAACGGCACCGTGGAGAGCGTCACGCTTGCCGGCGTGCCAGCGGATGCGGCGACGCGAGTCGGCAACGCCGTCCGCTTCGCCGCGAAACCCTACGGCACGACGCGCGGCGGCTGGCGTTGCGAATGGGCGATTCCGTTCGATGCGCTCGGTCTGAAACCATCGTCGGGCTTGAAGATTGCGTTCAACGTCGGCATTCGTCGCATCGAGGACGGCGTCTGGCGTTCCATCGAAGGCACTCTCGCCCAAAATTGGCGGCTCGATCAAGCGGCCATCTTGCAACTCAAATGAAGACACTGGAGATACTATTGATCGGTTTCTGCGCAATAGCGCAAGCCGAGGTTGTGCGCATGGAGGTTCGTGAGCGCGGGCCGTTTGCTGGTGGACACGAGTTCGGGAAGGTGGGTGCTTACGAACGAATCGTCGGGCGCTTGCACTGCGAGGTTGATCCGAACGACGCCAGCAGCGCACGCATCGCCGACATCAAGCTGGCGCCGCGAAACGCGCGCGGGCACGTCGAGTTCTGGACAGACTTCTTTCTGCTCAAACCAGTGGACGCGAAGCGCGGCAACGGACGATTGCTCTACGACGTGAACAACCGCGGCAACAAACTCGCCCTTTGGACGTTCAACGAAGCCCGCGGCAACAACCCTACCACGCTCGCTGACGCCGGTAACGGTTTCTTGATGCGCAACGGCTGGTCGGTGTTGTGGTGCGGCTGGAGCGGGGAAGTGCCTGACGGCGGGGACCGACTTCTCGCCGGGTTGCCGGTGGCGCAGGAGAACAGCAAGCCCATCACCGGCAAAGTCCATGTGGAGATTTGCCGGGATGAGCCTGTCGAAAGTTCACCGCTGTACTGGACGCCGTGGACTGTCGCGATTCCGTATCCGCCGGTCAGCACCGACACGAAACAGGCGCGACTCACGATGCGGCCCAAACGTTCCGAACCAGCAGTGGAGATTCCCGCTGATCACTGGGCGTTCGCGCGCGTGGAAGACGGCAAACGCGTCGCCGATGCGGGGCATCTGTGGGTGAAAGGCGGCCTTCGTCCGGGCTGGCTCTATGAACTCGTCTATACGGCGCGCGATCCTCGCGTGTCGGGACTCGGTCTCGCAGCAGTGCGCGATTGTGTTTCGTTCTTCCGATACGAAAACAACAGCCCGCTCGCGGGCACAGTTCAACATGCGTACATCTTCGGCATCTCGCAGTCGGGCCGGTTCGTGAACTACTTCATTTACGAGGACTTCAACGCCGATGAACGGGGACGCATGGTGTTCGATGGCGGGATTTCGCACGTCAGCGGGTCAGGGCGCGGCCTTTTCAACCAGCGGTTCGGGATGGCCACACTTTGCGCCACGCAACACGAGAACGTCCTCGTTCCGTCCGAATCGTTCCCCTTCAACACCGTGCCGCAGACCGATCCGGTAACTCGTCGCACGGGCGACATCCTCGCCACAGCGCGCGCGCACGGCCAGATGCCGAAGATATTTTTCACGCAAAGCTCGACGGAGTATTGGACACGCGGCGCGTCGTTGTTGCACACCGACGTGGACGGCAAACGGGATGTGTCGCTCGATCCAAATACGCGGCTCTACGTGGCCGCTGGTGCGCAACATCTTGGCGGCGGCTCGACGGAGCGTGGCAGTTATCAGAACCCGTGCAACCCGCTCAACGACCGGCCTTTCATCCTCCGAGCGTTGTTGGTGGCGTTGGATGATTGGGTCAGCCGCGGTCTGCCGCCGCCGGAGAGCCGTTATCCGCGAATCAGCAACGGCACGCTCGTGACCGTGGATGAATTCCGCGGATTGTTCCCGCAGATTCCCGGCGTGCAAGCGCCGACGGTCTGCTACACGCCGCTGCGTCTCGACTTCGGGCCGCGTTGGGAGAAGGCCGGCATCGCGGACATCGTTCCGCCGAAGATCGGTAAGCCATATCGGACGCTGGTGCCTGCTGTTGATCGCGATGGCAATGAAGTGACCGGCATCCGGTTGCCGGATGTGGCCGTGCCGCTGGCGACCTACACCGGCTGGAACCTGCGCGCGGCGCCGTTCGGCGCGGAAGGAATGCTCGCGCCGTATCAAGGTTCCTATCTGCCCTTCGCCCGAACACATGACGAGCGTGATCCTCGTCCTGCTGTGCTGG
>VHCW01000213.1 GCA_016871575.1 Verrucomicrobiota bacterium
CTTGGCGGCGTTGTCGGCGGCGCGGGGCTGGTGTTCCTGCCTTGGTTGAGGGTCAAGTGCGGGCTCCTCCTTCAAATAAACCGCCCGTCCTTGTTGCTGATGCTTGGTAAACTCATCTACCGCCCAAGCGCTGATCTGCGGGTTGCGGACAAAATCGAGCAGGTACTCGGCCGGGTTCTGGCGTGGCCGCAATTGCAGGTCGGTGATTTCCTGAAAATAGCCGGTAGCGCTTTGTGCCTTTCCGTAATAGGCCAGCGTCCCGCCCCAACCAACAATCAACAGATCGTCCAGCCATTCGAAGATCGTCTGACTTGGCTGGTGAATTGTCATCACAATCGTCAACCCACCATCCGCCAATTCGCGTAGTTGATTTACCAGATTATCGGCCTCCAGCGATGAAAGTCCTGAGGTTGGCTCGTCAAGAAACAAGACATCCGGGCGGCTGAGTAATTCATGGGCGATATTGATTCGTCGCCGTTCCCCGCCGCTTGGGTGCTTGCCGAGGGACTCCGGGCTGCCAATGCGCTTTTTCAACAGGGAATCCACATTGACGAACCCCACACTGGCACAGGTTTCCCGGATGATTCGATCCCGGTCGCGCGAACGCATGCCCCCTGAGCGCAGCCGTAGCCGATAATCCAGTGATCGGCCCACAGTCAGTTCGGGAATCATGATCTCCGCTTGTGGCACGTAGCCGACCCGGTTGCGGATCGCTTCGTCCTGCGCGTCGAGGCGCTGGCCGGCAATTTGGACGTAGCCCGATGTGGGGCGCAGGTAGCCGATCAGTAGCTTCAAGAATACACTCTTGCCGCTGCCGGCCGGTCCCATGATTGCGGTGATGGTGCCCCGTGCGGCGCCAAGGTACAAACCGTTACAGATCCGTTGGCCCCGTCCCACCTCCAAGTACAAGCGGGTCGTTTCGATCATCAGCATCGGCTGCCGCCTCCCCATCTAGCTGCGTTCTGAATCTTGATTTGAATCTTGATTTGCATCTTGCGATTCTTCCATTGCTACTTTAGAAATAGCCAAGCCAATTGTCAGCACAATAATCTGAACACACAATGATCTGGATGTTGCACTCGCGATTCGTATACAAACGATGATGTATGCGCAATAAAGTTTTGTTAGGAGAGAACTGATGAGCGAAATGGGGTTACGTCGGTTGGCGATTTACTTCGTCCTCGATTGGTCGGCTTCCATGCGCGGCCCATTGAGGGAGACGGTACTCAAAACCTTGCGGAGCCTGCATGATCACATCCGCAGCCAGGTTCATCAAGACACGGAGAACCAGAAGCCGCTGGCGCTGACGTTTATTGTGTATCAAACTCAGGCTTTCCAACTCATGCCGCTCACACCCGTGCGGGAAGGAAACGCAGACCACACAGATGTGATTCACCACCTTGCAGAGATCGAAACCGGCGGGGCCTCCTTACTGAGCGCGGCGTTGATTGTGCTGGAACGAAGTATCCAGAATGAATTGGAAAGCCCCGGGCTGCGGGAGGGCGATGCCACGCCTCTTGTGTTTCTCGTCACGGACGGCCGACCATCTGACGGACACAATGATTTGTCGCGCAGTTTCTGCGCCTTGGGAAAACACGCCATCTTCTGCGTGGTGTTTGCCGGTCCCGACCAACAGCAGGAGGAGTTGTGGCGCGAGCAGATTCTCCGCGAGCGCCTCCGCCTTTTCCCTAACCACACCCACCTATACCAAGCAACGGAACTCGCCGGTATGCAGCGGCTCATCAGCAATGAGATTCAGCTTCTCGCCGGCAACCAGCGATACATTGTGCGGCCACGAGGCTATCTGTCTGAAATGGGTCTCGTCGCGTTTTAGGCCCTTTCAAGATCTCATCACTGGGAACTAACATGCCGCTAACATGCCACTTCCCGCTTGACCTGCCGCCGCATGGTTCTACACTTGCTTTTAGTTCGAAGGAGACAACATGAAGGAGACAACATGAAGGAGACAACATGGCGGGACTAGAAGGGCAAAAAATTGGTGATTGTGAGATCATTGCTAAGCTCGGTCAAGGTGGTATGGGGGCAGTCTATAAAGCCCGCCAACCGGAACTTGACCGCCTCGTTGCGGTCAAGTTCCTTCCCCGCGATTGGAGCGACGACTCGGATTTTGTTGCCCGTTTCAAGCGCGAAGCTGCCTCCGCCGCTCGCCTCAATCATCCCAACATGGTTCAGGTCTATACAGCTGGCAAACACGAGGACACCTACTATTTCGTCATGGAATTCGTGGATGGAGAGGACGTCCAACAGCGCCTTGACCGTAAGGGCCGACTCCATCCCGCCGAAGCGGTGACGATTGCCTTGTGCGTCGCCCAAGCCTTGGACTACGGTTGGAAACGGGCCAAGCTGATTCATCGCGACATCAAACCCGACAACATCTACTTGTCCAACAACGGCGAAGTGAAACTGGGCGACCTCGGTTTGGCCAAAAGCGTTTCCAGCACCTTGACCGGACTAACGCCATTCGGCGGCTCAATGGGTACACCACATTTCGTCAGCCCCGAACAAGCACGGGGCAATAGAGACGTGGATTTCCGTGCCGACATCTACAGCCTCGGCTGCACACTCTACTACATGCTCACTGGGCAACTGCCCTATGGCCGCGACGGCGACGCCTTGGCAATCGTGCACAAACATGTTTATGAACCGCCCCCGGCCATCTTGAAAGTGTGGCCAGATTGCCCTCCCGCACTTGCGGCACTGGTGACCCGGATGGTGGAGAAGAAACCAGAAGACCGTTACCAGAATTACGATGAAGTGACCGCCGAGATGCAGTGCATTCTCGACAGCCTGCCGCCCGTGCCCTCTGCGGCGGTAACGGATGTCCCATCGGTGTCAGCTAGGAGTTCAGCCGTTCGCCATGTGCCGACACTCCCAGCCGAATCCGTCGCCGGACATCCGCGTTTCCCCCCGGTCGCCGTTGGTGGCGGCACTGGTGTGAAATTCTTGCAAGATCAAATCAACGGTGCCCGCGACGGTGTGTCCCTTGTG
>VHCW01000214.1 GCA_016871575.1 Verrucomicrobiota bacterium
GACGGTCGGATTCGATGTCGAGCAGGTCGTTGAGGAGGTAGAGCGCGGACGCGCAAAGGCTGAAAGCCGCAAACGCCAGGGCGGCGGCGCGCAACAGCGGTTCCTTGTCGAGATGGTGCGCTGTCAGCAGCGGAACGAAAAGGATGAGGTTCTTGGCCCACTGGTGCGGACGGATTGCGCGGAGCAAATGGCGCAACGTTTGGGGGTTTGTGTGAAAGACGCGGGCATCGGGGAACTCGCGGCGTTCCTTGCCGACAACAATCACGCGGCGCGCTTCGCGCCAGACCGGCATGTCGGCGCAGGAATTCCCCGCATAATCGAAACCGCGGTGGCCAAACCGTTCCACGAGGCGGGCGGCCTTGGCCCGGCTGCGCAAGTTGTGCTGGTGATCGGAGGCGATCACCTCGGCGAACAATCCGAAATGGGCCGCAACGCACCCGGCCAGTTGATGATTGGACGCGGTGGCGAGGATCAGTTGCCGGCCGCGCGCGTGTTCCTCGCGCAGGAAATCCAGAACCTCGTGATGGTACGGCAGCAGGGCGGGATTCAACTCCACGCGCTTCGCGATTTCACTTTTCAGGCGGGCGCGTCCCCGGAGAAACCAGAACGGCAGCGCGAAAAGATAGAGCGGATTGCGGGCAATGAGCCGGAGCGCCGACTCCCAGAGCAGGTCCGTTTTGATCAACGTCCCGTCCAGGTCAACGCACAACGGCATGGCATCCGCAGAAGTCATGTGGGGCACATCCTAAAGGCGGGACTTGCTTTCGGCAAGCGTTCAGCGCGCCGTGCGACGCCAGGCGGCTCGTTGCGTGCCGGTGAGGTAGCGGAAGAAACCGAGCAGCAGCGCAAGGTTGATGACCGCAAAATAGTGCGGGGCGCTGAACAGGATAAACTTGCGTCGGACGATGACGCCCAGCAGCGCCAAGGCGTAGAAAGCCAACTGAAGCATCATCGTGACGAGAAAGAATGGGGCCGGAAGAAGAAAGTAATTGGCGACCAGCGCGCCGATCATGAAAAACGGCCCGAACCACCGCAACACCTTGTGTGACCAGAACGACCACGTGTACAGACCGCGCCACGGGAGGAGCGAGCGCCAACACAAGACGAGCGCCTGAAAATCGCCGGCGCCGATCCGTATGCGCCGCGTCATCTCGTGGCCGACAGTCACCGGCAACTCCTCGGTCGCAACCGCCTCGGTATCGTAAAGCACGCGCAACCCTTGTTCGCGCACACGCATCCCAATGACAAAATCGTCCACAAACGTGTTGTCCGGAATCTCCGGCCATGCCGAGCGGCGGATCGCGTAGATCGCGCCGTTCGCGCCGAGACACGAATCCAAGGCGCTCTCGTTGGTCTTGAGAAATGTTTCGAGTTTCCAGTAGGGACTTTCGTCAGTGCGTACGTCCTTCCCCTGAAAGACCAGGCGCCCGCAGACGCCGCCAATTCGAGGATCGGCAAAATGACGGGCGAGTTTCTTGAGCGCATCCGGTTGCCATTGCGTGTTGGCATCGGTGAACACGAGTAACTCACCGGTGGCGTGTGGGACGAGGCGTTTGAGGACGCTTGGCTTGCCGCCACGCTCCAAAAAGTCAAAAAGACAGACGCGCGGGTCGGGACACGCGCGGACACAACTGTCCGTGGCGTCGGTGCTTCCATCGGAACCGACGAGCACTTGCAACTTTGTGTTCGGATAATCCTGCGCGAGGATGTTCGCCAGACGATCGGTGATATGTTTCTCCTCGTTATAGGCACTGAGCAGGACGGAAACGCTCGGATAATGCTGTTCCTCTGTGCGATGCGCACGGCGAAGCTTGCGAACGACAGGAACCAGTAGCGCCAGTGCCAGCGGGTATGCGCCATACGTGTACACCAGTAGTCCGCCACAGAGCCAGAACAAGATGCTCATGGTGAAAGGGTGCGTTTGAGTCCTTCGGCGACGCCGGTGCGCGGCGTCCAGCCGAGCCGCGTGCGGGCCGCTGCACAATCGAATCGGAGCGGCGCGAGCGCGGAACGGATCCGGTAGCGCGAAAGCGGCACGGAGCGTTTCAAGAGTTTGCCGAGACACTCGACGCCAAACGCCATCAGCAAAACCAGTGGACGGGGCAGGCAGGTGATGGGTACGCCGGGCACGCACCGCGCAGCCAAGTCAATTTGCTTGATGTTCGCATCGTCCACGAGTTGGAAGATCGAGCCGTCGGCGATGTCGGAGCGCGCCGCCAGCAGGAGGGCGTCCACCACGTCATCCACATAGACCAACGGAAGTACGAGTCGGCCGTTGCCGAGAATCAGTAACCGCGATTTCAACCGGCGGGCGACAGCCGGTGTGAGCAACGGCGCGTCTGGCCCGAACACTTGACCGGGACGAAGAATGATCCGGGGAAGGTCAGCGGCATCGCGGACAAGACGTTCGGCGGCCAGTTTCGTCTGGGTGTACGCCCCGCGAAGTTCAGGATGCGGCTCCAACGGCCAGTCTTCCTTGACGGTTGTCCCGTCGCCGGCCGCGGCGGCGTGCAAGACGCTGAGTGAACTGACATGGACAAGCTTGGCAACACGATGGCGGCGCGCGCTTTCAATAATGTTGCGCGTGCCGGCAACGGTGCCGCGTTCGAAGTCCACCGGCGACCCGCTCATGGTCGCTCCGACGTGATAAATCAATTTCGTGCCTGCAACCGCGCGATCCACAGCAGAAGGGTCACCGAGGTCGCCGAGCACGACCTCAACGCGTGGGTCATTCATGATCTCGGCAAGCGGCTCCCGTCGAACGAGGATCCGCACGCGTTGGTTCTCGGCAAGCAATCGTCGAAGCAGGGCGCGTCCGATGAAACCCGTCGCTCCGGTGATCAGGACGGGAGCTTCGAGAGCGGCGGGAAAACGACGGAGGAATTGTTGTTTCGCATCGTCGGCAGGGCGCGCGACCCGTTCGGTCCAATCCACGACGGCGCGCGCTCGCTCGACTGGGACCGGCACCGGCAAACCGCTGCCGAGCGCGGTGTAGA
>VHCW01000215.1 GCA_016871575.1 Verrucomicrobiota bacterium
ATCAACGTAAGTGCTGGAAGCCTCGAGAATGCCCATCGGAATCGTCGCGATAAATAGCGCGGAACAAAGCGCCGCTGTCCGGCCAAGCCCAAACCGCGAGCACAGAAACGCCGAGGCGACCATGCAGCCGATCAGCGCATACCACTGCACGAAGTTCGCCAGCCGATCCGAACCACTCAGGAGTTGGAGATGCATCACAACGTACTCTGCACCGGGCGCCAGTTGGTTCTGACTTGAGAAATGTGTCGGATAGAACTCCACCGTCTGGTTCTGGATCCAGTAGAGGACTCGCGGCATGTGGTAATCCATCGAGTCCCAAGTGTTCGGCGGCGCGATGAAAGCTATCGAGCCGATTGTGGCCGTGATCGCCAGAATTGCGGTCAGCAGCAGAATCTGTCCGAAAGAAAACCGAGGACGGAGTTGCCCCGTCTGTGGCGGACACTTTCGTAACGTCGCGACATAGAGCACCGCAGAACCAATCCCGGCCACCGTCCAGAAAACCAGCAGAGACGAAAAAGTGATCCCTTCGAAGAAACTGAGCGTTTCCGTTGCGACGACCAACAAAGCACCCCACAACGTCGAGCCGCCTAGAAATGCATAAAGTCCACTGTTCGGGTCCCCAGCGGCCAAACGCCACCGATACATTGTGAGACAGATGAACAGCAGACTAACCAAGGGCAGCAAGCCGACGATGGTCATGGGCTTCCTTGTTTGGTTGGAGACACAACTAACATCGCCCACGGGTCCAACACGGGGATTTCCACAGTGGTTTGCCGGTCATCGCCGCCGCAGGGCAGTTCTGCGGAGCGAGTGAACTTGGAGAAGTCCTTCGTCTTCTCGCCGAGCGCATGTTCCGCGGCACTTTGTTGGACGGGCGTCAGCAGACGACACGCGAGGCGTTTGCCGGGGAAGAAACGCGCGTTGTCCAGCGTGACACGAAATGGCTTGGGATCCTTGCCCCAATCGTAAAGATGGATCACGACGGGTTTGTCGCTGCCGCCCGGCACGGCACGCACAAACGCGTAGGCATCTTCGTTTCCGGCCAGCGCGACAGGCGGTTGCTCGCCATACCAATCGTCGCGGACACCTTTCCCGGCCGCGGCAGCATATTCGTAGCCGTCGAGCCATCGGGCATTGTTGCGAACGAAGGCAAAGAAGTGGTTGTAGTCCTGCGGCTCACCATAGAGACGTTCCGAACCTCCAAGCCAGACATCCCAAGGTGCAACGAAGTTCATTCCCAAACAATACGAAAGGCATAGAATCTTCTGGTTCTCTTGGGTGTCGTTACTGCGAAGCGTAAACACTTGGGCTTTGTTCATGCGCGTGATGTTCACTGCCTTCTTCCAGATCGAAACCGGCGTTGGCGGGTCGTATTTCGAAAGTTCCCCCACCGCGAAATCGAAGAGGTCAATCGGCGCCTCCCAGTGGGTGAAGGAACCGTTGTTGCACGCAAACGGGAAATAGCGCCCCGCCTTCTTGTGGGCGCTCGCCCGCAGTCTTTCCAGAAAGGAGCGGATGGTCTTTTCGTAGGAGCGTTCGTAGTGTTTTCGCAGCGCGACGCTGCGCTTGCCGTCGAGAATGAATTGCTTGTAGTCAAATGTGCTCGGGTCGCCGACGCCGAACGTCTTGAGTTCCTCCGCTGGCAGCGCGGCTAGATAAGCTCGGAAGTTCCCCAGACAATGGCCGCAGAAACATCCGCGCGTCTCCTTGTCTTTCGGGTCGCCGCCCCATCTCAGCATTTGTTGAGTGTCGGGGTCATCCACGTGCATGTACGTTGCGCCCGATTCGATGGCGAAGATCACGTCCTGCTCCATCAGGCGGAAGAAGTCTGGGTTGCTGTAGCAGCCCCACGGCGGGTTCCAGTTCTGCCAACTGGCGATCAACGGCTGCCCGCGAATGTCCTCGGCGCGGCCGATCTTGTAAGTCGCGGCGGCGCTCCCTTCGCCGGGGCCACGGTCCTGCCGCATCGGCGCAGTGCAATGACAGATCGGATAGCCGCGCTGCGCGCACTGCGCGATGAACTCCTTCGTCGCATACACCCAATCGAACCGCGTGCCGTGAAACGCCGCGATCTTCTCGAACGGGTCCACATTCTTCCGCATCCACCGGATCGAAAAGCAAACATCACTGTGCCGCGGACCTCCCGCAGGACGCTGCCAACGAAGCGCCATGTCCGACACCGTTTGCGGCCGCAAGCCATATTCGGCGGGAAACTCCGCTGTCAGGCCGATATTCTTGTAGTCCATCCGGTCCTCGCGGAAATCAGGCTGCCAACTCACGTTCTCGGTCTGGGCCGACGCCTCGTTGTCCTTTCCGTTGCTGCGGAGTTGCTTGCCTTGAGGACGCAGAATCTGGATGTCGCGGAAAATCTGGTCCATGGACATCTTCGGCCAATCAATGAAAATGCCATCCGGCGGCCAGTCTTTCATGGAAGCAATCGCGCGGGTGTCGGTCACGACGATTTGCTCGAACGTGTTCACGCTGCCGCCGCCGGGATTGTTCAAGCCAGCCGTGTGGAGCGCACCCATGTCGCCGCTGTCCTGTCCGCAACGCGAGATGCGGATGTGGTGGAACCGGTTTCCCTTGGCAGGCGGCAGCGACGTCGTGACCGGCGGACCGTATTGCGCGCCGGTGTTGCCGCGCACGGTGATGGCGTAGCGTACCGAGTTCTCCAATTCGCAGTGGTCCACTTCGTTGCTGCTGACGTTGAAGATCGTCACACACTCGGCGTAGCAGTGAAGTTCGCCGACGTGGCTGATGCGAGTGTTGTGAATCCGGTTCTGCTCACATCGGTCAAGTGTTGCCGGGAAACGATTGCAAAGGCTGACGCCGTTGAGTCCCATGTGCTCGATCCAACAACCGGCAACGAGATTCCCCGTGTTCTGACCAATCATCATGATGCCGGTGCGACCGCTGTTCTTGAGGTGACAATTGCGGACTTCGATGTGGGCCGTGTTGTTCATCCAGACGAGCACGCCGTCGCGCTGGCCA
>VHCW01000216.1 GCA_016871575.1 Verrucomicrobiota bacterium
GATGAACCAGCCGGTCGCCGAGGTTCGAGCCGAGTCCGATGCCGACTTTCATGGCCGCTCAACGCAGGCCCAGAACGTCCTGCATGTCGTACAAGCCGGGTTTCTGCGCGACCGCCCACTTGGCGGCACGAAGCGCGCCGCGCGCAAACGTCTCACGGCTGCCGGCGCGGTGCGTCAGTTCGATTCGTTCGCCGGGCGCGCCGAAGGTGACCGTGTGGTCGCCGACGACATCGCCGATGCGGAATGCGTGCGCAGGGACTTCTTTGCCGGTCACCTTCCGAATAACCTCCTGCAATCGTTTGGCCGTGCCGCTGGGCGCGTCCTTCTTGGCGGTGTGGTGCGTCTCGGCAATTTCACAATCCCACTGCGGCACGATGTTGGCCGCCTGGCCGCAGAGCCAGAACAGCAGGTTGACGCCGGTGCTGAAGTTGGCCGTCCAGACGCAAGGGATGCTTGTGATGGCCGAGCAGATGTGTTGTTTCTCCGCATCCGCGTGACCGGTGGTGCCGATAACGAGCGCCTTCTTGTGTTGTGCCGCCAGCGTTGCGACGGAGAGCGTTGCCTCCCGCGCGGAAAAATCCACGACCGCATCGCAGCCGGCGATGACTGCGGAGAGATCGTCGCCGAGATCAATTTCCCCGGCGAGCCGCAATTCTGCGTCAGCCTGCGCGCAAGCGACCAGTGTGCGGCCCATGCGGCCTTTCGCTCCGCAAATGATGATTCGCACCGGGTTCATTTTACCAAGCCCAATACAGTCAGCGTTTTGCGTAACTGGTTTCGGTTCTGTTCTGCCATCGGCACCAACGGCAGACGATATGTTTCCTCAATGTGTCCTGCCATTGCGAGCGCGGCCTTGATCGGGGTCGGGTTGGTCTCGATGAACAGATCTTTGAACAGCGGGAACAGCCTTGCGTGCAGTTGCCCGGCCTTTGCGAAATCACCTTGTTGTGCCGCGTGCACCATGTCGCTGACCTCGCGGGGCACAATGTTCGATGCGACGCTGATGACGCCCGCTGCGCCGACTGCCATCATGGGCAGCGTCAACGAATCGTCGCCGGAAAGAATCGAAAAATCCTTGTCCACCAACGCGCGGATCTGGCTGACGCGATCCACGCTGCCGGTCGCCTCCTTCAGGCCGACGACCAGTTGCGGTAAATCACGGCGCAACCGGGCGATGGTATCGTTGGCGACATCCACGCCGCAGCGGCCGGGAATGTTGTAAATGATTATGGGCAATCCGGCTGACTCCGCGATGGCGCGGAAGTGCGCGTAGAGGCCGGCTTGCGTCGGCTTGTTGTAGTACGGCGATACTTGCAGCGAGGCGTCAGCGCCGGCGTCCTTGGCGTGTTTTGTCAGTGTGATGGCTTCGTCGGTGCAGTTCGACCCGGTGCCTGCGATGATCTTGCAGCGTTTGGCGGCGAATGCCACCGTCAACTCGATGACGCGGTTGTGTTCCTCGTGGCTGAGGGTGGGGGACTCGCCGGTGGTGCCGCAGGGCACGAGGCCGTCAATGCCGTGGGCGATCTGGAATTCGACCAGATCGCGCAGGCGCGGTTCGTCCACCGTTCCTGACTTGGTGAACGGAGTGACGATGGCAGTATAAGCTCCAGTAAACATAGCGAGCGGCATGATAGGCGTGGGCGAGAGTTTTGCAAGTCCCGGCTTATGCCAATCCTTTTTGCGTGTCAAAAACGGTTGCATTTTCCCCGGACATTATTACACTGTGTCGCGTTGCGGTACCAAGGTAGCTCATCGGTAGAGCAGGGGACTCATAGCCCTTGGTCGGGGGTTCAATTCCCTCCCCTGACACCAAAATTCTGGGAGTGCGGGTCGAACATGATTAAACCAATTGATGCGAGTGGGTACGACACCGACAAGGTGCAAATGCCACATTACCTGCGAAATTACGAAAAATGGTTCGAGGGGCTCTGGGACAAGCCCATCGTCTTGTTGGAGGTCGGCATCCATAAGGGCGGGTCGCTTCTGTTGTGGCGAGACTACTTTCAGAAAGGACGGATCGTTGGTCTCGATGTACAGCCTATCCAGATTGACGACCCGAGTGGGCGCATCCGCACCTACCATGGTCAACAAGATGATCTCCAGATTCTAGATCGCATCGCTGCCGAAAATGCTCCAAACAGTTTTGATGTGGTCATTGACGATGGTTCGCATGTCGGTCGGTTGACGCGGGCAACTTTCTGGCATCTGTTCGACTGTCACCTCAAGGACGGCGGTCTTTACGTGATCGAAGACTGGGGAACGGGCTACTGGCCGAGTTGGTACGATGGTAATCGGTATCGTGGCGAAATCGAATCACCTTGTATGTTGCAGCGCCTTGGGCTGCGAAAGGCGCGCAAACAGCCGTTGTTTAGCCACCAGCATGGCATGGTCGGGTTCATCAAGCAGTTGGTGGACGAATGCGGCGTGGTTGACGCTACTTACCCCGGTCTTGGCACTGGCCAGCCGCGAAAATCAAAGTTCAAACAGATCGTGATTTCCCATGGTCAGGTTCTCGTAGAAAAGGCATCGCAGAGATGAGGGTTCACCTCAAACGCTCCGTCGGGACGGATAGTGCGGCCCGCCTGCTACGAGCCGGTTGGTTTAATTATGTGAAGCAACCCTTCTACCGCTTCGCTGCACAGGCAATGCCCGATTCTAAACCCGCACGGAAATATGTTTCCGTTGCTAAATTGAACCGCATTCACCAGAAGGTTGCCGCCACGTTGCCCCCCGTTGGTAAAGCGGGCGACGTAATCTTGTTTTCGATCATCGACTGGCACTGGCGGATCCAGCGTCCCCAGCAACTCTGTCGCCAGTTTGCGCGGATGGGACGACGGGTGTTCTACATTGAAAGCACTGTTCATTCGACGTACAACCGCCATCTGTTGCGCGACGGTTATCGGTTCACGGACATACCGGAGCCGGGAATTGTGCTTTGTC
>VHCW01000217.1 GCA_016871575.1 Verrucomicrobiota bacterium
CATCGCCATGCCGCGGCGTTGCGGCGGAAACCAACGCGCCACGGCCTTCGCGCCCGCGGGCCAGTTCCCCGCCTCGCTCAGCGCCAGCAGACAACGAAACACACCGAGGCTCATCGCGCCCCGGGCAAACGCGTGCGCCATCGCCGAGAACGACCAGCCGACAATGAAGAAACTGAAGCTGCGGCGCACGCCGATCTTGTCAATGATCATGCCCGCCCCGAGTTGCGCGACCGTGTACGCAAGCATGAACACCATCGTGATGCTGCCGTAATCTGCGCTGGTCAGGCCAAGGTCGGTGCGCAACGTCGGCAACAACACCGACAGCGCCTGCCGGTCCAGATAGTTGATGACCGTGGACAGAAACAGCAAACCGAGAATCAGCCAGCGCAACCGGGAAAGGCGGACAGAAACACGGGGGACAAAAACATCAGAATTCATGAATGTTCCTCTCCCCGGCCGTTTCTGAGAGTTTTGAATGTCACAGTTTTCCTGTTGATGTTCGCCCATAGGATTGCCTCCAGATTTGTGTGTTCCAGCAGCCGCCGCGTGTGCGCTTCAAACCCCTCCAAGTTCTCCGGTAACGTGGTCAGCTTGAATGCGACTCCATCTGTCGCCATTCGCATCTTCTGCTGTCCAAGGCTGTGATCGGCCATCCATATCTCCACATCCCGGATCGCCACGGTTTCGCCACCGAAGAAATGGACTAAAGCGTCATCGTAGAGCGACACATCAAGACCGGTGCCCCAATCTTGCAACAGCGCCACCAACACCTCCTGAAATCGACCGGCACCGTTGACGCACCGGTCCCAGCCGCTCTGTTCAATCTCAAATCGGACGCGGTCAGAAAGTCGCAACGTGGTGTTTACAAATCTATGTTCGATCGTCTCTGGCCGCAGATTGACGAGTTTTCCATGCGTCAGTTCGACCAGCAGCAGGTAATGGAGAAGTTGCGCCTCGTGACGTGGTGTCAAAGTGTCCACTGTCTTGAACTCAAACACAGCCCCCGCATTCACCAGCACATCGAGAAAATACAGTTTCGTGAAGCCGTCGTGACTGACCGCAACCGGCACTTCGAGTTCGATGGCAGGGAAACGACCTGCCAGTTCGCGTTTGTAGATCTTCTCATCAAAAAAACGGCCTAAATCGTCGCGGATCGCAAAGACAACACGCATCACCTCGAAAGCCAAGTCGCCAAACTCAGCTTGCGACAGGCGGCGGATAGGTTGTTTGACGGTTACCGGCATGGGAAATATGTGGACAGAACAATGCAGAGTTTGATCTTCATATTCTCAGTTTTTCTGTCCCCTATTTTTCTGTCCACCATTAAAAGTACCCGCCTTTCTCGGTGATCTGGTGAATGCTTTGGCCTTCGGCGACCCAGCCGAAGATTTTCTTCTCGTTGGCGCGAATCTCTTCGGCGCGAACCAGCACATCGTACGCCTTGTCGCGCGGAATGCAGACCACGCCGTCGCAGTCGGCAAACACTACGTCGCCGGGCTTGATGACCACATCACCGATCTTGATCGGAATCTGATAGTGCGTGATCAGGCACCGGCCCAGCGACCCGTTCGGGATCCGGTACTTGTAATAAACCGGGAACGGCTTCTCCAAAATCTGTTTTGTGTCGCGGATGCCACCGTCAATGCACGCTGCCTTCACGCCTTTGCCGTACGCGGTGGCCGTCATCACACCGCCCCAGAGCGTCGCCTTCTCGTCGTTGGAAGTATCCCACACGACAAAAGTGTCCTCGCCCATCTCGTCGAGCATCTGCGTGCGGAACGTCATCTCGCCGGTAATCTTCACGTTGGGCGCGCTCTTCACGGTGAACGCGATTCCGGCCACGACATCGCTGTCGCGCAACGGCCGCAGGTAGCCCGGTAGCGACTGGTCAAGCAGGCAAAACTCCCGGAGCACGTCGCTGATCGCCCCCGTGTAAAGCTGCTCGTAACGTTTGAGCAACTCCTTCACCGGCACGGGGAACGGCTTTGTGGAGATGCCCTCGCGTTGGGCAATGAGTTTCTCCAACTTCATCATCTTCGCTTCTTTTTGCAGCAGGTTTTCTTGGCTCATAAACTCTTGTTCCTTCATGATTGCTTGAGTTGCCGCAGTTCGCGGCGGAGTTCGGCCTTCAGTTCCGCCTCGCTGGGCAGGTGGAGTTTGTAGCGGCTGGCGAAAATCTTTCGCTCTTGGTCCGGGCCAAGAGTGTAGCGCACGACGGCGTCATTCTTGTCGGTGCAGAGAATCAGGCCCAGTGTCGGGTTGTCGCCATGCGTGCGCCGCTCGTGGTCGAAGTAGTTCACGTAGAGTTGCAGTTGGCCCAAGTCTTGATGCGTCAGCTTGCCCACCTTGAGGTCAATCAACACGTAACACTTCAGTACCGTGTGGTAGAAGACGAGGTCCACGTAAAAATGATCGCTGTCCAGCGTGAGGCGTTCCTGGCGCGCGACGAACGCGAAACCTTTTCCGAGTTCCAGCAGGAAGGCTTGGAGGTTGTTGAGCAGCGCCTCTTCCAATTTCGATTCCACCAGCCGCGGTGATTCCGGCAGGCCAAGGAACTCGATCACCACCGGGTCTTTGAAAACGTCCCCCGGCTTGGCGATCTCGTGGCCTTTGGTGGCCAGCCGCAAGAGTCCCTTCTTGTCCTTGCTCAACGCCAGTCGCTCGTACAGCAAGCTGTTGATCTGCCGCTCCAGTTCGCGCGCCGACCAGTTCTGCTTGATCGCCTCGATCTCGTAAAACGCCCGCGCCTCCGGCTTGTCCACGCGCAGCAACGTGCGGTAATGGGTCCACGACAGGTTTGGGTGTAGCTGGCCGGGTTGCCAGGATTCTGCACGCGGTGCGTGC
>VHCW01000218.1 GCA_016871575.1 Verrucomicrobiota bacterium
ACGCCGTTCGCATCGTCAAACCCGACCTGACCGCCGACGACTACCGCGCCACTGGACGGACCTGCATCGAGCGTTACTACCGGCACTACCACCCGTTCAACCAAGGCTTGGCCGTCGCGTTGGAAATGCAAGTGCCCATCACCCTCGATGCCGCCGGCCAATACAAGATGACCGGCTTCATTGATCGCGTGGACAAGATGACCGACGGCATCTTTGAGATTCACGACTACAAGACGAACCAGACGCCACCCTCCCAAGAAGAGAAAGACCAAGACCGGCAACTGGCGCTCTACGAAATCGGTTTGCGGGATTACTTCGGCGAAGTGCGACAGGTTGAACTCGTCTGGCATTATGTCCGCGCTGACCTTGAAATCCGCTCGCGCCGCACCGAGCAGGAGTTGGATGAACTCCGCGCCAAAATGATCGCCAAGATTCAGGAGATCGAAGTCGCCACCACCACCAATAACTTCCCCGCGTGCGAATCCCGTCTCTGCAACTGGTGCGAGTACCGGCCACTTTGCCCGATCTGGAAACATCTCTACGCCATCGAAGAACAAGCCCCGCAGCCAACGCCACTGCCCGACGACGGCCCCGCGTTGGTCAACCAACTCGCCAGCCTCGGCATCAAACGCAAAGAATTGCAGACCCAAGCCGACAACGTGAAAGCGCAAATGGAACAGGTCGAGGCTGCCATCATTGAGTTCGCACGGCAACACGACTACCAGCGCATCTTCGGAGCCGACCGTCAGGCGACAGTGAAGCACGTCACCGAGTTGAAGATTCCCACCAAGACCAACCAATTCGACGAGTACGAACAGATGCTCGCCTTGCTCCGCCAATCACCGCTCTGGCCGGAACTTACCGACTTCTCCAGCGCCAAGCTGAAGGACTTGCTCGGCAAACCGGAAGGTAAAGTGTTGCGCGACCTACTCGGCGCCCTGGTCAGACAAGAAGAAGAATGGCGCGTGTCACTGCGAAAGAGGAAGGATGAGGAATAAGTGCGAGCGTTTGTTCTTGCCGACATTGACGACCTGCACTGGCGACACGGTTCTGGCCAAGCCGATTTGATTTTGACTTTGGGCGATACCGCTGATGGCCTGATTCTGGAGGCACAACAAGCGTTTGGTGTTCCGCCAGTTTTCGCCGTCAAAGGCAATCACGATGCGCCAACGCCATTCCCGTCGGGTATCACCGACTTGCATCTGAAGGTGGCCGAGTTCGGCGGCCTTCGCTTCGGCGGGTTCAACGGTTCATGGAAGTACAAACCGCGTGGACATTTCCTGTACGAACAGCAGGAAGCGGCCAACCTGCTGAAAGATTTTCCCCGCGTCGAAGTGTTCGTATCGCACAACAGTCCGCGCCATGTGCACGACAAGGAAGATGATACTCACTACGGCTTCGATGCCCTCAACGCCTACATCAACCGTCACCAGCCGCGCATACTTCTTCACGGCCATCAGCATGTGAACAAGGAAACACAAGTGGGAGCTACCAAGGTCGTCGGAGTGTGCGGTCATCGTCTGCTTGAGATCGGCTGACATAGGGCGGGTAACGTAGCCGTTCGGGGTGGTATGTTCGGCGCCGTGCAACAGCAGTATTGCTCTCACTTGCCTTCCTGAAGTTGCCGCTCGGCTTCGCGAAACACCTCTCGAAACTCAGGCGGCAATTCCTCAAGGGAATCGGACGTCATGCAGGCATACCCAAACTCCATGCGTTTTCCTTGGCCAAGCAGCGCTCTGACAGCCGGCGTGTGCATAATGGCTGCGCAGCGGTGTTACCATTCTGGACCGTTCAGCATTTTGGATTCCGTTAGTGTATAGTCACCGCTAACTAGATTATTCTTGAGCGGCATGAGAGGCTGCTTCTTTGATTCCGGCGATAACAGTTGTTATGGCCGTCTTCACGCTATCGTATTGCTCCCTAAATTCTGTCATGGATAAATCCCGGTCTAAATTGTCGGGCCATCTGGGATGCACACGGCAGTTCTTGAATAATGAAGCAATCGTTTTGATGTATTCAGCCGCAATCTCGACCGGTAGTCCGCGTCTTTTCAATTGTCCGTTTATGAACCCAAAGCCAACTTGGCCGTCTTTCCCGACACGGAACATAGTGTAGTCTTGGTCGACATCTTCTCTGGGATCCGGAAATTTAACGCCGAAACAGCTTTGCCGCCACTCAATCACACACTCCGGAGGAAGCGATTTGCTGTCTTTGAGCATTTCCTCTACGAATATTCGGTCTTCAGGTGTCACAGTTGTTGACCTGCTCAGTTCGTCTGTGAACTCCGTTGGAGTGATCTTAAACCGTTTTGCACCGTCGCGCCGAGGACTGACCGATCTGGTAAGTCCGACAACGCGCGGGACTAAAGTCTTGATACCGCGTCCTTCATACTGCTTAAGTGAAATGGCGAGAACTTCGGTGTCTCGCAAATGCTCCCGCAAGAACTCCACGATTCGTTGTAATTCGCCGGGAATTTCGTCGGCAAAGAAAACCAAGCGGATTTTGCCAGCTCGTAAGTTCTCATCAACCTCCACCCAGAAACTCTCAGTGTCGACGTTTTCAGCGTCGGTGTTTTCTTCGAGAAACTTTTCGATAATAACTTGTGGATCGAGTCCACCATTAGCACGGTGATTGCATTTGCGGGAGAGTGGGAAAAGCTTTGTAAGTAGGCCGGGCGCAAGCACTTATTTTGCTTCCGGTTTGGCGGCCGTTATGGTTCAACATAGGGATGCAAAACAAA
>VHCW01000219.1 GCA_016871575.1 Verrucomicrobiota bacterium
GTTGTGGACAATTTGAGCTATGGCCAGTCGTCGCTGTTTCACTTTTGCGCCCATCCGCATTTCGATTTCGTTTTCGGCGATGCGCGTGACGAGAAACTGATGGCCAGTCTCATCGCGCAACACGACATCTTGATTCCATTGGCCTGTATCGTCGGCGCCCCGGCTTGTGAGCGCGAGCCGTTGCTGGCGCGAACGGTAAACTTCGAGGCGGTTACGATGTTGAATCGCCTGCGCAGCCAACAACAGCTTGTCGTGTATCCTACGACCAACAGCGGTTACGGCGCACAAACCGGCGATGTGTTCTGCACGGAGGACACGCCGCTCGAACCGATTTCGTTATACGGCGTCACGAAATCCGACGCGGAGAAGGCGCTGCTTGATTCGGTGAACACCATCACGCTGCGGCTGGCCACTGTCTTTGGCATGTCGCCCCGGATGCGGCTCGATTTGCTGGTCAACCACTTCGTTTATGCCGCCGTGACGGACCGTTATCTGGTGATTTTCGAGAAGGATTTCAAGCGCAACTACGTCCACATTCGCGATGTGGCGGATTGTTTCCTGCATTGCATCAAGAATCGGGATCGCATGGTCGGGCGTCCGTACAATGTCGGCCTCGATTCCGCCAACCTCTCGAAGGAAGAACTGGCGCTCAAGGTCAAGGAGCACGTTCCCGACTTCTATATCCACTTTGCCGAGGTCGGCCATGACCCGGACAAACGCAACTACATTGTCTCCAATCAACGCCTGCGCGAGGCCGGCTACGAAGCCAAGCGCAGTCTCGACGACGGCATCCGCGAACTGCTCAAAGGCTACCGGATGCTGAAACGGATGCCGTTCAGGAATGTCTGAGCGCCTCGACAACCTCACAGCAGTCATTCTTGTGGGCGGACGTGGCACACGATTGCGCTCCGTGATTTCTGACCGGCAAAAGGTCATCGCGCCCGTTGCCGGGCGGCCTTTCCTTTTTCGGCTGCTCGACCAATTGGCCGACGCGGGGTTGCGACGGGTTGTTCTCTGCGCCGGCCACAAAGCCGGCGACGTGATCGCCGCCATTGGCAACAGTTATCGGAACATGGTCGTGCGGTATTCTCCTGAAGAGACTCCGCTGGGCACCGCCGGTGCACTGCGTCATGCGTTGCCGCTTTTGGACTCCGACCCGGTGCTGGCGATGAATGGCGACTCCTTTTGCGAGGTGGACTTGGCCGCGTTGTACCGGGTGCATCAGCGCCATCAAGCGAACGGAACGCTTGTCGTCGTCTCTGCGCGCGATACCAGTGCCGGTGGGTGTGTGGTTTTTGATAAGCAAAACGTCATTCAGCGTTTTGACGAGAAACAATCGTCTGCCTCTCCCGGCTGGATCAGTGCCGGCATCTACCTCTTGGGACGTGCCGTTCTCGAAAGTGTTCCCGTCAACCGTCCGGTTTCCATCGAAAGGGAAACTTTTCCGGCATGGATTGGTCGCGGTCTCCATGCTTTCCCCGTCGAAGGAAGATTTCTGGACATTGGCACGCCCGACGCATATCTTCTCGCGCAAGCCCAGTTCTCATGATTGTCACCCGAACACCTTTTCGCATTTCATTTTTCGGCGGCGGGACTGATTACCCCTCGTGGTACCGCGAGCACGGCGGCGCTGTCCTTGCCACGAGCATTGACAAGTATTGCTACCTGACGTGCCGGTATCTGCCTCCGTTTTTTGAGCACAAATATCGGATCGTCTATTCGTACATCGAACGGGTGGCGAGCCTTGAGGAGATCAAACACCCTGCCGCGCGCGAGGTGTTGCGCTACATGAACATCCCGCGCGGAATCGAGTTGCACCACGACGGCGACCTGCCGGCCCGCAGCGGAATGGGGTCGAGTTCGTCGTTCACGGTCGGCTTGTTGCACGCGTTGTACGCCCTCAAGGGGCAGATGCTCAGCAAGCACCAACTGGCGATGGAGAGCATTCACATCGAGCAGGAGATTCTGAAGGAAACCGTTGGTTCCCAGGATCAGGTGCTGGCAGCTTACGGTGGGTTTAATCACATCACATTCCAGACCAACGGCGAGATCGCGGTACGTCCCGTCACGCTCACGCGGGAGCGGATTGAGGAATTGGAGTCGCACTTGATGTTGTTTTACACCGGCATTAAACGCACGGCTGCCAATATCGCCCAGACCTATGTTGCTGATATCGGGCAACACAAGCGGCAATTGGAAATCATGGGCGACCACGTGAATGAGGCCATTGCAATACTCAACAGCCGTCGGGATCTCCGTGAATTCGGCCTCTTGCTTCACGAGGCGTGGCAGGCCAAACGCAGCCTCAGTTCGGCTGTCACCAGCGCCGAGGTGGACGACATCTACGAAACCGCCCGCGCCGCCGGCGCGCTCGGCGGCAAACTCACCGGTGCCGGCGGCGGCGGCTTCATGTTGTTGTTTGCGCCGCCGGAGCGTCACGAGGCGCTACGCGCCAAGCTGAACAAGCTCATCCATGTTCCGTTCCGGTTCGAGTTCAATGGCAGCCAGATTATCTTTTTCGACCACGAGATTGATTACGCTGACGCCGAGCGCGCCCGCGACCGCCAGGCGATCAGCGCGTTCCGGGAGTTCTCTCCCACGGGGGAGTGACGTGGACGTTGACGCAACAATTTTCGTGGCAGGTGCTGATACGCTTGTTGGGCAAGGCATTGTCCGTGCGCTCAACGCGA
>VHCW01000220.1 GCA_016871575.1 Verrucomicrobiota bacterium
CTGGCGGACTGGCAACGTCTTCGGACTCCACGTGTCGTTGACCGTGTAGGCCAGCAACGGCTGCGTGGTTTCCCAGCCGACACGCGGGATGCGCGCCGCCTGCCACGAGTTGCCATGCGGATAAAACCGGAAGTTGAACACCAGACCTGCCCGCAGATCAGGGCCATCCATGCCAGGATCCGGCGGACGCATCCGCCCGCCGCGCACCAGACAACAGCGCACCGCGGAGCCGGTCTCGTTCTCATCAACGCGCGTTGTGCGGTGCGACGTTGCCATTGCCACGCCGCGAGCATCATTGCCGATATCAAGCCAGCGGCTGATTTCACGCGTCCGCTCCCATGTTGTTCGGTTGGCCTCATCGCCCATATACGGGCCGCTGCCGGGCATCAGTTGCTTCGTGTCGAAGGCCCCGGCACCAAACGGCAGGCCACAGGAGGCGCGGGCGTTTTTCAGCGGCACTTGATATGTCAGTTCAATTCGCCCGAACCGCCGCAGGTCCCAATCAATCCGCGCTTCGACATCCACCCACGGCAGGTCGCGGTGCAACGTGTACCGCAACTCCGCCGGCACGCCCAGCACGTTGCCCCGCACCGCAACGGTTGTCAGCACCGGGCCGTCGGCCAACATACGAACCGCATCGGTCACAAACGATTCGGTCTTCTCACGCGCCGGATCGTCTATGGATAATCCCAGCGGCGGTCGGCGACAGACTTCCGGAAGTTCCTGCCGCCCCACAAGACCCAATCCACTCACAACGTCGTTGATCGCGGCCAACCCAGTAGCGCGCTCGATTGTCAGCCGCACCGTACCGTTTTCCACCGTCACATCAGGCATGTTGATGTTGGTCGCTTCCGGCGCGCCGGCTTCGAACCAAAGTTGCGGTCCTTGTTTTGGGGCAGGATTTGTCGCGGGTTCGAGGGTATAGCTTGCGTACCCCAAACCGGGCACGTCCCGCGCAACGAACGCGAAATCAAATTCGCCAAGCGTGTTGCGCCGGTCCGCGGTGATCTGGAACGGCACGGGTTGGCCATCCGGGCCGCGCAATACCATCGCGCTTTTGCTTGGGATGACAGGCTGCTCATATCGGCTGACGTGGGCATGGACAACATCGGATCGGTCCCAGTTCAACGTGTTGAACACGACAACCGGCACGCTCGCGCGCGGCGCTTTCACGCGCTCGGCAATCACGGCCATCGCCTGCGATGCCATCGTCTGCGCCCGAAGTTGAACGTTGCGGCGTTCGGCGAACTTCCGGGCCTGACCGCCCCCGGCACCCTGACCGCCGTAGTTGTGGTCGCGAGCGAGCAGCAACGATTTCCAGACCGCGTCAAGTTCAGTTCGCGGATACGGCCGGCCGGCGTGGAGCCATGCGAGCGTTGACAATCGCTCGGCAGCGTCGAGCGCGCGCGTTGCCACTGCGTCCCAGCGGCTGACATGCGCGTGCGCCGGTTCCAGATACGGCCACGTCGAGGGCAACTCACCGCGCAGCACCGGCGCTTTGTCGGCAACGCCCGTCGCACGAATGGCGCGAAAGTAAGCGGTTGGTGTCGCAATGGCCAACTGTTGTTGCGGGGACGCCTCCGCGTTCCAAGCGCGCACCGCGTTCACGAGGTTGGTCGGCGGCAGCCATTGGTCGCTGCCGTAATAGAACAGCGGTGGCACGCCCCTCTTGGCCGCTACCGCCAACCCTTCCGCCAAGCCCCGTTTGTGCATCGTGGCGGTGTCGAGATGAATGCCGTAGTGGAACGCGTGGTTGTAGCCCTTGGAACTCCACGTCAGCACGCGCGCCCCGCCCGGCGATTCATACCAAAACAGCGTGTCCGCCGGCGCGCACCGGGTCAGCACGAGATTGCGGATGCCAAGCTCGGCACAGAGTTGCGGCAATTGCGGCACGACACCGGGAATGTCGGTCAGTTGGAGCGTCTCCAGTTCGCGGTTGTAACGCGAGCGCGCGTAGGCTTTCGCGTACAGAATGTTGCGAATCAGATTCTCCTCGTCCTCCTGAATCACGTAAAGGCCGCTCCACTCCGCGCCGAGTTCAACGCGGCCCGCGCGGATGTGTTTGTCGAGCTTGGCAGCCGGATCGGGATGTGCCGCGCGGTACGCCTCCAGAAACATCACGTACTCGATGAGAAACCGGAAGTCCGGTTGTTTGTCCAGCAGAGCCAGCGCACCGGTGAAGACTTTGCCGCCACGAGACAGACATTCCTCGACGGTACCCGTAAATGTGAGGTCGAGGTGCGACATCGGAGCGACATAAGCCGCGGGCTTTTCCGCGGCATTACCGGTCGCCATCGCTGCAAGCAAAATGGCCAATACTATTTTCATTGTCCAAACTCCAAATAGCCGAAGCGTGATGGTTCATGGAAACCGGCGCGGCGCGTGGGCGACCAACTCAGTTTTTGTTCCGGATCGTTACTGCCGCGCGAGAACCGGTAGAAGTTGCCGCGCCAGACATCGCCGGGCTTTGGCGCGGGCACGCCAACATCAGTGAACGGCACCACCGCCTCGACAACCCAGCGGCGATCCGTGTCGGCGCTGTTGCCGACTGTGCCGTCCACACGCACGGCACTCCGCATGCCGCTGGCCGTGTAACTCCAGTCACCGTCAAACTTCTGTGAAAAACCGTCGGGACCGAGTTGGTTGTGAATGATGGCGTCAAAC
>VHCW01000221.1 GCA_016871575.1 Verrucomicrobiota bacterium
CCGTGAGGGTCTTCGAACGACTCCTCGATGTCCCTGGTCGTCGGGCCTTCTCGCGTATCGAATGGCGGTTCTGTCCAATCAAAGTCCATAGACTCCTGTCTGCACAATGTATGTACAACATACATACAGCCTTGTCAACGGCTTTTTTGCAAAAAATACATGAAAACACACGAACCCGGTCGTAATCCAGTCCGTCGCAATGATGGAGGCCGTTGTGACAGCGGCCACGACACCACGGAGCGCCAAGAATGCCCTGCCAATTTGGCGCGCGACAATTTGGGTTCGTTTCGCAAAAATGCGTGTCGCGCCGGTTCTCATGAGGTTTGATCTGGGTGGATTTGGTCGGATTGGGTTGGATTGAGTAGGTGGACTTCACAAGAGATGAACCGCTTCTTCAATCATACGCAATGCTTCCGCGCTTAGACCGCGGCGGACATCTGGAACGGATGCGTAGTGATGTTCCTTCGCCCACGCTTGATATTCTTCTTCCCGGAGTTCGCGCAACTGCTCGCGTTCCAGTTCCAAGCGCTCGCGTTCGAGTTCCAACCGTTCCGCGCTGTGGTCGCCTTTGCGGAGGGCGACGATGTCGCTGCAAAACTCGCGCAGCAGCTTCAGGTCGAGTTCTCCGTCCGCGTTTTCATTCGCGGCGCTCAAGGTTTTGGCGGCGATGACGTATCGCGCCGCCAGCCGTTGCGCGAGCAGGTCGGTCAACCGGATATTGCTGGCCTGGTTCAACTCTTCCGCATCGTCGTCCATGTGACGGACCAACTCGATGGCTTCCTGCTGGAGTTGCCACTCGCGAAATCCCCCGCCCTTCCATTCGGAGAGGTTTTGTTCGGTGACGGGTCGTCCGCCGAACTCAGCCGCGAGCGCCTCCTGCACTTCCGGCAGGGAGTTCAGCCACTCGACGAGTTGCGTTTGCCGTTCGCCGTCATCGAGACGGCGGTTGAGTTGGTCGCGGATGGCGCGTGGGAGCCGGGCAATTTTACCGGTGCGGGTCATGGGGAGTCCTCAGTTTTCAGTTTTCAGTATTCAATCATCGCTGTCCGTCGGATTCGTCGATACCGGTATTGTCCCTTGATGTTCTGGTGGAAATACCGGCCGTGCGACTCGGCATTGATCAGCCCGCTGAATTGCCACGCGGGCACGCTGTAATATTCGTACACGCCGCCGCTGTGGAACCCGATGGTCAGCGTGCCGCTCCAGTCGTCGTACTCCGCCCATTTCAAGTCTGATGAGTTCAGGCGCATCTGCTCCTCCTTGTGTTGATGATTTGGTCAATGACTGGAGGCTAGAATACCGACCGACGATAGGAACGGTTTGCCTTTGTGAATTTCCGCCGTCGGAAAAACTTGGCGGAAAAATGGCGGGCTACTCAGGGGCAAGATTGGACAGAGCGTCTTTGATCTTATCCAAAATGCGCGTTTCCGCTGTGCCGCGTCGCAAATTTCCGAAGTCATCCCGGCAAATAGTGTGGTGCGTGGTGTTCGCCCACTCCGGCCGATCAACCAAGTCGGGGCACTGGTCTTGCAGCATCGCTTCCGCAACCGCCCACCATGCTGGGAAGTTCTCACGCTTGAAGTCCGGCAGCCTCGCGCAATCGGTTGCCCACTTCGGTGCGTGGACGGGTGTGCCCAGCCAATCAGGGTCTTCGTAGAGTTTTTGAATGAAAACGTGCAATCTCTGGTTCTCGGAAAGTGTTTCATAAACCGCTTCCGCGTAGCGGCGTGCTGTCGAGTCAGAGGCTTTCACGTCGGCAGGTTTGGAAACACCTTCACCAAGTTGCAGGACGCAAAGCCGCTCTTGAATCACCAAAATCTCGTTGCGGGACCGGGAAGCCAACACCGGCCAGACTTCCCGCCGCCGCGCCGCGTCGCGCGCAAGATCGGGTTGCTCGTTGGCAAGGGCGTCAAGGGAAATAGCCGCCAGTTCCGCCACTTCGCACAACGCTTCCACTGCAAATTGATTGCACTCAAAGCAGTCGCGCTTTTTTCTTGCCGCCTCAATCAGCTCAATCAAGCCAGATCGGATTTTCTCTTGCGCCTCATCTGCCGCCCGCAAACTTTCATGCTGTAACAACTCACGAAAGTTTGCAGCGGTTTCTTGCGCTGGTTGCTTTCGGCTGCCACTGGCGAGAGTTTTCAGAAGGTGTTCGTGTCGGGATAACTGCCGATGCTTCATCGCCAAACCAAGCAACTGCTCACCGTCTTCCGCCTGTTTGCGTTGCTCGTTGTCTTTCGCGGATCGGTTCAATGTGAACGGATACCACGCGCGCAAAGTCGCAAGGGTAAGCTCCGCTTTCGCCGCCGGTGTTTTCGTCGCCGTCTTGCCGGACTTGTTGCCATTCCCGACCGGTGGCGGGGCTTGCTTCTGAATCTTCACTATGCCGACCTTCCGTGTTGCCCGGCGGCGCGGTCGTGGTTCAACTTCAGGAGCCGCTCCAGTATCTGGTCATCGGACAACTCCACCGGCCACTCGTAGGCGGCGAAGACGGCGGCGTCCAGTTTCGCGTGGGCGTTGGCCAGCCATGTCGGGCGCTCGTTATAAAGATTGGTCAGCGTCCGTTTCTTG
>VHCW01000222.1 GCA_016871575.1 Verrucomicrobiota bacterium
AACGGTGTATACGTGGAGCGGGGCTGTAGGAAGCCACCGGAGCCTGCACCCCGGTGCAAGGCACCTTTGTACGTTAAATCGTCCCGCCGGTTCTGGTGGCATCCTACAGAGTGAGAGCAGAAGCATGAACTTGGAGCGGAAAAGCTATGACCTTTGAACGAGTAGACCTGAGCGACAGCGTGACGCTGTATCGGGGCGATTGCCTGGAAGTGCTGCCGACGTTGCCTGCGAAATCGGTGCAATGCGTGGTGACATCGCCGCCGTATTGGGGACTCCGTGATTATCAAGTTGACGGGCAAATCGGCCTGGAAGAAACGCCGGAAGCCTACGTCGCCCACCTGGTCGCCGTGTTCCGCGAGGTGCGGCGGGTGCTGCGGGATGACGGGACGCTGTGGCTGAACCTGGGGGATTCGTACGGCAGAGGATCGCGGGTCGATAACGTGAATGATAACAAGCGCGGAGGTAATGCTAACACTGGCCACGCCACGCTAACGAGGGCGAATGGTTACGGCGGAGCGCAGCGCGTCCACATTCGCAACAAAGACCTCGTCGGCATCCCGTGGCGCGTGGCCTTCGCCCTGCAAGCGGACGGGTGGTATCTGCGGCAGGACATCATTTGGTGCCTTAGCCATTCAACCCGCGTGTATGCCAAGACGCAAAAGGGCGAGATGCCCATGACGGTCGGCGAGATGGTTCGCCTCCGGCCTGAGACCGTGCAGTTGTGGACGGGCGAGAAGTGGGAGCAGGTACGCGGGTTCTCGCAGTCGCCAGAGACTGATGGTATCGAGCTTGAACTGCGCAGCGGGCAGCGGATGAGCTGCACGCCTGGGCATCTGTGGCCCACGGAGCGCGGCGAGGTGCGGGCCGGTGACTTGCGCGTTGGCGACAAGCTGCTGGACGTGCGACTGCCGGAACCAGCAACACCAGACGCACCGACAGGCATCCCAGATCGGTTCGCGTGGGTGATGGGCTTTTACCTTGCAGAAGGCGCAACACTCAAAGGGGATGGGATTCAGTTTGCCATGCGAGCAGGGGAAGACGAAGAGGCCGAGCGGTTGCGAGAGTTCGCCGAATACTATGGATCGTCTATGACTATGTTCGACTACGGCAACAGTCGGTATGTTCACATCCTGGGCGGCGTTGCTGGCGCAGTGGTCAAGACGTACATCTGGGGCGATAACTGCAAGCGCAAGCACTTGACGACGGCAGCATGGCAGCGATCCGACCAGTTCTTACAGTCTCTGTTGCATGGCTACCTGACTGGAGACGGCCACTGGGACAAGAAAAACAAGCGTTGGCGTCTTGGCTTTGCGCGCAACGATGGCCTAGCCGACGACTTGCGCACCATCTGTGCCCGGTTGGGTCTATCCATTCGACTGAAGCGGGCATGGCACAAGAACCAGACCGGCAAGTTCTACGGCTTCCGGGGAGAAATCCGCTTCGACACTTCGCAGCGCAGGACCGTGGATACCGAGATCGTCGGCATCCAGAGGTCAAAGAGTCAAGCGTTTTATGACATCGGCATCGACGAACCACACGTCTTTGCTCTGGCGTCCGGCGTGCTGACGCACAATTCCAAGCCGAACCCCATGCCGGAGTCTGTGACGGACAGATGCACGAAGGCGCATGAGTACATATTCCTGCTCACCAAGTCGGCGCGGTACTACTACGACGCCGAGGCGCTGAAGGAGCCGGCGGTATATCCGAGTGATGGCATCCGCGTTGCAACGCCGAAAAATTTCGCGTTGGGTCTAAAGCCATCCGTCGCGTATGGCGAACAGACAAACGACGGCAAGCGCAACCGCCGCTCCGTCTAGACGGTCGCCGAGGACAACGGTGACATCATCGCCCGCGAAGAGTGCCCGTGTGGTTGCGGGCACGTATTCGAGATTCGCCGCCCTGCGGTGGATGCGCCAGAGCCAAGCCATGAGTACATCTTCCTGCTCACGAAGTCGGCGCGGTACTACTACGACGCGGAGGCGGTGAAGGAGAAGGCTGAAAGCTGTTCGATGCGAAATGGTTTTCGCGGGGGCGACGGAACGCGCTACGTCAACAATCGCTCATTCGATAATGATGCGGCGGCGATTACTGGCGGCGGGAGCATAGAGGGAACTGGAACTCGCAACCGCCGCAGCGTATGGACGGTCGCCACGCAGCCCTACAAGGGCGCGCACTTCGCCACCTTCCCCCCGAAGCTGATCGAGCCGTGCATCCTGGCCGGCACATCGGCGGCGGGATGCTGCCCGACGTGCGGCACGCCGTGGGAGAGGGTGGTGAAAAAAGATGCACAATATGACGGCGACACTGGTGGCTTTGGTGATAAGGGGTCAAAATGGGTGGCCGAAGATAGTCAGTCATCTGGACATCGCATTCAGCGCAATATGAACATTCTGCGGGCGCAAGGCCGTGACCACGATAACCCTTTCCCGGTAAAACGCACCGTCGGCTGGCGGCCCACCTGCGCCTGTTATGCGCCAGTTTATGCCAACCTGGGCTATGACTGGGACACGCCCGGCTTTACCTTTCCCGATGGTGCAGAGTGCGACCGTGCCGCCTGGTTGTT
>VHCW01000223.1 GCA_016871575.1 Verrucomicrobiota bacterium
CATCCGGGGCTCCATTCTTGGCAAACTCGCCAACGTATTTGTCGCCATCTGGATCGGTTCTCGATCCGTCAACAATGACGTTATTTTTCCATGTCCCCTCCCAAACAAAACCCTTCTTGTTAGTTAGCTTACCTGTACCATCACGTTTGCCCTCTTCATTAAACTCGCCCTCATATACTTGGCCGTCTCCATCACGGTGAATGCCACTGACAGGTCGGTTGTTTTCCCATTTGCCTTCCAGTGTCCATCCGGTGCGAGCCGTGAACTTTCCGTGCCCAACTCTATTCCCGTTGCTGAACTCTCCTTCATACTCATTACCGTCCACGTATCTCAATTTGCCCTGACCGTGTGGTCTGTATCTGGTATCTGCTCCGAGTGTGAGTAGTCCTGTGTACACATTCCCATTATCCATTTTCTCTGCATTCGCGTACCGGCTATCTGGGTGACTCGAAGACTGTGAGGGTTGGGTATTGTTAACCGTAACTTGGCTTCGGCTTGCTTGTCCGGCGGCGTAACTGCTAGCAACATTTCCCATTGCGGCCATGCTGGCTGCACCTTGTGCAGTTTTTGCGTAAGGGGCTGCACCGCCAAGAAGTCCGCCGAGTAGAGCGGTCCCTTCAGGGGTTTCGCATCCGCACAAAAAGAAAGTTATGGCAAGAACGGACGCTGATACAACCAACCTGCTGCATGAACCACGAATAGCTTTCATCGCATTCCTTTCCCGCGTGCGTTGCCGTGTCCAAATCTGCCTGCGCCAGACAAGCAAAATGGGGCGCACTTACTTGCGCCCCAACACAGGCACGTGGATGCCCAGAAAGGAAACGCTTTCGGCGCGCCCCTCGCGGGGCGCGCTTCGAGCTGTCCTTTCTTCCGAAGTTTCCACGTTTCGTGTTGGACAGACTGAAGCTACGCGAATTTGTTTTGGTCTATTGGTTCAGTTCGTTACGTCTTCCTTTCATCGGCGGTAGAATACGCCCGGCGTAGTGAAGGTTACAAGCGTAGAATTGCTGGTGAAAAGGGTGCTCGTGGCTTTCCAGAGTCAGGAGTGACCTTGACACACCTAACGCATCACTGACACATCAGGAGCCGGTTCTGCGCTTGAACGGAAGTTAACCCGTGGAATAAGAGTGCGGTTAGTGAGAATGACTGACCCGTCGGAAGAAAAACCATTGGTGGGCGAACCTATAGCTGGAAACTCGTTTTGGCGTCCACACCAAGGTTTCAACGTTAAGCACGTTTCCTTCACCTCAACTGACCATAAGGAATGCTGACCTGCTTCGAAGTCGGCAAGGAGTTTGTCGTCACGCTTGAAAAACACAACCAAATACGCGGGAGGAAGAAAGCGTGTGTCGGAGATTAAGAGTAGGTAATGGGTGGAAACGCTTTCAACAAAACGCCATCGCCGGGGGTATGGTGGATTGTGGCCATCGTGTCGTGACCATTCGCCGACTACCCCAGCTACAGAAATGGCCTCGCCCTCGTTATAAAACGGCCACGTCCTTTGCGAATAAGAGCTGCAACCAATCACGCACAGAGCAATCGTAGTTAGCAATATCAAATCTCGACAGATTAACGTGCAATTTGACCAGAGAACGTTGAACGCTGATTGCCGGTTTCGTGATGGACAACAGCCGAAGCTAGGCGAATTGGTTTTGGCTTGTTGGTTCAGTTCGATGCGTCGTCCTTTCATCGGTGGGAGAATACGCCCGGCGGGGTGAAGGTGACAAGCGTAGAATTGGCGTAGAATTGGCGTTGAAGACGTTGGGGCGTATCTGGGCACTGCCACCATGTTCCGGCCGGACTATAGCTGCGAGCCTGCTCGCGGCCTTGGTTGACAGGATGGATGCGCCCCTGCCGCGAGCAGGCTCGCGGCTACAGTTGGGGATCGGAAACTTTGAAGGAGTGGTTCATCGTCCAGTGTGCTATAGTCCGCCGGTGAAAGTTGAAGGAGATTCGTAATGAGAAGTGACGCGAGCATTTCACGACGTGAGTTTCTGGCGGCGACTGGCATGATGGCCGGCAGCTTGGTTGTGCTTGGCAAGGTTCGGGCGGCAATGCAGACGCCTCATGCGGACATGGCGGCATTGCGGAAAGCGATGATGGATTCGCCGGTTGATGTGGCGTTGCACCGGGCGAGAGTTTTCACAAAAGTTTTCCAGCAACACGAGGCCGAGCCGTGGATTGTCCGCAAGGCGATGGCGTTGCGCGAGTACTTCGAGACGGTGCCGCTCTACCTGCGTCCGCACGACCGCATCGCCGGCTCGATCAGCGAGACGCCGGGGGCGATGCCGTTGATGGTCGAGCTGGGCATCGCGGACAACAACATCTACACGAGCGAACGCCCCGACCGCGACGATTACCTCAAGGGTAAGGTGCCGGATGACATCCGCGAGTATTGGGCCAACCGGAACATGTGGGGATTGTTCCGGACGAAAATCGCTGGGCAGCAACCGGTCAAGAGTCACAACGAGTTGAAGCAGAATCCCGGCTACAAGTTCATTTCCAATCAGGGTCATCTGTGTCCCAGCTACGAGGAATTGCTGCGCGTTGGCATCGGCG
>VHCW01000224.1 GCA_016871575.1 Verrucomicrobiota bacterium
CAGGAGAGGTTCTGGGAAACAGACTGTTGGAGTGTTGGTGGAGTGGGTGGTTTTCATAGGTGATTGATCATCACCTATTTGACCGGCCTCCCCGGCCTTCGTTCAATCAATCAGTGAATTATTCAGGTTAGGTAGCGCGGGACACGTTCAGCACGGTTGGTCTGCGTGTTTCCCAGCAGGGAAAGCAATTGTCCTGTTTGGTCGGCAGTTGGCGGAGTGCTGACCGAGATGCCATGTTGGCGAAACCCGTCCTGAATCCACTCCAACTGTGATTTCAACCTGTTCTTCTGCCACCACGCCAGCCAATCGTCCGCCTTGTCGCCCGCGTCTTGGTTGGTGATGTATTGTAGCGCGTCTCCAGCGTGGGATAGACGCGCCCCCAAACATCCCTTCATGTCGTCGCCGGGCCGCGAATGCGTGATGATCCACCCTGCCCATGATTTGTCACCAAAAAGGCCGACCGCAATCCCATCGTCATGTCCCCACATGCCGCGACGAATCGCCGTTTGTGCTTCCTGCCAGTATTCGGATTGCGAGTGCGTCTCGCACCATCGCGGGTCGCAAGTATGACGGATCGGAACCAGCCAATAGAACCACCCGAACGCGCACAGCAGGCCACAGAGGATAAGCAAGCACCCCAACGACCGACGAAGGAAACGTCCCACACGCATAGCGGCAGAATAGGCAGCAGCGACATGAAGGTCAAGCACGCCATGTTCCGGCCACCTTGCGCCTACTTCAACGGCAGGACGCGCACGCGACGTTGCGATTCCTCGACCACCAGAATGGCACCGCGCTCCAACTCGTTTTGGAATTGACGCAATGCGCTCACGACGATGGAGCCAATTGCTGACGGAGTGACATCCTGCGTGCGTACCTGAATCACACTCGGCCCGGTTTCGCGCGTCAAGGCGAGAATGGTTCCGAAATCAAGATCGTGCGTGAACACGATTCGCCCCGCTTGCCGCGCCCACGCCATGATCTGCGTATCGGTGGCGCGAATATCGCCGACGGTTGACCAGTGAACGGCATCATGACCCGCAGCTTCCAGAACCGGCACCCATTCGGGCGACAGGTTCATGTCCACCAGCAGCTTCATGCCGGCTGCAACGGTAATTCCACTTCCTCGGCGCGCCACGCCGCATACGCCAACGCCTCGTCAATGTCAGCGGATTCCAAATACGGGTAGAGCTTCAGAATCTCCGCCTTGGAATGCCCGGCAGCGACAAGTCCGACGACAGTGCCCACTGTGACGCGCAAGCCGCGAATGCATGGTTTGCCGCCCATCACAGTCGGATCAAGCGTTATGCGTTTCAATGGTTTCATCGGCGCAAACATAGCCGTTTCCGCCTACCCGCTCAAGCCTCTTTTCCTCGCGCTTACTTCAGTTCCACGGTCTTCAACAGTTGCTCGCGCAACACTTGCCGGGCAACGGCGCGGCGGTGACGCGTGTCGTGCGGTTCGGGAATCCAAAGACAAAACGAACAGCCAAACGTCACGGTGATTTCCGCTCGACGCAGCCAGTTGCGCCATTGGTACGTCCTACGTGCGTCGCGAATCACGACCGGCAGGATTGGTACTCCGCCCATCAACGCAATCAGGCCAGCGCCGGGTTTGAAAATCGGGTCGCCACCGAGCACCGATTGTTCGGTCAACCGGATGCCGCCTTCTGGAAAGATTCCAACGCAACGCCCTGCCCGCAATCGCCGTACCGCTTCGCGCGCCGACCCGGCATCCGCGCGCGAGCGGTCCACGGGGAAACAGCCGGCAGCCCGCGCCAGCGCGCCGAGCACCGGTTTCCGAAAAATCTCAATCATGGTCATGAAGTCAATCGGTCGCGGCAATCCCACGGCCAGCAACGGCGGGTCGGCAAAGCTGATGTGGTTGGAGACAACCAGCAGGCCGCCGGTGCGCGGCACACGATCTCGTCCCACAAAGCGGGTTCGGAAGAACACCTTGAAGATGCAGGTGAACAACAGTTTGACCGCCCCATAAATGATGAAATGAATTAATTGCACGCAGCGGTTATAGGCGAAACTCTTTGCGCCTGCAACCACAAGGGGCGTGCTTCTTCGATGGGAACAGAATTATTGGGAGAACTTTGGCTGGTACGCAAAACTTCCTTCCAGCTTATTGGCGAACGTGCGAGCCAGAAAGAAAGTTCCCAGAACCAACATGATGATAACTACCACCGCCCAAAAGCGCGAGTCGTGGAACAACTCGTATAGCCTCCCGTGCACTTTGGGTTCGTGACGGAACTCTTGGCCTGAATGAGTATTGATACCCATGTCACACCTCCATTCAACAGAGAGTATAACATGCCAGTTGGCGGGTTCAATAGCAGTGTTTGCGCTGGGTGCGAAGTGGGCGTATTTGGGCACTGCCACAGTCAGTTCAGTTGCCAGAGTTCATCCCAGTGGTCGTTCGTTTGCGCTTCGACCACGGCCAGCAAGTGTCGCAGACCATGCGGTGTCCAGAACTGTCCCGGTCGCTTGAACCGACATTGTCGTTGCCGACACACCGACTCGACCGCCCCACTGCCAATCGGCCAGC
>VHCW01000225.1 GCA_016871575.1 Verrucomicrobiota bacterium
GGGAGCGCCCGCAGGCCCTGCTGGGATCTTCCGCCTCACTCGGACGCTCGACACCAGCCGAGTCGTCATCCTCCTTCGCAAACCCCGATGAAACACACACTCACCCTCCTCACCGCCCTGCTCCTCGCGCCGCTGGCCGCGATGCCCGCCGCCGATGCGGCAACGAAGACAACCGAAAGCAAACCCAACATCGTCATCATCCTCGCCGATGACTTGGGTTGGGCGGATTTGGCCTGCTACGGCAGCAGATTCTACGAGACGCCGAACGTGGACCGGCTCGCCACTCACGGGATGCGATTCACGGACGCGTATGCGGCCGGCTGCGTTTGTTCACCGACGCGCGCCAGCATTCTGACGGGCAAGTATCCGGGGCGTTTGCACATCACCACCGCCATTCCGATTGACGGTCATCTGCGGCTGAAACGGCCACCGCCGTTGCTGCCGCCCGCTTACTGCAAGAACATGCCGCTCGAAGAAGTGACTCTCGCCGAGGCGCTCAAGGCGGGCGGCTACACCTGCGCCAGCGTGGGCAAGTGGCACGTGTGTTGGGACAAGGAGTTTTTTCCAGAGCATCAGGGATTCGACCTGAATGTGGCGGGCAACGGCATGGGCAACCCCGGCAACTATTTCTTTCCCTACGACGGCGAGTGGCGGATGACGCCCAAGCATCCGAAGGTGCGCTGGCGCACAATAGACGGCGGGCATCCGGGCGAGTATCTCACCGACCGGCTGACGGACGAAGCGATCCGGTTCATGAAGGATTGTCATGGGAAGCAGCAGCCGTTTTTCCTCTCTCTGAGCCACTACGCCGTGCACACGCCGTTACAGGCCAAGAACGACTTGATTGAGAAGTATCGGAAGAAGCCGCCGACCAGGGAACACAAGAACCCGGTTTATGCGGCCATGATCCAAAGCGTGGACGAAAGCGTGGGACGCGTGATGCGAACGCTCGACGATCTGGGCGTGGCGGACAATACGATTGTCATTTTCACTTCGGACAACGGCGGGGTTGAGCTCATCTCCTCGCAACGGCCGTTTCGGGGCGGCAAGACGATGCCGTATGAAGGCGGCCATCGCGTGCCTTTGATCGTGTGCGCGCGCGGCGTCAAGGCGGGTGGCGAATGCTCCGTGCCCGTGGTCAGCACGGACTACTATCCGACCGTGCTGGAGATGGCCGGCTTGCCGGCGCGGCCGGAACAGCACGTGGATGGTGTGAGCCTGGTGCCGTTGCTGACGCAAACCGGCGGCCTCACGCGCGACGCGCTCTACTGGCATTTTCCGCACTATGCAGGCGAAACGCCCGCGCAAGCGCCGTCGAGCACCGTGCGCATGGGCGATTGGAAACTGATCGAGTTTCTCGAAGACAAGCACGTTGAGCTTTACAACCTCAAGGACGACCTCGGCGAAACGCGCGACCTCGCTGCGGCGATGCCGGAGAAGGCCGCGGCGTTGCGCGAGCGGCTCGCGCAGTGGCGCACGAAGATCAATGCGCAAATGCCCGTGCCGAACCCGGACCACAAACCGGAACCATCAGCTCGTCCCAAGGGGAAACCATAGGCCCTAATCATGAAACACACCCACACCCTCCTCACCGCCCTGCTGTTCGCAGCATTCACCACGCTGCATGCCGCCGAACCGGTCACCATCGACCTCGCCAAGCGAACCTGGCAGGGCATTCCGGGACTTGAACGCACGACCAAGGGACGCGTGTTGGTCTCTTGGTTTACAGGAGGAACCAAAGAGCCCGAGCCGCTGAACACCGTCGTGCTATCGCACAGCGACGACGGCGGCAAGACCTTCTCCGCGCCGCAGGCGATGGGCCTGCCGCTGAACGATGGCACGCGCTGCTACGACCCCTGCCTGTGGATCGATCCGAAGGGGCGGCTCTGGTATCTCTTCAATCGCAGCGTCAAGGACAGCACGCGACACGGTGTCTATGCGCGCATCTGCGATGACCCCGATGCCACGCCGCCGGTGTGGGGCACGGAGTTTCGCGTGGGGTTCGATAGCCCCTTCAGCTTCCGCATGAACAAACCCATCGTGCTCTCGTCCGGCGAATGGGTGCTGCCGGTGGTGCATGCGCTGGAGCCCTTGGCGGGCTGGGCAGGATTCGATCCGAAACAGGTTTTCGGCGCGGCAGTCTCCACCGATGAAGGCAAGACCTGGAAGCTGCATGGCGCGGTGAAGACGGAGAAGGCGGGACTCGAAAACATGATCGTCGAATTGAAGGATGGCCGCCTCTGGATGCTGATCCGCACCGAGAAGGTGCTGTGGGAAAGTCATTCGTCTGACAAGGGACGCACCTGGACACCCGGCAGGCCGACCACCATCGCCACGCCGCACTCGCGCTTTTTCATCCGCCGTCTCGCCTCGGGCCATCTGCTGCTGGTGAATCACTATAAGTTCACCGGTCGCAGCCATCTCACCGCGCAACTCTCCACTGACGACGGCAAGACTTGGAACGATGGCCTGCTGCTCGATGAACGAAAAGTCGTGTCCTATCCCGACGGCGTGCAGGAAAAGGACGGCCTCATCTGGAT
>VHCW01000226.1 GCA_016871575.1 Verrucomicrobiota bacterium
AACGTGGGTCAACCGGCCGCTGTAGATCTCTCGCGCGGCATTCAAATCCAGCGTGACCTTCTCCTGCGCTTCCGCCACCACGCGGTTGGCGATCAAACGGATCCCCGCCACGACGAAAATAGCGCTGATGATGACGATGATGGACACGAAGCTGAGCGTCAGCTTCGTTCCCATCGGCATCCGCAGCACGCAGCCTGCCGGTTTGTTGTTCGTCGGTTCGGTCATCTTATGCCGCGGGTTTGAGCGCCTCCTCCACCAATTCCATCAAATCTTTCGCGACCAGCTTGCCTTCGAGGCCGGCCGTCTTGATCGCGTCCTGGAACATCACCAAATCCTTCGGGCACGCCACCACGAGCGTGTTCACGCCCAACGCCGCCGCCTCGCGCACGCGGCTCTCGGCGGGACGTTCCTTGATTTCGCCGGTGTCCTCCATCCACACGCGGCCGCCGCCCGCGCCGCAGCAGTAACTCTTGCAGCGATTGCGCGGCATCTCGGCCAGCGTCACGCCCAGCGCCGCCAACACCCGGCGTGGCGCGTCATAAACGCCGTTATACCGGCCGAGATAACACGGGTCGTGATACGTCACCGTCAATCCAAGCTTGCGTTGCGGCGCGAGCTTGCCGGCTTTCAAAAGATCGTCGAGTAACTCGGTGTAGTGAACCGCCTTCAGGCTGTCGTATTCATTCTTCAACGTGTGCAGGCTGTGCGGGTCGGTCGTCACGAGTTTCTGGAATTGCGCCTTGCCGATGGCCTGCATGTTTTTCTCGCGCAACATCTCGAACAACCCCTCCTCACCGACACGACGGACATCGTTACCGGAATTGCGCTCGCCCTCGTACAGGATGCCGAAGTCCACGCCGGCCTGCTGGAAGACGTTGGCGGTCGTCCGCGTCACCGGCTGGAGACGCGGATCGTAGCTGGCGTAATCGCCGACAAACCACAAATACTCGACCGCTTCCTTGCGGGCGTCCTTGACCTTGAACGTCAGCCCTTGCGTCCACTTCGCCCGCATCCGGTCCGACTGGCCGAACGAGTTTCCGTATCGGCCCAGCTTCGTCAGCGCCTCCTGCAAACCTTTCTCGATCTGTCCCTCGCTCACGAAATGCCGGCGCATGTCCACGATGGCGCGCGGCTGCTCGATGAACACCGGGCAAATCTCCTCGCACGCCCGGCAGGTCGTGCACGCCCAGAGTTCCGGCGCGCTGGCCAAGTTGCCCGCGCTCAATTGCAACACCACGTTCTTCGGCGAAAGCGGCTGGCCGCTCGCGTGCGCGGGGCATTGGTCCTGGCAACGACCGCACCACGTGCAGGCGTCGAACTGCATCAGTTGCCGCCACGTGAAATCCTCCAGCTTCGCCACGCCGGTCGCGTCCGCCGCCGGCAGCGCGCCGGTCGGGCCGAGGTTGCGCAGCCAGATGCTGATGGCCGACGACACAAGATGAAACGCCTTCGAATGCGGCACGAGCGCGATGAACGCAAACGCCAGCAAGCCGTGCAGGCACCAGAACAGGAAGTGCAGCGTCCGCAACGCGTCGGCGCTCAGCGGACGGAACGCCTTGGCCAGCAGGTTGCCCGCGATGGACCAACCCGCCCACGCCGGCTGCGACGCGGCGAGCCGCAACGCCTCGACGATGAGGCCCGTCACGGCAATCGCCATCAGGATCGCCAGCAGATAAAACGAGTCCAGCGGGAACGTCGGAAAAACGAGAGTCTTGAGCCGTTCCGGTTTCAGCACATACCGACGCCAGAACGCCATCGCGAGTCCGACAACCAGCGCGACGGCAAAGATGTCGAGTACCAGCTTGAAGCCGAGATAGAAATTCCCGCGCAGGAACTGGAATCCGAACATCAGGTGCGTGACATCGAGGTCAATTGTCGCCAGCGCCGTGCCAAGGAACAGGAACGCCATGCCGAAGAAGATCGCCAGGTGCATCGCCAGCGCGTAACGGTCCGACGCCAGCCGGCCCTGGAACATGGCAAACTTGATGAACGCGACGAGCCGTTCCTTCCACGCGAACGCGAACTTTTCCGGCTTGCCCAGCCGCCACTTGCGGACGTGCTGCCACGTGCCCCACAGAAACAGAATCGCGACCAACCCACCCAAAACATACTGGCCGTACTCCGCCCAACGGTAGTGCTCGTGAATGTTATAGAAGATGGGCCGGATCGGTTCCATGGCGTCAGGCTCCTCCCTTGGCGGCTTGGAGTTTCTCCGTCAACGCCGGCACGATCTCGAACAGGTCGCCGTTGATGCCGACGTGCGCGACGCCGAAGATCGGCGCGTTGGCGTCGGTGTTGATCGCCACAATCAACCCGGCGTTCTTCATCCCCTCGACGTGTTCCGGCGCGCCGCTGATGCCGAGCATCAGGTAGAGCTTCGGCTTGACCGACATGCCGGACTTGCCGACCTGACGCGCGAGCGGCAGCCAGCCCTGGTCAATCACCGGACGCGACCCGCACACCGCGCCGCCGAGCAACGCGGCAAGATCATTCGCCAATTCCATGTTGTCCTGCGTCTGGATGCCGCGACCG
>VHCW01000227.1 GCA_016871575.1 Verrucomicrobiota bacterium
TGCCGATGAAGTCGTTCTGCTCGATAATGGCAGCACCGACGATTCGCGTGAGTTTGTCCAGCAACGCTTTCCAACCGTGACGTGGTTCCCAGTATCCGCCAACCGTTTCCTTGTCTCGTACAACGAATATCTCGCGCAATCCAAACACCCGTTGGTATTCCTCCTCAATAATGACGTCAGCCTCCGTCCGGGCTGTCTGCCACCGCTCCTGCGGCACTTTGACGACCCACGGGTGTTTGCCGTTGCACCGCTCGTTCTCAACCCCGGCGACCATGTCGAGAATGGGCGCACCTGCCTCACGTGGTCACAAGGGCGCTTCGGTTACCGGCAAGTTGACGCCCATCCTGGCTTCACCGCCAGTGCCTCCACGGCCGCCGGAATGTTCGACCGTGAGAAACTCGTTTCCTTCGGCGGCTTCGACGATCTGCTGTTGCCAATGTACGGCGAGGAAATGGACCTCGCCCTCAGCGCCTATCGGCGCGGCTGGGTGATCCGTTTCGAGCCACGAGCCGTCGCTGATCACATTGGTGGCGCTTCCATCAACAAGACCGTTACGCGTGGACAGCGCCGCAAACACCTCGTCAAAAATCGTCATCTTAGCATCGTCAAGCACATTCACAGTTGGTGGTTACTGGCGGCATACGTGCTCTGGACGATGTTATTGTTGCCTGTCCGTCTGCTGACTTTCGACGGCGAGTATTTTGCAGGAACATGGGCGTCGCTGAAACAACTCCGCTATGCCCTTGATCGCCGTCGCCGGGAACAGCAATCAGCCGTGCTCACAGATGGCGCGGTGCTGCGGAAATTGGTCAATCTCCGAACCCCCTTGCTGGACGAGGTGTCCTGTAGATGAAATTGGGAAAACCGAAAGTCAGCGTGCTGATTCCCACTTATAACTATGCCCGGTATTTACCGGAGGCGATAGAATCGGTGCTGGGGCAAGACTATGGCGATTTTGAGGTGATTATCGCTGATGACTGCTCCATGGATGATTCGGCTGAGGTCATCAGACGATTTGCGAATCGTGACGTTCGGATTCGTTTTCACAGACATTCCTCCAACATGGGCATGGTTTCGAACTGGAACTGGTGCCTGAGCCAGGCGCGCGGCGACTACATCAAGTACCTCTTTGGCGACGATTGCTTCAATGTGCCGCATGCACTGAGCGTGTTTGTTGGCATGCTCGACGCGAACCCTTCGGCGACAATCGCCGCGTCAGCGCGTTCGGTCCTGGATGAGCAATCGCGTCTTGTGGAGAGATGGGACGACCTACCGTCTGCTGGGATGCACAACGGGAGGTCGTTGATCGTGAGGTGCTTGACAGAGTGTCGAAACTGTATCGGTGAGCCAACTGCCGTAATGTTCCGCCGTTTGCAGGGAAAACGCGGCTTCGATCCGTCCTATCGGCAACTGGTGGATCAGGAAATGTGGTTTCATCTCTTGGAGTCGGGGGATTTGATATACACGCATGAACCGCTCTGTTGCTTCCGTCGGCATGCGTTACAGCAAACGATGGCTAACAAGAGGCAATGCGTGGGCGATGGGGAGGGGATCAGATTGCTGGCCGGTTATGCCGCTCGATTCAGGGATCCGTCCGCTCTACGCTTCATCTTGTTCGGTCACATTTATCATCTTCGCAAGACTCACTGTGAAGATTCGGGAACACTTCAAATTGCGGGCAACTTCATGCGTCAACTGGGGGCATATTGGTATTGTGTCTATTGGTTGCGGCGCAAGGTGACCCAGCCCTTTTTGAACCTGAAACACTCCATCCGAAAACGCTGGAGATTCATCCCGCCAAGAGCCAGAGCCTCATGCCGCCGGGTGGCTTAGTTTCCAGCTTTTCGCATTTTCATATGAATAGATTGGGAAAAATCCTTCAGCAATTTGCGAAGCCCGAGGGACGATCACCAGCGGAGCAGGGGACCGGTTGTCTGTCCCGATTGGTCTTGGAGTTTCTGAATCCCGGTGATCTGGTGTTTGATGTGGGGGCGCACATTGGGGAGAAAACAGGCAGTTTCTTGGCGGCGGGAGCGACGGTGGTGTGCGTCGAGCCGCAACCGAAATGTGTCGAGATGTTGCGAGCCAAGTACGGTGCAGAGCCACGGGTCAGCATTGAAGCGCTCGGTATCGCGGATAAGCCTGGGCAGTTGCAGCTTTCCGTGTGTTCGACGGCTCCGACCATCTCGACGTTTGCCGATTCGTGGAAGCATGGTCGTTTTGCCGACTGCCAGTGGGATCAGACCATGATGGTGGAGGTAACCACCCTTGACGCGCTGGTGGCCAAGTACGGGCGACCGAAGTATTGCAAGATTGACGTGGAAGGATTTGATCTGGCGGTGCTCAATGGCCTGAGCGCCCCGGTGCCCTATCTCTCGTTTGAATTCACTGTGGAGTTCCTCAATCTCGCGGAGAAGTGCGTGGCGCGTCTGTCCAGCATCGGGCTTTCCGAGTT
>VHCW01000228.1 GCA_016871575.1 Verrucomicrobiota bacterium
CGAGGTTCGCGCCACATCATCCGGTTCGCGTCTTCGTCGTTGAACTTCTCCGTGACCGGATTCCATTTCAATTTCCGGCCAAGCCGGGCGCTGATGGTCATCGCCTCGACGATGCTCTGCGCGCGGTGGCCAACTTCGGGATTACAGTCCGGCTGACGGCGACTGCGGACGCAAGAGAGAAAATTACCAATGTGCCCCCCGGCGTTGGACCAGCTCGCGCCGCCGGCGGCTTTCAAGCTGAGAATCGTCTTCGGTTCAGCGGTGACAACATCGGTGTCATCGTCCACTTGGATCCACCCTTCCTCGCCAATGTAGCGGATGTAACGGTCCTTGAATCCGCCGCGCTGATAGATGACGCCTTTAACCCCGTTGGCGTAGCGGCAGCGGAACGTGCCGGAGATGGCCGTCTCGCTCATGAACTTCACCGGGTCCGGCCACACGATATCGCTGGTCTCGAACTCGACCGGCATGGTGTCGTCGGTGCCGAGGACCCATTGCATCTGGTCGGTGTAATGCGTCCCCATGTCGGTGTGCATCCCTTCGCCAGTGTCCCAGAAACACATCCAGCCGTGGCCTTGAACGCGGCCGGGGACGTACGGACGCCACGGCACGGGGCCGAGCCACATGTCGTAGTTCCAACCTTCCGGTACCGGCTCCGGTTTCTGGTGCGGCACGGTGCTGCCACACCAAACCTGCGACTCGACCGTGTGAACGCGACCGATCTTGCCCTGCCGCACCATGTCGCGCGCAAACCGGTACGACGCCGTGGATCGTCGCTGCGTGCCCGCCTGATAAATCGTGCCGAGACGACGACAGGTGTCCACGAGTTTGCGGCCTTCGCCCATGGTGAGACTGATCGGCTTCTCGCAATAGACGTCTTTACCGGCGTGTGCGGCGAACATTGACCCCATCGCGTGCCAGCGATTGCCCGTCGCGATGAACACGGCGTCAATGTCCGTTTGCGCCAGCAAGTCGCGGAAGTCGTCGTACGCCCGGCAGTCTTTCGTGCTGTAGTGCATGTCAATCAACACTTTCGCGGATGCGAGTCGCTCGGCGCGCGCGTCCGCGACAGCGGTCCACTGGACTTCGGCGAACGAGAGAAAGTTCGGCAGAATGTGTCGCGCGCGATTCCCGATGCCGATGCCGCCCAAAACGATTCGGTTGCTCGGCGCAATCGCGCCATCAAGGCCGAGCACCCGTCCCGGCACGATCAATGGCGCGGCAGCGAACGCCAATGCCCCTCGTAGGAATTGCCGGCGATTTATCATTGTGAGTATTCTCCGTGGTGTGGAACGAATTTGGAAAACTGGAGGGCCACGCTCCGTCGTGGCCGCCTTGCCAACGGACGCGACGGAGCGCGTCCCTCCTCCGATACTGTAGCCACGCCGCTCCGCCGGCGTGCGGGAAATGCGCCCCGATTCGGAGTCGGGGCGGCTACAACTGCGTTATGGCCCCGTCGCATTACGGCTTATGGTTCCGGATGAAGTTGAGGCAGTGCTTCACATCGTCGAGAAGTTGATCCGTGGTATGCTCGTATTCGACGCCGATGTGTCCGCAGAACTTCTGGCGTTTCAGTTCTGTCAACACACCGGCAATGTTGCCGATGCCTTGGCCGTAGGGCAGATCGCCGCTACCGGGCTGCGCTTCCTTCACGTCTTTCAGGTGCACCGATAGGATGCGACTCTTGAGCAGCTTGACGGTCTCGACCGGGTCAACACCGGAACGGCTGAGGTGCCCGGTATCCAACGAGAAGCCCATGCGCGGGTCGCGCTTCTCCATCAACGACAGCAAATACGCCGGCTCCCAGTTCCGGTAGTCGGGCTTCTTCGGGTTCTTCGGATGATTGTGGAAACAAAGCTGGATGTCGTATTCCTTGACGAGCTTCTCGACGATGTCGAGATACTCGGCGGGCGGCTCGCCGGTCAGGCCGCGCAGGCCGAGCTTGCGGGCGAACTCGAAGAGCTTGCGCGTGTTCGCCTCGACGTTGGCCTTGTCCTGAAACGCCGCGTTGTTGAAGTAGGCGTTGACGGCCCGGACGCCGGTCTGTTTCAACTTCGCCTTGAGCGCAGCGATGTGTTCATCGGCCAGATTCATATCCGTCACGACCTTGGGATGTTCGGGGCTGAGTTTCTGCCAAAGGAACAACTCGATGACTTCGCCGCCGCATTCCTTTGTCTTCTCGATGGCCTCAAACGCCGTGAGATGACGGAACGTGTAAGCGCATACCCCCGCTTCGATTCCCTTGGGACGCGGCGCAGCACAAGAGGTGAACGCCGCGAGACAACAAACGGAGAGAAGAATGTGTTTCGTGTTCATGCCGCCATTCTACCCGGAGCATCCGCCGCCGTCCATGCAGAAGTCCGCACTACTCCTTCGGTCGCTCACTTGCGTTCGGCGTGATGAAAAGACGATCCATCTTCGTGCCGGCCTCGCG
>VHCW01000229.1 GCA_016871575.1 Verrucomicrobiota bacterium
GCTACAACGAGTGCTACTCCGATCTGGAGCACATGTGCAACGACGGCATCGGCGGCGGCAGCAACGGCAGTTTCCGCGGCGCGCCGGGACACGACTCCGACATCTACGGCAACATCGTCAGCCATTGCTGGGACGACGGCTTGGAAGTCGAAGGCGGCAACCGCAATGTCCGTGTCTGGGACAACTACATCACACGGAGCTATCAGATGATCGGCAACGCGGCGACCTCCATCGGGCCGCTCTACATCTGGCGCAATGTTGTGACGCGCAGCCAGAAGCAACCCAACGACACCGGTGGTAACTTCCTGAAAATGGGTTACGCCGGCAGCGAAGACTGGATGACCGGCCACCAGTACATCTTCCACAACACGCTCTTCCGTTCCGATGAGTGGCTTCCCACCGGCGGTCTCGGCGGCAACCGTATCGTCAAGCACACCGTCTCGCGCAACAACATCCTTCACATCCGCGAAACGAAACGCCACAGTGCCAGCGGAGCAAAGGAGAACATTGATAACGATTTCGATTACGACCTCTGTAACGGCCAAGTTCCATCAGGCCACGAAGCGCACGGCGTCCGCGGCGAGCCGATTTACGCGCCGGGTTCCGGTTTTGTTCCGGGGACGAAAGTTGGCCGTTTCCAACTCGCCCCGAACAGTCCCGGCGCCGGTGCCGGGCAACCGATTCCCAATTTCAACGACAGCAAAGCGCCTGACATCGGGGCCCACCAACGCGGCGCACCACCTATTCAATATGGAGTCAACGCGAATCAACCATGAATATCCCAACACTCTTTAATCTCACTGGTCATACTGCATTGGTGACCGGCTCCTCGCGCGGTATCGGACGTGCCATTGCGCTCGGCTTGGCTGAGTGCGGTGCGAAGGTTGCCGTGCACGGCACCAAACCGGGCAAGGCGCTCGACGAAGCGCTGGCCAGTGTGCCGCGCAGCATCGCCGTGACCGGTGACTTGAGCGATCCCGAAGTTCCCGCGCGGCTCGTGGCGGAGGTGAAACCCGACATTCTTGTCGCCAACGCTTCGATCCAGATTCGCAAGCCGTGGGCCGAGGTGACGCAGGCGGAAGCCGAGCAGCAAATGCAGGTCAACTTTCACGCAACAGTCCGCATGATTCAAGCCGCCGTGCCGGCGATGCGCGCGAAGAAGTGGGGACGAATCCTGACCATCGGCAGCGTTCAGCAACAGCGTCCGCATCCGGACATGATCGTGTATGCCGCCAGCAAATCCGCGCTGGAGAATCTCGTTCGCAACCTCGCCAAGCAACTCGGCCCCGACGGCATCACCATCAACAATCTCGCTCCCGGTGTCATTCTCACCGATCGCAATACCGCCGCGCTTTCTGACGAGGTGTATGCCGCGCGCGTGCGCGACATGGTTCCGTTGCGGTTCTTTGGCGAATCGCAAGATTGCGTCGGCGCAGCGTTGTTGCTCTGTTCCGACGCCGGTCGGTACATCACTGGCGTTGATGTTCGTGTGGACGGGGGAATGGGTTTGCCGTGAGGCGCACTATTGTCCTTGCCGCGTTATTGCTGTGCGGTGTCGTTCATGTCGTGCCGTCACGGGACGAGATTATCCGTGGCTCCGCGGAGAGCGCGGAGCGGACGTGGCGCAATGTCAATCGCACTCCACCCACCATCAGTTCTCGGGAGTTGTTCAGTGCGGCATTGGCTTGGTGCGAGGCAAAGACGAATCTCGATCGGCTGGAGAAACTGTTCGACCTCGCCGCGCAGATGCAGGACCGCGACCCGCAGAGCCGCACCTACGGCAACTTCCGCTGGACTTGGGAACATGAAGGAGTCTGGGACCTGAACGCGGTGGATTTCTGCATGCAGATGGGCGCGTTGCTGTGGATTCACCATCAGGAAACCATGCCGCCGGCAGCGCGGGAGAAGCTGCGCACGATTCTGGAACTCGCGATCCGCGGCCTGATTAGTCACCGTGTGCCGGAGACGTACACCAACATCGCGTTGATGAACGCCGGCAATCTCATTCTGCTCGGTGAGGCGATGGGCAAGACCGATGCGGCCGAGGAAGGCTACGCGCGGCTCGACCGGTTCCTGCTGGCGATGTGGGAGAGCGGCACGCACGAGTATTGCAGCCCGACCTACTACGGCGTGGACCTCGATGATCTCGTGTTGATCGAGGCGTTCGCCAAGAGGGAACGGGGACGGCAACAGGCGCGTGTGTTGCTGGAGTATTTCTGGACGGACATCGCGTTGAACTGGTTTCCACCGGCGCAGAAACTCGGCGGCGCGCGCAGTCGTGACTACGATTACCTGCGCGGCCTCGGTTTCCTCGACCAGCAAATGATGGCCAACGGCTGGCTGCCGACCGATGCGAAGAATCGCGTAACCCACATTGTCAACGCATTCACGCGCTGGCGGCCGCCCGCGCGGTT
>VHCW01000230.1 GCA_016871575.1 Verrucomicrobiota bacterium
AAAACTCCCTGTCGAATGGCCACGATGTCGCAGGAAACGATGATGGCTGTGTCGAGGCGATTGTCTCCGTTGCGCGATTCCAGTGCCAGCGCCGTGGCTGTGAGGGGTGCTTCTACTTTCTTGGAAATTCGCAGGTTCCGCAGTCCGGAAAGCGCAACGGGTTTCTCAGGCGTGATGTCCACCGTCGCGCCGCCGATCCAAAGCTCCGCGGCATTGGCTGTTGGCAGTCCAAACAGCAAGGCGGCCAAGCCTCCTGCATGAAGCAGCTTCAATAAGATGTTGGTGATAGATGTTTTCATTTCAAGGTCTCCTGTGTTTTACAGCCGCCGCACCCAAATGTTGCGGAAGCGGATGGGACAACCGTGGCCACCTAGGACGAGCGGGCCGGTGCTGATCTTCTTGGTGTAGGCGGGCAGCTTGCGGTGACCGGTCTCGCCGTGGATCTCTTGGTTGTGTTGCACGAGAATGCCATTGAGGAGTACCGTCACGCGGGCCGGGGCGACTAGTTTGCCGTCGGCGAAACGTGGTGCATAAAAGATGATGTCGTACGTCTGCCATTGGCCGGGCGGTCGAGTGGCCTCGACGAGCGGCGGCGTCTGGCCGTAGATCGCCCCGCAAGCGCCGTCGGGGTAGATCTTCACGTTGTAGGAATCGAAAATCTGAATCTCATAAAGTCCCATCAACAGCACACCGTTATTGCCCTGATTGAACCACGGGCACTTGAAATCAGCGGGCGGCATCCACTCCAGATGCACCTGCGCGTCGCCGAACGATTCCCGTGATCTGAGTTCTGATCCTGATCCGAGCTTCATGTCCCTGGAAACAAGGAACGCGTCCTCGACTTTCCAGCCGTGCGGGGTTTGCCATGCGTCGAGATCGTGACCGGAGAAGAGCACGATCGCGTCGGCAGGCGGTGTCACGGGCGCGCCGGCGGTGCCGGGTTCGATGCGTTTCGGCGCGGGACGGTCCGGATCGTGCACAAGCCAGTCGCACCACGGCAACTTGGGTGTGTCCTTGTAGCCGAAATACCCGGAGCCATCTTTTGCGTTGATTAACTCGGCGGCGTGCGTGGCGGTGAGCAGGAACAACAGCAGAAACGTGATGATCGTGGTCATGGTTACACTTTCAGTCCGCGCAGGTTGACTTCGCGTGTTTTGTTTTCCTTGATCACTTCGTCCATTGTCAGCCACGTCTTTCGCAGCATTGCCTCCCGGCCGAGAATCGCAGTCAGGTGGCTGTCCACCGAAAGATGAGCGCTCAAGTTGTCGAACTCGCTCTCGGTGGCGCACCGATGGAACTCGGCGATGTTGGCTTTCGCGCCGTCGGCGTAGATGCCGGGCGACACGGCTCCTGAGTAGTGCTTGGAGCCGCCACGGATGTATACTTTGCCGTTGTAAGCGAGGTGCGCGGTGGCCTCGCGTCCCATGAGGTCGGCCTGCAAATTATACATGACCGCGTTGTTATTCAGCATCTGGGTGGTATGCGTCCAACAGGTTCCATCCGTCATTTGGAAGACGACTCCGCCGCAGTCAGTGCGATCCCCGTGGGGGTCTGGACGGACAATGCGCCGATAACCCGTGGCAGCGACGGCGCGCTGGCCGGTTGCCCACGTTATGCCATGAATGATATGGATGTCGTACAGGAGGAACAAATCCCCGCCCAACGCGATATGCGAATACCATGATCTCTTGAAAAGGTTCTCGATGGTCGGTCCCGGCTTCTGGTCCGGCAACATACCGCAAGTGCCGCCAGAATAGATATGCGCCAGCCCGCCCAGCCCGCCTTCTGCGATGCGTTTCTTCACCTCCTGGTTCGCCGGGTCCATCGGCAACTGATAGTCCACGCGGAAACACAGCTTTTTCTCCGTCGCCTTTTTCGCCAGCGCCTGCATCCTGAAAACAGCCGGCACGTCCACAGCGAACGGTTTCGCCATGTACACGTGGCAACCGGCGTCAATCGCGGCGGCAGCTTGCTCAGGATAGAAGTAGGGGATGCCTTCGAGAATCAATGCTTCGACGCCGCTGTCGAGAGCGCGCTTGTAGCCGGCAAGACCGCTAAAGCGTTTTGTTGACGGAACGTTGAGCTTGTCGCCGACCGCGTTGACCGTTTCCTCAAAGTAGTCCACCAGCGCCGCGATCTCGTATCCGGGATGTTCTTTGAACAGGTTCGCGATCCAACTTCCCCGGTTCCCTAGTCCCACGATCCCGATCCGGAGCTTGCGCTCGATCGCCGCGGTGGGTTTGATTTTGGGTATCGCTTCTTGACTGTGCGCAGTAGATGCAGCGGCTAGTAGTGGAACTACCCCGGTCGCTTTTGCGGTCTGCTCAATAAACGTTCGTCTGGTGATCGAAGTACCTGTTGTCATGGATATGTTCTCCTCTTATTGATTGTAGTGTTGGTTAAATTGAT
>VHCW01000231.1 GCA_016871575.1 Verrucomicrobiota bacterium
ATGACAGAAAGAAGATTTGTCGGGGCGTAGCGCAGCTTGGATTAGCGCGCCTGCCTTGGGCGCAGGAGGTCGCGGGTTCAAATCCCGCCGCCCCGACCAATTTGTACCATGTACTTTGTGTATATCCTTCAGAGCTTGAGCAGCGGTCGTTTCTATGTCGGTCAATGTGACCACTTGATTGGGCGATTCCGCGAACATCAACGTGGCGCCAATCTCGCCACGCGCAACCGTGGACCGTGGTGGATGCCGTACTATGAAATTTATCCTACCCGCACCGCCGCCATCAAACGAGAGCGCCAAATCAAGAAGATGAAAAGCGCGGTAAGCATCGGTCGCATCATTGGACGGTTCTCAGCAATGGCGTAGCGCAGTTTGGATGAGCGCGTCCCGATGACCGACGCAGATCGGTCATCGGGAAGGTCGCGGGTTCAAATCCCGCCGCCCCGACCGATTTCTTTATCCGTACCACGGGCGCGCGCGGGTTTTGATCGAAGCCAGCACCTTGTTGGCAATCCGCACGTCAGGGGCGATCTCGAAATCAAACATTCCCGCCAGCGAGAAGTCCGCGCCGTTCTGGAAGACATAGTTGAACGCGTTCTCCGGCGGAATCGCGCCGGCCGCCATCACCTTGAAGGCGATCCATGGTTTCTTCACCTTGGCCATCACCTCGATGGTGCGTTCCGGATTCTGGCACCAGTAGCCGGGGATCTCGCTGTGCGGCTTCTCCAGTTGGTCCGGTTTCGGTCCGGTCTTGTAATTGTGGTGATGAAACGTCTTGATGTAGAAGTCGGCGGGGATTTTCTTTTCCTCGCACAACTCGATGACCTTCAAATCGTGCGCGCCGACACCGCAAGGCACGTCGTGGTCCTTGATGGTCTCGACGGCCTTGGCGATCATGTCGGCTTTGTCTGCCGCCGCGAACTTGTCTGCCTGGACGCCCCAGAGGTAGATGAACTCGGTGCCGTCATCCACAAGCTGTTTGCACACTTGGGCGTATTCGTCAGTGCCCGGCGCCGCTGTCGGGCAAATAATCCATTTCATCTTGCCGCCACGTCGCCGGTGTTCCTTGAGCACCGAGAGCGCGCGCGGCACGGTGTGGATGACCAGCGTATTGACGCCGTGCGCTTCGGCCACTTCCAACGTCTCCGCGATTTTCGCGTCGGTGTTGTAGTGCGCGCAGAGATTATAAACGTATCGCAACTCGCGGCTGTGGGTGAAGTGCGTCAACAGATTGCCGCCCAACAACAGCCGGCTGACTTCCTTGCCGCACAGTTTCCCTGTCGGCGACTGCTCTTTTGCCGCCGGTGGCGCGACGGGTGTGTCCGCCGCAGGTGAATTCTTTCCCGCCGCCAGCGACGCGGCGGCCACGATGGAGCTTTTGACGAATGTCCGGCGATTCATGTGATGATTATCCTCCTTTTTGCGATTATCGTGCCAGCCAGCCGCCATCCACGGCCAGCGTGCAGCCGTTGACGTAGTCCGACGCGCGCGACGCGAGGAACACCGCGGCGCCCTGCAAATCCTCCGGCGATCCCCAGCGTCCGGCGGGGATGCGCGCGAGGATTTCGGCGTTGCGCTTGGTGTCGGCGCGCAACGGCGCGGTGTTGTCGGTCGCCATGTACCCCGGCGCGATGGCGTTGCACTGGATGTTGTGCGGCGCCAGTTCGTTGGCCAGCAGCATCGTCAGCGTGCGCACCGCGCCTTTCGAGGCCGTGTACGACGCGATGCGGATGCCGCCCTGAAACGAGAGCATCGAGGCGATGTTGATGATCTTGCCGCCTTGTCCCTGCTGGATCATCACTTTCGCCGCGGCCTGCGAAAGGAAAAACAATGCGCGGATATTGACATCCATTACGTCGTCCCAGTCTTTTTCGGTGAACTCCGTCACTGCGCCGCGTCGAATGATGCCGGCGTTGTTGACGAGGATGTCAATCCGCTTGAACCCGGCCAGCGTGGCGCTGACGATGTTCTCGACGCACCCCCGCTCGGCGATGTCGCCGGCGATGGTGAGGCAACGACGGCCTCGTTTCTCGATCTCGGCTTTCGTCTCCGTCGCGTCTCGCGTGGCCATCGCCGCGATGTCCGCGCCAGCCTCGGCTAGTGCAATGGCAATGGCGCGTCCCAGACCGCGCGTCGCGCCCGTTACGATGGCCACCTTGCCGTCCAATCGGAACTGATCGAGGATGCTCATGCGCTTTCCTTTACCTCTGCGCATCCGTCTTGGCAAGGCAGGAGAAAGGTCTGAGTCGGTCGCTCGGTCGCGGGCGCATCTTGACACTGCCACTATCATGGGGGCGTGAACGGCACCCCACCCACGTCTCACGAACCACCAACCGTGAGAGGACCATGAACACATCATCAGAACCAGCCCGCTCGCTGCGGGAACTGG
>VHCW01000232.1 GCA_016871575.1 Verrucomicrobiota bacterium
TCGAAGGATGGCAAGGCCAATTCTATCCGTTCGACGTGATGCGATTGGACGGCGCAGACTACAGCCAGCACTCCGCACAGGAGCGCGTCGTCGTCGTCAAAGAAATCTGCCAGAGGTTGCGCCGTCCGTTCCTATTTGACCGCCCCGCCGACGATTGGCTTGTCCGTTGCCGTGAACATCTGCCGAAGTGGGAAGGCATCGTAGCCAAGCGCGTCGAGTCGCCCTATGCGCCCACCGCAAAAGAATGGTGGGAGTCTGATAACTGGTGCAAGCTGAAATGGTGAAACAATGAAACGAAAACAATTTTTACACCCGAAAGAACCGGTAGCCAAGTTGCCGAAACACAAAGACCCGCGCTGGCGGACCACGGCGACAATCGCCCTGTGGAAAATGCGACTACCCCAAGCGGACATCACGTTCGACAAGATGTTCAACGAACCATACGTCAAGGGCGCAATCGCCGGATGGTGCGTTGCAAACAAAAAATATTTGCAACAGGCAGACCCCAAGCGGAAGGCGGTTAGTTTCGATTCAGCAGCAAGACACTTTTTGGAAGAACCCTTCGTCCCGTGTTGCAACTTTTTTGCAGGATTCGCCTACGGCATGAAATGCTACGCCGGCGAGATTGAAGGCGCAAGCCGCATTGCGGCCACTGACAGGGAAGCCATCCTCGACGCGATGCTGGACAACGACAATGCCATTGATTCTTTTACCAGCCTCACAGAGTGCCACGACTGGCTTGTCGGCAAGCTCGGTTCACGCGCCGGCACATTGAAACGCCTCGAAAAAATCTGCCAAGACATCGGCAAAACCTTTGCCCCTCGCGGTCGTCCTGTCGCCCGATAATTCAGAAGCCCACCCCCGCCTTGCTGTCTGTATTTGATTGCGCCAACTTCGCGTAATTTTGCCGCGAAGTGAAACACGGCGCACAACCTAGCAACGCACCGACCACCGAAGGCCGGTCAAAATCCGGTTTTCCCGATTCATCGGAATTGCACGCGCCACACACCACGCAACGCCATTGCCTTCAACGCGATGCAACGCCGCGCACGCCCTTGCGGTTGACACGGAAACCAACGGTAGAAAGGAAATTGATAATGCAACTTCGATCAGAAAAATTAACCGCAACAACTCGGTTGTTTCTACGACCAGACGAGCTTGTGCCGTTGCTGGGAGTGTCAAAGCGGACACTTTCATCTTGGCAGGCCAAGCGCGTGCTGCCGTTCCGTCGCATCGGGAGGACGATTTTGTTTTCCCTCCAAGATGTTCAGGCCGCGCTCGACAAGTTTACCGTTCAGTCCCACACGACGCCCAAACGCCGCGCTAGCCGGCTGCCGTCAGGGACACAGGCGGAGTAACACGAGGTCAAAATGAGAAAACGGAACACCATCACTTTGGCCGACGCCCCGGCAACCGCGAGGACCGGCGGAACTTCCACCGTCTCAGCGTCGGCTGCTATTTCGGAAACGGTTGCCGATAATCACCCCAACACGAAACGCGGCAGGCCGCAACGATTCACTAAGGCGTCGATGGATTGTTTCCGGGGCCTTTTTCCGGAAACCAAATCCCAACGCGGGATCATGGATATGGCTTATCGGATAGAGGCCATTCGCGTGCTGACGAAGGACGACAAGGACGACCGTTTCCACTGGCTGGTGGATAAAGCCGCTTGCATTCGCGGCGAGGATGCGTGGAAGCCAACCATCCTGACCGAGCTTGGCCGCATTGAGGACGAACAGGTGATGAAGGAAATCGCCCTGCGAATCTGTGAATTGAAGCCTCGGAATAAGGAAGCGGTTGCCATTATTCGCCGGTATCGGTCAAAGGACCAAGGCGAAGGCAACTGTCCAGCCATCACCAACTGCATCATCGGCGCGGTCAACGCATACTTGCAGCGCCATCCCGCGACAACATTTCTACAGTTGAAAACGGCGCTCATCAATGTTGCCGGTGCCTATGATGTTGATCTCAACGAGGTGTTCCAATGAGAATACGCTGCATCAAACCGGAGTTTTGGGCCGACGAACAAATCGCATCATGGCCGCCGCTGTCGCGCCTCGCTTATGTCGCCTTGTGGAATGAGGCCGACGATTCGGGGCGACTCCGCGCCAACAGCATCTATTTGAAGTCGCGTTTGTTCCCGTATGACGATCTGAACATGGCCGAAGTACTCCGCCCCGTCATCGAATCGGGCAAGCTCATTCAGTACGAGGTGGACGGCCAACGCTACGGCTATTTGCCTCGGTTCAATTCTCATCAAGTCGTCAACAGACCATCACCATCGAAGCTCCCCGCCCCGCCTGATTCAGTGAACACTCACGGAGCACTCACGGAGCACTCACAGCAGGAAGGGAACAG
>VHCW01000233.1 GCA_016871575.1 Verrucomicrobiota bacterium
TGAGGATGATTTGTTTTGCATCCCTATGTTGAACCATAACGGCCGCCAAACCGGAAGCAAAATAAGTGCTTGCGCCCGGCCTACTTACAAAGCTTTTCCCACTCTCCCGCAAATGCAATCACCGTGGTAGATTCAGCCTTGAGTGTGTACTGGGAATCGGTTAGATGAATGGCGCATGGCTCGCATGAAAACAATCTCTCTGCTGTTTCTGTTTGCTGCCGTGACTGCCGGTGCGCTGGACTGGAAACAGACCGACCAATCGCTCGCGTTGACCAGCGGCACCAATATCATCTGGCAGTTCAACTACTCCAAGGCCGAAGGCAAACCCTACTTTCATCCGCTCACCATCGGCGGCGTTGCGTTGACCGCGCATCGGCCAGCAGACCATGTCTGGCATTGGGGACTTTGGTTCTCGTGGAAATATCTCAACGGCACCAACTATTGGGAATTCGCCAAGGGCGAAGACAAACCGATGGGCGTGACCGCATTGCTCGACGTAAAGGTCGAGCCGCGCGCCGATCATTCCGCCCGGTTCGTGCTCTCACTCGCCTACCATCCGCGCGGCGGCGCAAACCTGTTGACTGAGCGGCGCATCGTCGAGGTCAGCGCGCCCGCCAAGAACGGCAGCTATTTCATTGACTGGGACGCGACCTTCACCGCCGGTGACTCGACGGTCCTTCTCGAACGCACACCGCCGTCCGTTGCCAAAGACGGCACCAAACGAGGCGGCTACGCCGGGTTGTCGTTGCGGATGGCCGCGGAGACGAAAGATTGGAAGTTTTTCGACAGCGAAAATCGCACAACCGACAAAGTGAGCGGGTTCCCCGGTCGTTGGTTCGCCGCTGCGGGACCGCAAGCGACCATCGCGATTCTGGATCACCCGAAGAGTTTCCGTCATCCGACGCCGTGGTATCTCGTCAAGAAGATGCCATTCTACGAGGCGGCGATTATTTTTGAAGAACCATACACCGTCCCCGCCGGCGGGAAGATTTCCCTGCGCAACCGCATCCTCGTCCGCCCCGGCTCAGCCAGCGCCAAGGTGTTAGAAACCGAGTGGAAAGCGTTCACGAAGTAAACTGGAGCGGTTCACCAAGGTAACAGGTTCAATCCCTGCACCAGTTGGAAGTGGTCGTCGCGAGCGGCCAGCGGCAACTGATATTCTTTGGCAAGGGCCGCGATCCAGATGTCGTTCTGTGGTATCGGCGTGCCCGCCTGCGCCAGTGTGGCTTTGATATGCCGGAGAATGACTTGCCAAGTGGCGGGGCGCCCATTATAAACTGCATTGAAGATTCATGCCATCGGAGTCGTCCTATTGGCGGAAACCCAAAGCAGACATGACAGGAGTCATCACCATGATAAAACAGATGTGGATCGTCGGAGTCCTTCTCGCGGCAGCAGTCGCGTCGGCGGATCCGTACGGGGACCTGATCAAATATAAATTTGGCGACAGTCGGGCTTGCCAGATCGCTATCGAAAACGAGATGCGCGACGCCAAACCCGCCGGCTACGCGGCTGTCGAGGCGAAGTTGCTCGCGGTGCTGCAATCGTCGGAGGCGACCGAGGACGCGAAGACGTTTGTCTGCCGGTGTCTGCGGCAGATCGGCTCGGCCAAGTGCGTTCCTGTCGTCGCGCCGCTGTTGACGAATGAGAAACTTTCCCACATGGCCCGTTACGCGTTGCAGGGCAATCCCAGTCCCGCCGCCGGCAAGGCGTTGCGCGATGCGCTCGGCTCGGTCAAAGGCAACCTGCTCGTCGGGATGATCAGTTCGGTCGGCGCGCGGCGCGATACCGACGCGGTCGGCGCGCTGGCGTCGCTGGCCAAGGGCGATGATGCGACGGTGGCCGGCGCGGCGATGAACGCGCTGGGCCGGATCGGCGGCGCGAAGGCGGCGGCGGCGTTGCAGGCGATGACGCCTCCGGCGGCGCTGCAACAGGCTTGGGCATCGGCGGCGCTCGGTTGTGCCGAGTCGTTGTCGCCGGGGGATGCGGGGAAGCTTTACCGGAAGATTTATGGCGGACAGTTTGACGTGGTCTCTCGCGTCGGCGCGTTGGCTGGCTTGGTGCGGACGGGAAACATCAAAGCCGACGAACTGGTCGCGGTGTTGAAGGGCAACGACGCGAAGCTTCAGATTGAAGCGGCGCAATTATCGTCGGAGTTGCGCGACAAGAGCATGGTGCAGGCGTATGTGAAGGCGTTGCCGTCGCTGCCGGCGCCGGCGCAGGTGATTGTGATTTCAGGGTTCGCGTCGAGCGGGAACAAGGCCGCGGCGTCCGCGGTGGCGTCATTGGCGGACAGCGCGAACGTCGAGGTCAGCGGGGCGGCGTTGCGCGCGCTGGGCGTGATCGGCGATGC
>VHCW01000234.1 GCA_016871575.1 Verrucomicrobiota bacterium
GAATCCTGTTCGCCTGGAAAAAATCGCTCAACGACGACGATTACCACCTTTACGAGATGAACGTCACCACCCGCCACATCCGTCAGCTCACCTCCGGGCCCGGCGTCGCCGACTACGAAGGCTGTTACCTGCCGGATGGCGACATCATTTTCAACTCGACGCGTTGCGTCCAGACGGTGGACTGCTGGTGGACCGAAGTCAGCAACCTCTACCGGTGCAACAAGGACGGCCGGTTCATCCGCCGTCTCACGTTCGATCAGGTTCACGACAATTTTCCGACCTGCACGTGGGACGGGCGCATTCTTTACACTCGCTGGGAATACAATGACCGCGGCCAGATTTATCCGCAGCCGCTTTTCCAAATGAATCCCGACGGCACCGGCCAAACCGGTTTTTATGGCGTCAATTCCTGGTTCCCCACCACCATCATCCATGCGCGCGCCATTCCCGGTTCGCAGAAAGTTGTCGCCATCGCCACCGGCCATCACACCCGCCAGCCCGGCAAACTCGTCCTCATTGACCCGGCCAAGGGCCGCGAGGAACACGAAGGCGTTCAACTCATCGCCCCGATCCGCGACACGCCGGCGGTCAAAGTGGACAAATACGGCCAGGACAGCGACCTCTTTGCCTACCCGTACCCGCTCAGCGAGACTGAGTATCTCGTCAGCTACAATCCCGATGGCTGGAAAAACAAAAACAATTTCGGCGTCTATCTGATGACCATGGACGGCCAGAAAAAACTGATCGTCTCCGATCCCAAGCTGCCGTGCAACCGGCCTGTCCCGCTCGTCGCACGCGTGGCGCCAACACCCCGTCCCAGTCACGTTGACTACCGCATGACCGATGGCACCTGCTACGTGCAGGATGTCTATGTCGGTCCCGGCCTCAAAGGCATCCCGCGCGGCACGGTCAAAACGCTCCGGGTCATCGCCCTCGATTACCGCGCCGCCGGCATCGGCGAAAACCGCAACGCCGGCCCTGGCGGCGGCGCGCTCATCAGCACGCCCATCGCCATCGGCAACGGCGCTTGGGACCCGAAGATCATCCTCGGCGACGCCACTGTCCAGCCTGATGGCTCCGTCTTCTTCCGCGCGCCTGCTCGCACGCCGTTTTATTTTCAGTTGCTCGACTCCAACAACTGCATGGTTGCCTCCATGCGAAGTTGGACCACGATTCAGCCCGGCGAGAACGTCGCCTGCGTCGGTTGCCACGAAACGAAGAACAGCACGCCGGTCATCGCCAGCGCGGCCAGTCCGGCCACCACGACGGAAACGCTCCACCCGTTTTATGGCCCGCCGCGCGGATTCAGTTTCCCGCGCGAGATTCAGCCGATCCTCGACCGCCGGTGCGTCAATTGCCACAATGACCGGCACCGGTACCGGTTGTTCTCCGATGAAGTGCTGGATGAATCAGCCAAGCGCTACTGGTCCCGCTCCTACCTCACGTTGACTCGCGCTGAGATACGCCAGCAAAAAGGATTCGCCGGCGATCCGGAGCATCTGCTCGTCAACTGGATCAGCGCCCAGAGCGCGCCGCCGATGTTGCCGCCGTACTCGGCCGGCTCGGCTAGGAGCAAACTGATCGAATTTCTGGACAAAGGCCACCTCGTCAAACCGCTCACGACGGAGGAGTCGGACAAACTCAAGGCATGGATTGATCTTGGCGTCCCCTACTGCGGCGACTACCGTGAATCCAACGCCTGGACCGAGGCCGAGCAAGCCAAATACGACCGTTATCAAGCGAAGCGCGACCGCCTCGCCGCCGAAGAACGCGCCGCCATCGCCGACTATCTCAACGCGCCGTGAATCTGTCGGCTCACAGTACTCATCACGCTCCGCGTGATGGTGTCGCGGAGGAGCCTCCCGTGGAGCGTGAGGGGCGCCTTGGTTCTGGTTTTGTCACGGGCAACTGATGTGTTATGCTCGCGGCGTGCGGATACGAAACATCATCCTCGATTGGTCGGGCACGCTCGTCAATGACCTGCCGCCGGTGTGGCGGACGACGAATTTTGTGTTCGAGACGTTCGGGCTGCCGCCGTTGACGCTGGAACAGTTCCGGCACGAGTTCTTTCTGCCGATCAGCCGGTTTTACGGGGAACGATTGCCCGATGTGCCGATGCGGCGGCTGGAGGAAGTGTTCCTCGGCTACTACGCGCAGGTGCGGCACGAGATCGCGCCCTTGCCACATGCGGAGACGTTTTTGCGGTTCTGCGCCGGGCGGGCGATGCCGGTGTTCGTGGCCAGCTCGGCGGACGTGGAAACCTATTCGCTCCAGATGGACCGTTTCGGCCTCGCCGATTACGTCACCCGCCCGTACCTGGCGATTCCCGACAAGACGGAGCAGAT
>VHCW01000235.1 GCA_016871575.1 Verrucomicrobiota bacterium
TAAGCCCCGGAATGTCGGCGACGCGGACGCGGGCATGATCGTCGTACTGAAGGATGCCGACGTTCGGTGTCAGCGTGGTAAACGGGTAGGGGGCGATTTTCGGGTGCGCGTGGGTGATCTTCGAGATGAGCGTGGATTTGCCGGCGTTGGGAAAGCCGACAAGGCCGACGTCGGCGATGGTTTTCAATTCCAGTTCCGCAATCAATTCCTCGCCGGGTTCGCCATACTCAAACTCGCGGGGCACTTGATGGGTGGAGCTCTTGAAAGACGTGTTGCCTCTTCCGCCGCGACCGCCGTGTGCCAAGACAAACCGTTGCCCGTTTTCGACGAGATCGGCAATCAACTGGCGTTCAGTGGGGCTAAAAGGCAAGGGGGAGTTGGCGGGACGTTTGCTGTACGGCATGCCGACATTGGCTTCGGGATCAAACACCTCGGTCGCGGCCGCGGGATGATAGCGCGTTGGTTTGCGCTGTCGAATAGGATCGCTGAGGGCATGAACCTGTGTGCCGATGGGGACTTTGGCCACGATATTCTTTGCCCCGCGTCCGAAACAGTTCTTGCCGCGCCCGTGGTCGCCGTTCTTGGCGAACAGACGGGGCGTGTAAAAGATGTCCGACAAATCCGAGCAGTTGGCATCAGCCACCAGAATCACATCGCCGCCCTTGCCGCCGTCGCCGCCGTCGGGACCTCCGGAGTCGGCGTATTTCTCGCGCCGAAAGGAAACACACCCGTTGCCGCCGTCGCCGGCGCGCACAGCAATTTTGACTTTATCTACAAACATGGGACGCAGGATAGCGGATGAGAGGGGAATCGAAAAGGTAAACCTTACTTGATCGTCGCGCCGAAAACTTTCTTGAGCAGGTCGGTGGAACGCGCAAGAGGATTCTCCCGAATCCGTTTTTCCTCGGCGGCGACCATCTTGAACAGGCCGTCGAGGGATTTTTGTGTGACGTAGCTGTCCAAGTCGCTGGTATCAGCGCCGAGAAATGCCGCGACGGGACCGGCTTGTTTGATGAGGTTCTTGTAGGAGGAGGTGACGCCGGTCTTGGCGGTGGCGCCCTTGACGATGGGGAGGAACTTCTTCTGGAGCTGGGTTTCGCTGGTCTTGCGGAAGTACTGCGTGGCGGCATCCTTGGGGCCGGTGAGGATGGCGGTCGCGTCGTTGATGGTCATGTTGGTGATGGCACCGGCGAAGACGCCGGCGGCGATGGGGACGGCTTGCTCGGCGGCGCGGTTCATGGTGGCGACAAACTCATCGGCCATGCGGTCCTGCCCCAGCTTGCGCAGGGTGCGCTCGACGGTTTGCAGCTTGGGCGGCATGGGAATTTTCACGTCGGCATTTTTCAGGAAGCCATCCTGCTTGCCGAGGTTGGCAATGGCTTGGTTGACGCCTTTGCCGAGCGCCTCGCGCAGGCCGCGGACCATTTCGTCCTGGGTCAGTTCTGAGGCAGTCGCGCTGGCCGAGGACGGCTTGAGGAGTCGTTCGAGCCAACTGGCGGCGGTGGCGGTCTGGTGCAGGAGCAAACCGGCGACGATGGCGGCGAGGACGGGAAATGTTTTCATAAGGCATCCTTTCGGCGACGTGACAATCCGCTTGTTTGCAGCGGAAGTCAATCTTGTCACATGACAAGGGTGCAGTTCGATCCTTTGGGCAGGAATGTGGGGCAGGTTTGTAACCTGCCTGGTTTTAATTGAAGAGCAGGTTGCAAACCTGCTCCACATTGAGCGGTTGCCCAAAACTTCAAACTACACCCGCGTGGAAACGAAAAGGGCTGGCAGCAGTCTGCCAGCCCTTTCGGGTGATTAGGACGTGTGACGTTTAGTACACGTGCGTGCTTTCCTCTTCCGTAACCGGGGAGGTCAGCATGTCAGAGTTCATCTGGATCTTCAGGCGGTGGTCGCCGAGGGCGACGCCCTTGGCCCGGAGTGTCCAGGTGACGGTCTGTTTCGGGGCGATGGTAGCCACGTTGCCGAAGTCCACCTTCTTGCCGCTGACGGTGACCGCTGTGGCGCCACTGCCGCTGACCGGGTCAATCTCCTTGCCGAAGGCGGGAAGACGACGCGCGACAACCATTCGTCCCGAACACGCGGCGAGGCGCGTCCGGGGCGGCTGTTTTCTCTCCAAAGCCTATCTCTTATCTACCATCTACCATCTCCCACCTGCTTCTTCCTTTCCCTACGGCACCATCTTCCATGCGACGTCGCTCCACGGGCCTTCGTCGTTGGCGCCAATCGCCTTGACGCGGACCCACAGTTTCTGGCCGCTGGTCAACCCGGCCAACGTGCATTTCGACCGGGTGGGATTCGCCTTGTCCGTCCAGT
>VHCW01000236.1 GCA_016871575.1 Verrucomicrobiota bacterium
CTTGCCCCAAAATCTTTTTGCCCAGTGAGCCGTTGTTGTTCAGCGGAAGTTCGAGACCAACGACCGTGAGAATCGTGAAGTCATCGAGCCAACCCGCAGCGTCGCGGACATAGTTGTTCGACGAGACGCTATCGGGTGGCATCTCGCGTCACGCCACATTGCCATTATGGAGTTGCCCATCCACTTTATCGCGTTCGGCAGCCCCGCGAGGTTGTAGGCGGCTTTGGTCAGTTGCGTGTTCGCCAGTTCCTGGTGCTGGGCGTTTCCAACCGCGCGCGCTACAGAATCATGGTTACAAAATCATCTTCTTGCCGATGGTGTTTGGCCGGCAAATGATTCTGTAAACATGATTCTGTTTCCCCTTCGTTCTGCCGGGATCAATCCAGCCAGTTCTCCACGCGCAATCCCGGCACCTTCTGAAAATCTGCCAGGTTGCGCGTCAGCAACGTCGCGTCGTGCGCCAGACAAATCGAGGCGATTTTGAGGTCCATCGTGCCGACCCGCAGCCGGTGTTTTCGCAGCCCTTCGACGACGAAATGGTTGGTGTCGAGAACCGCGAACATGCGTTCAATGGCCTCGCCGGTTTGCCTTCGCGCGCCATGCGGCGCCGAGTTTGGCGGCTTCGCGGAAGAGGTGGTCCTGTTTGGTCCAGCCGATCAGGTCCTGCCACGAGCCGCGCGGCTTGCGCTGCGTCTCCAGCACGGCCACGCGCTTTTGCAAATCGGCCAGTTGTTGCTCGATCATCTTCGTTGACATCGCAGCCCAGTATGCCATTCCACGCGACGGCTCGCAACGGCAATGATGCCCTCAACACGGCTTGAATCGTCAAGATCCAAGAGTTGACTCGCTAACCACGAATCACCGGCTCAACAGTGAGACGGTCCAAGCAACGCGCAGTCTCGCCGATCTGGTTGTCCTGCGTAATGCTGCCGGCTGGACGGTGGAGCGTGCGGTGACGTAGCACCATCGGGACGGCACGGCAGCAAAGGCAAGAAAATTTCAGGGCAGGAAAATTTCGGGAATCTTCTTGCCCCAAAATCTTTTTGCCCAGTGAGCCGTTGTTATTCAGCGGAAGTTCGAGACCAACGACCGCAAGAACCGCGAAGTCATCGAGCCGACCCGCAGCGTCGCAGACATGGTCTTTCGACGAGACGCCATCGGCTGGACGGTGAAACGGGCGTCCCTTGTAAGGAGTTGACCCGTTAGAGATGAGCATTGCCCCCAACAGCCGCCTCCCCCTAGGGCTGCGGCGTCGCCTACATCACTCCCCAAGCCGCCGGCCAGATGGAAACCGGTGGAATGCTCACGGAAATCATGTAGAGCTCGTATCGTCGCATCAACGCTGCACCGTTGGCGCTGCTTATTGTTGTCTCCCGGACGTATTCGAACGGAACGAACTCTGGAGCAAAACGTGTTGGTATAGAATCCCTTAACGTGATAACTCGTTCGCCGAGATCGCGATTCGGAAACCTGTGTCTGATATATGCAAACGCACATTTTCCCGACGACGGCTCGCGCATCGGACGAAACCTGGACGACTCAGGAAGGATCCGCCCCGCATAGCTCGGCATTCGTAGATACCGTAATCAGAGGAGTGCCTTTCCAGCCCATTCCGGTCCCTACCATCCATACACCACTGCCATAGGTTGCCGACCATATCAGCCAAATCAAATCCATTCCGGCCTTTGGCCCCATAATGATCCACAGGCGAGACAAAAGGAAATCCATCGCTCCAGCATGGGCCAAGCAAAGCCTTTGTGCCTCCGTCATCCCGAAACAGGCCAATCAGTTCGGTGCTAGCCATGTTCAATCTGCCTCGGCCATTTTGCAGTAAGTCGCCCCACCAGAACTTCGTCTGTTTGCCGGCTCGGCACGCATACTCCCACTCCGCTTCGGTGGGCAGCCTCACCTTGCAGCGCTGTGGCAATCGCTTGCCCTTCGCATCGCGTTCGTTGAGCCAGTCGCAGAATGCCACCGCATCGGTCCAATTGATGCAACTCACCGGATGATCGTCGCTGAGCTTGAAGCCAAAACTTGGATCCTTCCAATTCTTGCCCGTATTCGATCCGCCCCAAGCTTTCTTTTCGGGTTTATAGGTGATTGCAACGCCCTTTCCCTCCTCCGGCGAGGTCAGATAGCCTGTCTCCTCAACGAACCGTCGCCACTGACCGACGGTGACGTGTGTGCGACCTAGCCAGAAACCCTCGTGGATCGTTTTTTTTCTCGGCGACTCTCTTGGCAACTCATCTAGATTTGTTTCATCTACCAACTCGTCCGCCA
>VHCW01000237.1 GCA_016871575.1 Verrucomicrobiota bacterium
TGCGTCGGACAATGCGACGAATGAGGAAAACCACAGAACACACAGAAGACACGGAAAGAGGAATGACAGAATTCGTTTCATGGCTGGAATTGTACCAGAAACCAACACCGCGGCAAAGTTCTGGTTTGCTACCAGTTTTCCGTTCCGCTACACTGCCGGCCATTGTAGCCGCGCCTGTGTCAGGCGCGTGTAGTGAAGAAGGAGAACACAAAACGATAGAGTAACGACCACCAAAAACCAATTCGCGTAGCTTCGGCTACTGTCCACATCGAAACAGGAAATTTCGCAACAGAGGACACCGCTCGAACGCGCGCCCGCAAGGGCGCGCCGAAAGCGCTTCTCTGTGGGCATTCCTGTGCCTGATGTGGGGCGTGAGTAAGTGCGCCCCTTTTTCTTTGGCACAGGTTGTTCGCAGTGGAAGGCCGATCCCTCTTGGCAGGGCTGAATCGCGCGTGCGAGGACAGCCATGCCAAAAGACAAAGAACCTGCGAGTTCTGCGCCGGGCGCGACGGTCAGCCGTCCGCCGGTCGAGATTGCGTTCATCGAGCCGCCCGCCGAAGAGGAGGCGGGGATACCGGAGCAGCGGCAACACTTTGAGTTGCCGGTGCGCTTCGGGTCGGTGCCGGTGGATCGCGCGCCGCTGGGCTGGGAAATCGAAACCCGTCGCGCGGAATTCAAGGTCACCAAGTTCCAGCACGCCTACCCGACGATTCGGCTGCCGTTTCAGGAAGTGCAGCGGGTCGAGTTCGGCCACAACAAGGAATTCCTCGCGCAGAACGAGAAAGATACGGGAAAACTGCGCGAGCTGTTCCCGACCGGCGCGAACCGCCTGTTCTTCGGCGACTGCCTGCACGTGATGCGGATGCTGCCGAGCAACAGCATTGATCTCCTCTACATTGACCCGCCGTTCTTCTCCGGCCGCAACTACAACGTCATCTTCGGCGACAAAAACGAGGTGCGTTCCTTCACCGACATTTGGGAAGGCGGCATGCCCGGCTATCTCGCCTGGCTAAATGCACGGTTGTACGAAATGAAGCGACTGCTCAAACCGACCGGCTCAATTGCCGTGCATCTCGATTGGCACGCCTCTCATTACGTCAAGATTGAGATGGACAAGATATTTGGGAGCGACCGCTTTCTGAACGAGATCATCTGGTGCTACAAGTCAGGAGGGGCGAGTCCAAAGAGCAGGTTCAGCCGCAAACACGACACAGTTCTCCTCTACACAAAATCCGAAGACTACAAGTTCAATGTGCAGACGGAGAAGTCCTACAATCGCGCTTTCAAGCCCTATCGCTTTAAGGGGGTTCAAGAATATCAAGACGAGATTGGCTGGTACACAATTGTGGGGATGAAGGACTACTGGGAAATCGACATGGTGGGACGGACAAGTTCTGAGCGAATCGGTTATCCAACACAAAAACCAGAAGCGTTGCTTGAGCGATTCATCAAAGGTCTCTCTGGTGAAGGGGATGTGGTTGCGGATTTCTTTTGTGGCGGGGGAACAACACCAGCAGTCGCGCAGAGACTTGGTCGCCGGTGGGTTGCTTGCGACCAATCACGCATTGCGACAGCTATAACCGCAGACCGCATCACGCATGTTGTCGAGGAAAACGCGACAGTTCTGGTTGCGCCCGACTTCACCGTCGAGCATTGGGGCGTGTACGAAGCGCCGAAGCTGGAGAAGTTACCGGCTGCGGCATTCCGCGAGTTTGTTGTCCGCGCGTTTGGCGGCAGGCCGGAGAGTGTTTCGCCGGCAATTCACGGTGTCCGGCATGGCGTGCCGCTGTTCGTCGGCGAGTCATCGCGCGGGTCGCGCGTCGGCAAGGAGGAAGTCGCCAAGTTTGCCAAAGCCGTTTACGAGGAACGCCGGGCCAATCACGGCGTCATGCTGGCTTGGAACTTCGGGCCGGAAGCGCGCAAGGCGGCGGAGGTTCTGGCAGCGCGTGAGAATGTGCGGCTGGATTTCGTGCGACTGAATCTGGTGCGGTTGGAGTCGGATGAGTTCCGCGAGCACGTCGTCAACAAGCACACCGACTACGGCCAGCTTCTCAGTTTCATTCAGCCGCCGGAAGTCCGCGTGGCGGTGAAGCGCATCGGGCGGTTGAAGTATCAGTTCGACGTGTCGGAGTCGGTGAGCCTGAACAAGGACGGCGCGATTGCGAATGTTCAGTGGGATTTCGATTACCGGCATGGGCGATTCACGACGACGGAACGCTACGCGT
>VHCW01000238.1 GCA_016871575.1 Verrucomicrobiota bacterium
AGCGGTGGGCTTGGACAAGGGGAAAGGTGGGACGTCGAAGGACGAGGGTGAGAAAACCGCCGCCGACTATCCATGGGGCTGCGAGTGGCCGCCACCGAAGGGGGCGGGGAACTACTCCGGATCGGAAAGCGCGTGGAGTTCGGCGCGAATGAAGTGTTACCGGGACAACCATGCGGTGACGGCGCCGGTCGGCTCGTATGAGCCGAATCGTCTTGGGCTGTTTGATCTTGGGGGCAACGTGTGGGAATGGTGCGAGGACTGGTACGATTCTTCGAAGCAGTCCCGTGTGCTGCGGGGCGGTTCCTGGGGCAGCACCGGTCCCGGGTACTACATGCTTTCCTCCAGCCGCGGCCTCGGCCGTCTCGGGGAACGCGGCAGTTTCGGCGGATTTCGTGTGGTCTTGTCTTCGTCCTCTCCCTAGCGGCGCAGCAGATTATCGCCGTCCAAGAATCGCTGCGGTAACCGCTTCCGGGCCGGCGGCCTTCGTTATCTTTGCGGAACAGAGCGCGAGCAGCGCCTCGATGTCGCCGTACTTCTCCGCGCCCGGCATGAAGTTCACGTCCCAGACGCCAAAACTTTGTCTTGCTCAAATCTTCGGCGGTCGCACACTCGGTCCTTCGACCCACTCAGGCGGAATCAGAATCTGGCGCGGGACGGCCGGCACGCCGCTTTCGTGATGAGCGAGCTGGGCCACGATGAGGTCCACGGCAGCGGCGGCGAGGTGATCGCGACGATGATAGATGCCGGCATAGTTACTCATTTTCGGGGTCCAGTCATGCACCACGAAGCCAAGGTCATCAGGCGCTCGGAGTCCTAGCTGATCCAGCCAGCCGGGCACGTGGGTGTCGAAGGAGATCAGTGCGTCGGGCCGGTGGGTCTTCATCCATTGTGCGAATGCGGAACAAGAACTGAAGTTCGTGTGGGACTCGATGCGCGTGCAAACGAAATACAAATACGACGACCTCTGGTCGCCCGCCGAATTCGACGTCTATCGCTGGCTCGTGGTTCGGCAGATTATCGCCGTGCAAGACGCGCTCCGGTGAAACTCCGTCACCTGCTGCCATCATGGATTGGGCGCGAACGCCCCGACACGGTGCCGTTTCGTGTCGGGGTTTCGCGCCGACGAACCATCGCCGACCGTCAGCGCGCGGTCGGACGTAGCCGCCGTAGTTCTAATCGGGTCGTGGCTGAGCCTATCGCTTCTTCGGTCTTCTATTTTCCGCTTTACCGGAGTGAGTGTTGTCGAAGGCAATTCCCTGTCGTACCTCCGCGATCGCTGCGGTGACGAGCTTCATGGCTCGGACACGATGGCCGCCTTTGTCGGCATTTGCGTTTTCCAGATTGGCTTTAGCCTGCTCCAGATTCGCAAGCGCATTTTTCATGCGCGGCTGCGGATCAGCATAGACTGACGAAGTCAACCAACAGACCAACGCTAAACCTACAATCACTACTGCGATTTTGTTTCTCATACAGTTTTCCCTCTTTCATTTCTTCAGCGCACGTTTCTTGCCACCCTTTGTTTTTGGTTCCGGCATTTTATCTATTCCTGCATCCAGTTCCTTGATTGCCACATCAAGCGCCCTGACGGCACGCGCCCGATGGCGTTCGAAGCCCTTCCCCGCTTGTGACAATTTATCTCTCGCTTCGCGCATGACTTTCAGGGACTCAGGAAGACGATCCAGCCCCTTGGCTTTGATGAAGGGCGCCTCAACATAGGTTGTAACGCCGACGCTTCGTAAAGCGGCATCAACCTCAGCTATCGCCTCTTTCAAGGCTGTTAACGCCGTGTCTCGGTGCCCGTGCAATTTGATCTTGGTGGTCTCCAGAATCTGCCTCGTGATGTACATCTCTCCTCTAGCATATTGAAGATACGTGTATTCGCCTGCCTTTGCAGAATCCACGAACAGTACAGCACTTGCCAGAACGACTAGAACCTCAATTGCGAACTTGTTCATTATGATGGCCCTCCGGGACTTGCATAATCCCAAGGGCGAACCGGCAACAAGGCTGAATTCTTGACAGTTGGTCAAGTTGTTGCCGAACCTGACTGTGCGGTCTTTAGCTGCGGAGCAAAGGCGCTCGACCGTTGATGCTCACAAGAGGGACAGGGAGAAGTTGTTGGGTAGAAGAAACGACAAACCGGGACCTGCAGAAGGGCCGAAAGCTTTTGGATTTGTTTGGGCGAGGGAAACCGTTCGCCACTTTCA
>VHCW01000239.1 GCA_016871575.1 Verrucomicrobiota bacterium
CTGCGTCGGGACAAACAGCACAAGGTTGGCGTCCGCGCCAAACAAAAAGCCGCCGGCTGGTCGCCGCAATACCTCCTCTCCCTCCTCAAATTCTAAATGCGTTCACCGTGCTGAATCTACCGGCCCCGGAGCGGTACCGGTATTGACTTGGTTCAGCGGAAAGCGCAAGCTTTTGACTTCAATGAACGTTCGGGAACTTATAAAGCATAGGAGAAACGACAATGGTTTTCTGGACTGAGCAACGAAAAGCAGACGTAAGAAAGGCTGAAACTCAAACGTACGAATTGCTTCAAGAATTGGGCCAGGAGAGCTTCAAAAGAATACGAACACTGGAATTCTCTGAAAAAGCGGGCACGGCGGATTGCACACAAGTGGATGGTCAGCAAGGAAAGTATCTGGATGTTCGCATGTTCGCAGGCGACGCAGACAAGAAGGTTTGGGCTGTGGCCCACGAATTGGGTCACGGTGTCCACGAGCTTTACAGGGGCCCGATGGACACCTGCGGTGAATCTTGGGCTGAAGCGATTCGGTACTTTACGGAAAGCCGGTACAATCCTGGGTCTGACTGGTTAAGGACAGGACCTCCTCCCCAGGACAGAAACATTCTTGACGCTTGTGGCTGGGATTGGGGAACATTCAAGCGCCTGTTCGCCACGCACCAACTACTGCCATGACCAATTTCAAGCTTTGGACATTCTTCTGGTAGCATCGGTTTTGTGCATTATCGTGAGCCTGCTCGCGGCCACTGCAACATAGCAACAATATCCACACGACGAATGTGACCCGAATCGCTGTTGACTCCAAATGGAGAAAACCGTATCCTCGCCCGCAAAATGAGGACTGGAATGCGGGACGGAAACAGATTCGTGGGTCGCGTGACGGCGGCGGATGCAACAAACGTCCATCACGAGCGGATCGAGGCGGACGCCGTCGGTTCGGATACTCGGATGGTTCCGCCTTCTAACCCTTTACGCAAAACCGAATTCCTACCTGTTCAGTTCGAACAGTATTGATGGGAGGACTAAATGAAAGGCCGAGGAGGATTAGTTTTTATCTTGGGTATTTTCATAGGCGGTGTTGCTATATTGTGGTTCTTATCTCCGCAGAAGCGGCAGACCGAAAACTCTCCAACGAGTGCGTCTGCTAACTATTCATTGGAGTTCTGGTTTCGTGGGAGGAACATAATCATGGACAATCTCCCACGTGGTCGGCCGGATCTTTTTGCGGTGATAGAAATCGCAGGTCAGGGGACTTACGTTATCCCCGCCATAATTCAGAATTACCAAGGCGAATTCCATGTTCTGAACTTCCAATGCCCAGAAAGGATTAGGCCGGGAACAACTGTCGCAATTCATTTCTACGCAGATCACAGTGTGTCGGATGCCATTTGGAAACGCATCCTGCAAACCCAGGTCCAAATTAATGGGGTCCTCAAGGTTATGCCGTCTGCAAAAGTTGGAGCGGATATCCGTGTATCCACGACATTGCAACTGATTGGATCAAACAGCGCCTCGGAATTGGTCCTTAGTGGGCCAACCAACCTACGAACCGTGGTCGTCACTTGGCCGTATTTTGGAAATGCCGCAAGCTATAAATATAGCGACACAACATATGGCGCGGTCACTTTGAAAGAAATGTAGACAGGTGGTGAGGTCGGCAAGGGGCAGAGGGATCGTTCGTAAGACTTGTGGTAATCGTGGAATGCGTACCGGCAGAGCGGCGCGGCTACAACCCGGAAAAGCGCGGCAGGTGTAGCGCCCGCCGCAAATCATCGCAAGCATTCAGGCTGCGTCACAGTGTCCACGGTTCCCGCAGCGAGCGGCGCATCATCCGAGCGGCGGTTTCGTCGCCGATGATTGTTTCTTTCAGCGGGTCCCAGCGAATCTTGCGGCCGGTGCGGACGGCGATGTCGGACAGATGGCTGATGAAGTCGGAGCGCACCGCGCTCTCGATGTTGCCGACGGGATCGTGTCGCGCACGGATGCACTCGGTCCAGTTCGCGTGATGCGCTTCCGCGTATCCGCCGACCGGAGCCGCGCCCGGCAGATGGCGTTCATTCGGGCCGATGATTTCATTTCGCAACGACGCCGGCTCGGTGCGGATCTCGCTGTAGTTGACGCACACCCAGCCGTCGGTGCCGACAAACGTCGCGGCGTTGGAGTCGCGGATGCCGGGAATGTCCTGCTTCTGGG
>VHCW01000240.1 GCA_016871575.1 Verrucomicrobiota bacterium
AAACCACGCAGCCGTTGCTGGCCTACACGGTCAACGACACGTGGAGTCCGAAGACGTTGCCAGTCCGCCAGTCGCTCGCCACTGTCGCTGTTGTATCCGGGAACGGCGATGCGTTGCTGACGTGCCTGAAACAATCAGAGGATGGCAGGAATATTGTGGCACGCTGGTATGAATCCACCGGCAGCGAAGCCAAAGTGCGCGTGGCGGTTACCACTGCGCGCAACAAGACTGAACGAGTGAATTTGGAGGAGAAACCGGTGGCAAGCAAAGGTGACGCGGTTCCCGTGCCCACACGGGCATGGGAGATCGTCACGGTCCGAATCAAGTAAAACACAGAACCAAATGAGCAAACCATGAACAACCATATCATCTTTGTTGCGCTACTTCTCACAGGCTGTGCCGTCCAACAGGATCAGCCGGTGCCGACGCGTCTGAAACGGGCCGACAGTTTTCTCGGCATCCACTTCGACTTTCACGCCAACACGGATTGCACGAACGTCGGCGCAAACACCACGCCGGTGATGATCGAGAACATCATCGCCCTCGTTCGCCCTGACTACTTGCAGATTGACTGCAAAGGCCATCCCGGCATCTCCAGTTACCCGACCAAGGTTGGTACGCCGGCGCCCGGTATCGTCGGCGACCCGTTGCGCGTCTGGCGCGAGGTCACGGCAAAACACGGCGTCGCGCTTTATATGCATTACTCCGGAGTCTATGAACGCCAAGCCATCCGGAATCCGGGCTGGGCTGCAATCAATGCGGACGGGAAACCGAACGAGCGCGCCACGTCCTTCTGGGGACCTTATGCCGAGAAGCTGCTCATCCCGCAACTCCGCGAGTTGGCCGGCGACTACGGTGTGGACGGCGCGTGGGTGGATGGCGAATGCTGGGCGTCGGTGCCGGACTACAGCGAGCCGGCGTTACAGGCGTTCCGTGAGGCCACCGGCATCCAATCCGTGCCGCGCAAGCCGGGCGAGCCGCATTGGTTCGAGTTTCTGGAGTTTCACCGCGAGGCATTTCGGAAATATCTGCGCCATTACATCGCCGAGGTGAAACGGACACATCCGAACTTCCAGTTGTGCAGCAACTGGGCGTTCACCGATCGCATGGCCGAGCCGGTCAGCGCGCCGGTGGATTTCCTGTCGGGCGACTACTCGCCGCAGGACAGCGTCAACTCCGCTCGCGTCTCGGCGCGTTACTTGGCGCGGCAAGGCAAACCGTGGGACCTGATGGCGTGGAGTTTTTCCACCAAACCCACGCGTGACCAGAAAACCGCCGTGCAATTGCAGCGCGAGGCGGCAGTGGTGGTCGCATTGGGCGGCGGTTTCCAAGCCTACTTCAAACAGAAGCGTGACGGCTCGATTTATGACGAACAGATGCCGGTGATGGCTGAAGTGGCAAAGTTCTGCCGGGCACGTCAGGCGCTTTGCCATCGGGCCGAGGCCGTGCCGCAAGTCGCGCTGCTGTTCTCGACCGCCGGGCACTACCGGAAGCTCAACGGCCTGTTCCCGCGCAGCTATGCGAACCTCACAAGCGCGCTGCTGACGTTGCTGGAGAACCAGTACTCCGTCGAAGTCCTCGGTGAACATCACCTAAGCGGACGGATGAGCCAGTATCCGCTCATCGTCGTGCCCGAATGGGAATACTTGGAGCCGAAGTTTAAGGATCAACTCGTTGCCTACGCCAAGTCCGGCGGGAAAATCCTCCTCATCGGCAAGTCCAGCGGGCTGCTGCCAGCCGTGCGCGGGATCGCGACGACTGAAGTCACTGGGCTTTTGCAGCGCGTCCGCGAATTGTTCCCCGAGCCGATGGTCGAGGTTAGCGGCTCGCACGGCGTGGACGTCTGCGTCGCCCGCAACCACGGCAAGCTCCTCGTGAATCTCGTCAACACTTCCGGGCCGCACCGCACTCAATCCATCATCGAAGCGATCCCGTCCGTCGGAGCGTTGACCGTAACCATTCGCCATGCCAAGAAGCCCGTGAAAGTCACTCTCGAACCTGCTGGACAGCCACTGCCATTCACTTATCGCGACGGCAAAATCCAACTCACCGTTCCACAGGTTTCGATTCACGAAATCATTGTTGTCGAAACGAAATAAGGGATACCCA
>VHCW01000241.1 GCA_016871575.1 Verrucomicrobiota bacterium
CCAAGACTGGGACCGCTATTTCTCGCCGGCGGAACATTTCGAGGACGACGTGCAAGCTCCGCCGGTCAAGCCGGACAGCGGATACTACGCGACAACGGCGTTCGCCGACCGCGCCATCGGTTTCCTGAAAGACCACAAGGCCAATCACGCCTCGAAACCGTTCTTCCTCTACCTCGCGTTCGTTTCGCCGCACTTCCCGTTGCACGCGCCGCAAGAGGATATCGCGCGATACCGCGGCAAGTACGCCGAAGGCTGGGAAGTGGTTCGCCAGCAACGCTACGAACGCCAGCGCAAGACGGGAATCATCAACTGCGACTTGGCGCCGGCGGAACCGAAGTTCTCGCCGCGCTACTTCAAACCGCAGGTGCTCGAAACGCTCGGCCCGGGCGAAAGCCAGTTTGCGATTCCGTGGAAGGAACTGACCGACGAGCAGAAGAAGTTTCAATCAACGAAGATGTCCATCCACGCCGCCATGGTCACGCGGATGGACCACGAGATTGGCCGCGTGGTCGAGCAGGTGCGAGCAATGGGCGCGTGGGAGGACACGCTGATCTTTTTCCTGTCGGACAACGGCACCGACGCGACCATCATGGTTCGCGGCGAAGGCCACGACCGCGCCGCCGCGCCCGGCTCGTGGCAGTCGTTCCTCTGTCTCGGTCCGGGCTGGTCAACGGTCGGCAACACGCCGTTCCGGCGTCACAAAGTCTGGGTGCACGAGGGCGGCATCTCGACGCCGTTGATCGCGCACTGGCCGAAGGGCATCGCCGCGCGCGGCGAACTCCGGCACAACGTCGGCCACATCATTGACTTCGTTCCGACGTTGCTCGAACTCGCCGGTGCCAAGCCGTCGTTGCCGGCGAATGCGCCACCATTGCCTGGTCGCAGTCTCGCGCCGGTGTTCGCCAAGGACGGCTGCGTCGCGCGCGATTACGTCTTCTTCCATCACCAAGGCAATCGCGCCCTGCGTATGGGAGACTACAAACTGGTTTCCGCCCAAGAGGACAACAACCGCTGGGAGTTGTTCGACTTGGCGAGTGACCGTTGCGAGCAACGAGATCTTGCCGCCGCGCAACCCGACCGCCTCCGTGACATGACCGCACGCTGGCAACAGTTACAGGACGAGTTCACTCGCCAAGCCGGGCCTGTGTCCCCTGCACCAAAGAAAAAGAAAAAGTAGTTGATGCCATGCGACTGATTCCTCTCATCGCCTTGCTTGGTCATCTGGTTGCCACCGCAGCGGAGAAGCCGAATGTTGTCCTCATCTTCGCCGACGACCTTGGCTACGGCGACGTCGGCTGTTACGGCGCGACGAAAGTAAGAACGCCCAACGTGGACCGCCTCGCGCGCGAAGGGCGAAAGTTTACTGACGCGCACTCGGCTTCCGCGGTCTGCACGCCGTCGCGTTACGCGCTTCTCACCGGCGAGTATCCGTTCCGCAAGAATTTGTGGGGGCCGATCATGAACCAGAGTCCGCTGGTCATTGATCCCACAAAAACAACCATCGCCAGCCTGCTCCAGCGCCAAGGCTACACCACGGCCTGCATCGGCAAATGGCATCTCGGTTTCGGCAGCAAACCGAAACCGGACTGGAACGCCGACCTCAAGCCCGGACCGTTGGAACTCGGTTTCGATTATTTCTTCGGCCTGCCGGTCGTCAGCAGTCATCCGCCGTTTGTGCTCATTGAGAACCATCGCGTTCTCGGCCTCGATCCTGCCGATCCGCTGGTCTATGGCGGCACGCCGCCCACAAAACCTTATCCGGAAAAGATGATGTCTCCCCCCATCTCCGGCGGCAAAGCCGCGCACGCGCTGTATCAGGACGAACAACTCGGCACCGTGCTGACCGAGAAGGCGCTCGCGTGGCTCCGCGCCAACCGCGCGAAACCGTTCTTCCTCTACTTCGCCACGCCGCACATCCACCACCCGTTCACGCCTGCGCCACGTTTCAACGGCACCAGCCAGTGCGGACGCTACGGCGATTTCATCCACGAGTTCGACTGGATCGTCGGCGAAGTTCTGCGAACGCTCGACGAACTTAAACTCGCCGACAACACGCTCGTCATTCTCACC
>VHCW01000242.1 GCA_016871575.1 Verrucomicrobiota bacterium
CGGAGGCGGCGGCGCGGTAGTAGGTGAATTCCTCCTCGGCAATCCGCGCAGAGATCGTATGGTCCATGGCGCTGCGCGAGCTGTGGAGGGCGTTCGGCAACAGCGAAAGCACCCCCACCATGCCCACCATGCACACGGCAACGGCAATCGTGACTTCCGGCAAGGTAAAGCCGCCAACGGCAGGCGTGGCGCGAAGTGTTCGGCAAAGCGCCGCCGAGACGGCGGCTACTCTACCTCGCATCGTTGTCGTGGCGTCCGTCACGGACGCCTCTCCGGTGAAAGAGCACTGTATTCGCGGTTTCATGGGCGTCGTATCCGGATGCGGCCGACGAGAGTGTCATAAAAGACGTCGGCCCGGTTTTGGGTTGATGTATAGTGGATTTCGCCGTCACCATCCCGCGTGCCTTCATAGACGCTGACGGTTCCGAAGTTTCCCACGGGTGGATTGCCGCCGCCCGATGGCTTGAACTCGATGTAGGCATACCGGCGCGTGCCTGCGCCGTAGTTTCGGTTTTCGGTTCGCAAGGTTTCCAGCGATCCTTGTGGCATATCGGTGTTCCCGAAGGCAGCGCCGTGCGGCAGGCTTTCCCAGTTGCCCACCTGCCCCCAAACCCACAGGGCGTTATTCGTCAATGCGGCGATGCAGTATGTGTTATAGGACTTTTCCTGGCCGACCGTCTGGAGTGAAAAGATGACGCGTGTCCACGTGCGCTGCGTGATGGCATACTGGCGGGCCAACGTCAGCGTGTTGGCCAGCGTGCGGGTGCCATTGGAAACAGCGGTGGCGCGGAAACTCATCAGCGCGGGAACCCCGATCGCCATCAAGATTCCCATGATCAAGACAACCGTCATCAACTCGACGAGTGTAAATCCGTGTTTTCTTTGCGTCTTCATGTCACCCCTACCAACTTGTCACGACATATCGGTTTTCGGGATCGTTTTTCTTCCGGCTCAAGGAGATAGTATCCGCGTCTGGACCGAACGACCAAACCAAGACGCCGGCCCTCACAGGGTCGCGGTCTCCGTGAAACGGGCTTGTTATCGAGTTGTTGTAATCGTGGTCCACGCGGAACCAATACGAGCGTTTCCATGGATCCTGATAGTAGCCCGTCAGCAAATCCACGTCCTTCAACGAATAATCGTAGAAAGTGATCCCGCGCGAGTTGGCGAACGTATTGGTCGTGATCTGGATGCTGTCCATCAGGTTGGTGGGCCAGCGGCCGAACTCGGCGTAATACGCGCGAAACGCCGTGTGCAGATTGACCACTTCCGTCTTTGCCCTGGCTCGGCGGGCGACGCGGATCGCCTGACCAATCGCAGGGAAGAGCAATCCGACCAGCATGGCGATGATCGCGATCACCACAATCATTTCAATCAATGTGAACGCCTTCCGTTTCCGCAAACATGTTTTCATCGTGCTTGTTCCTTGCTCTGTTTATTGTTTCCAGTTGTAGTACGCTTTGCCGAGCGTGCTCCCGACCCAGAGGTCGAACCCGCCCTTATTATAGTAGCCCGGCGCCCTGTAGCCGTACACGCTTCCGTTGGGGTTGCTGATGCGCTGCGCTCCGTTTTGCGATCCGGCCTTGCTGCCTTGCACGATCTTGCCGGAGTCGTTCACCATGAATTTGCTCACGCCCGACAGACCGACATCCCGTCCGTTACGAAGGTATTCTTTCCCGAAGTCGTTCGCCGGCGCGCCACTGCCGATATAGACGAGCGAACGGTACAATGTCGCAGCGCCGTTGGTCTTGAGGTTGTCGCTCCTCCATGCAAGGTACGCAGGCAAATCACTTATGTCGGGAGCGGTCGAGTTGCCTTTGTACGTGATCGGGTAGTACCCGTGGTCCGCCTTGTATTCCTCGATTGCGGCACACACCCGGGCGAACTGGGCGGCGCACCTCGCGTCAATCGCCTTGTTCTGCATGTAGCCAATCCCTCCGATCACCATCCCCGCCAATACCGCGATGATGAGCACCACCACCATCAATTCAATCAACGAGAACCCGCTGTTGGATGTTGTCTTCATTTTTCTC
>VHCW01000243.1 GCA_016871575.1 Verrucomicrobiota bacterium
CCTGCGCGTGTTTGCGCGAGACGAGTGTGTGTGTGATGACGAGGTCAGCCTGCTTCGGGTCGCGGCCAATGACCAATCCTTTTGCCGGAATCGCGACCCGCATTCCGGACATTTCGCCAACCTGACCAACCAGATAGCCGACAATTTCGCTCACGGCCTGCGATTGTAGTCAGCCCGTCCAGTTGTCGCCAGCCAAAACCGGGGCACCAACCGGGACACAACCGCGGGTTGGGCGCATCTGACTGCCACCAGAGTGACACGGTGTCGTTGTTGGTGTACCGACTTTAGCCGGTCCGGACCGCGGAAACGCGGGACACCAGCCTGTGGAAGCGCATCATCCCACGTAGCCGCAGACGCCGGTGCGCGGGGAATTGACCACGGGCAGCATCATATCCTCGCCGCACGCGTGTTTCTTGGCGCACTTTGGGCACAACCAGCCGGTTGGCTCGTAAGAACACTCACTGCAAATCTTGGCGGCCGGTTTTCCACATTCGCCGCACGGAATCTCCGGCGGTTCATTGCGGGCGAGAAGCTGGATCGTGTTGCTTCGTCCCTGGCCCCACCGCTCGCCGGCGACTTTCAGGCGCAAATCGGTGCTGGTGCCGAAGTCGTATTCGTGTTCGAATTCCATGCCGCACCGCAACACCTTGTCCAGTCTGGCGGACATGCTGCGCCCGCCCATGCCGTCCCCGGTCGTGCCGTGGTACGGCACCCCGTTGATGGTGAACGCGCTCATGTGCCCGCAACATTCCAGCCAGATCGCCCGCAGAAACCCGTCCAAGACCCGCAACGTCGCGCTCGCCGGCGCGAACAGGTGCAACCAGTACGGGCCCGCTTCCACCACCAGATGCCAGCCCGGTTTCCCTTTCCGCGTCCCGGCCGATTGCCCGCAGGATTTGAGATGATTCGTCATCGCGCGTTTGCCGAACAGTTTCCCGCACCGCGCGCATTTCCCCTGGTCTTGTTGTTTTGGCATCAGATGGTTCTCCGTTGTTTCACTTCGAGTTCCCGCAACCCATGCACATCGTATCCCTCGACGAATTTCACTTTCCCGGCCACGCCGATCAGCCGCTTGCGTCGTTTGACGCAGAGGACCTTTTCAGTCTCCATCTCCGTCAGATTTGATGTTGTTCTCATGGCACCGAATCCACTGTCACAACAGGCCGATTTCCCTGAGGCTGACAAAGTCCTGATCGCGGCCTTCGGTGCGACGGCCGAGGATGATGTGGTCATGGACGTTGATGCCGAGTAACTCGCCGGCTTTGACGAGGCGTTTGGTGATGGCGATGTCCTCGCTGCTCGGCGTCGGGTCGCCGCTCGGGTGGTTGTGCGCGAGGATCACACCGGCGGCGGAGGCGGTGATGGCGTCCTTGAAGACTTCGCGCGGCTCGACAATGCTGGCGTTGAGCGAGCCGAGCGATACGGAACAGGTTTTGATCCACGCATTCTTCGTGTTGAGCAGGATGACCCGGAACGATTCCCGGTCGAGCAATCGCATCTCTTCACGCACCAACTCCGCCGCATCGGCGGGCGCGGTGATGATCGTCTGGCGTTCATGCGTGTGTTCGCGGAGATGACGCGCCAACGTGAAAGCGGCCTTGAGCTGGATGGCCTTGGTCTGGCCAACGCCCTTGACCTTTGCGATTTCCTCCCAAGACGCGCGCGCCAGCGCATCGAGCGTGCGGAATTGTTTGATGAGTTCCTGCCCGACTTGCACTGCCGACATGCCTTTCGTGCCGGTGCGGAGCAGGATCGCAATCAATTCCGCGTCAGCCAGCGCGTCGGGACCAAGTCGCGCAAGCCGTTCACGCGGCCGGTCCGACACCGGCATGTCGCGGATCATGTAGCGAAATTCTGGTCGGGCCTCGCCAACCTGGAAGCGGGAACTGTCGGGGTTCATTTCTCCTCCATTTCCATTACAAACGGCGTCAGTTCGCCGGCCAAGACCTTGGGAATCTGCGCCTGCAACACGACCTTGCCGTCCGCGTCTTTGCGGGCAGTGACGTAGCCGCTCTGGTACACCAGCGCA
>VHCW01000244.1 GCA_016871575.1 Verrucomicrobiota bacterium
GCCCGCAGGCTCTCAAATTGACGGCTCCGCAGCAGGCCGTGAGAATGCAAAAAATACCGGATGACCAGTACAAGAATCTTCAAGCCGTACACCATACTCTGTCCCAGACTCGCCGAGGATGCTTCAGGAAAATAGCGCGTAGGAACGGCAATCTCAGCAATGCGATAGTTGCCGGACACCACCTGCGCAATGATGTCTTGGTCAAAGATAAAGCCATCCGAGTTCATGGCATAATTGACCGACTCCAACACCTCGCGGCGAAATGCGCGATAACCGGTGTGATACTCCGATAGTTTCAACCCGAACGTGCAGTTTTCAACCTGTGTCAGAAAACGATTGGCAAAATATTTCCACCACGGCATGCCTTGTTGAAGCGCAGAGCCTTCCTTCAGCCGTGAGCCGAGAACCACATCCGCCTCGCCACGCTCAATCGGCGCAATCATCTGCGGGACCAGGCGGGGATCATATTGGTAATCCGGATGCACCATCACCACAATATCGGCGCCGGCTTTGAGCGCTTCCGCATAGCAGGTCTTTTGATTGGCGCCGTAGCCATAGTTGCGGTTGTGCATGAACACTTCAAGGTTGAGTTCACGCGCGATCTTCAACGTCTCGTCTGTCGAACCGTCGTCCACAAGAATGACAGCATGCAAGTTGTCCTTGGGCAGCGCGTCGTACGTCATGCGCAATGTTCGCCCGGCGTTGTAGGCCGGCATAACCACCACGACTTTTTGTTTCATAATTTACAACCTCGTGCGGGCAGATTATTAAATCTGTTCTTCTCGTTGTCCAGTTCTAAGTATGCTCGCGAAAAGTGCAAATAGAACGACCGAATGAATGCAACCACTCCATTCCGCATTGGCTTGATCGGCGCCGGGTATGTCTGCCAGTATCATTTGCTGGCGCTGCGGCGGCTGGCGGGCGTTCACATCACAGGCGTCTGTGACCTCGACTTGGCGCGGGCGCAAGCAACTGGCTGCCCTGCTTTTGCCACAACACAGGAACTCTATGCAGCGGGCGTGGATGTCGTCCACGTGCTGACGCCGCCGGCTTCTCATGCGGCTTTGACAATCGAGGCATTGGAACACGGTTGTCATGTCCTTGTCGAGAAACCGCTGGCTACCAGTGCCGAGGACTGCGACCGTATCGCCGCAGCCGCCGCAAAAACAGGTAAGCTGGTATGCGTCAATCACTCGCTGTTGCGCGATCCGTTCATCACTCGTGCCTTGGCCATGGTGCGGGCGGGCGCTGTTGGCGACATTCTGACGGTGGATTACTTCCGAAGTTCCGACTACGCGCCGTGGCCCGGTGGAGCGTTGCCGCCGCAATACCGCGACGGCGGTTATCCGTTTCGTGATCTCGGAGTCCACGCGCTGTACCTGCTCCAGGAATTTCTTGGCGACATTCACAACGTGGAGGCTGAATTTCACAGTGCCGAACGCCTCAGTCGCGACCCGAACATTCTTTACGACGAATGGCGCGCGCTCGTCCGCTGCGCCAAGGGGACCGGACAAATCCAGCTTTCGTGGAATGTCCGCCCCTTGCAACATGTCCTTCAGGTGCAGGGCACACGGGGCGTTCTCCGCGCTGACCTGTTTGGACTCAATGTTACCCTCAAGCGCAACACTCCGCTGCCCAAGGCTATCGAGCGCCTCACCAACGCGCTCGGCGAAAGCCGCCAGATCGGCCAGCAAGTTCTCGCCAACGCATGGCGATTCGCCCGCAAGCGGCTCCTGCCGTATCACGGACTTCAAATGCTGATCGCTGATTTCTACACCGCGCTCGGCAGCGGTTTGCCGGTGCCGGTCCCAGTCGAGCGAGCGCGCGCCGTCGTGGATTGGACCGAACGGGTCGCGCGCCCTGCCGACGATGCGAAACAACAATTCCTCCGTCGTTCTCCCGCCGCTCTCGAAGCTCCCGTCCTGATCACCGGCGCGACGGGTTTCATCGGACGCGCCCTGCTTCGACGATTGCTCGCCGAAAACCAACGCGTGCGGATCCTCGTTCGACGGGAGCCGCTTGCCGA
>VHCW01000245.1 GCA_016871575.1 Verrucomicrobiota bacterium
GCTGATGATGGTTTGTGTGTTGCTACGTTATGCCGGCTCGAATTTCGATATGCTCACTTCCGGGGTCACATCCTCGAACACGACCTTGACTTTCATGCCGATGCGGACGCGCGATGGGTTGATGTTGATCACATGGGAGATCATCCGCACGCCCTCTGCCAGTTCAATGATCGCGTACACGTAGGGAACATCCGCAGCGAAACTCTCGTGCGCCACCTGATGCACAACCGTATAGCTGTAAATCTCGCCCCACCCGGCGGCTTTCTCCCAATCGAGTTTCGGTGACAGGCAACGATGACATAACAGTCGCGGAAAATAGATGCGCTGCCCGCACGACGCGCATCGTTGAAACACGAGTTCATGCCGTCTGGCTGCGCGCCAGAATTCGGCAGTCTCCGGCAAAATCTCCGGCAACGGTTTTCGGTATGATTCAACAGTGTTCATGGCAACGTGATCTCCTTCTCTCACGGGAGTTGATTCCCTAAGATCAACACACATTCGTTGGCCATCGAACCGCCGTTCCCATTTGCCAAACCGTATTGTGCGTCCGCAACTTGCAGCGGCCCTGCCCGTCCCATCAATTGCCGTGCGGCCTCGACAACCGGCATGAAATGGCAGGCGCCGTAGGGTTGTCCCCGTCCAAGCTGGCCTCCATCAGTGTTGACCGGCAGCACACCGCGATAAGAGATGTCCGTTTTCTCCACGAACTCCGCGCCTTCACCCTTGGCACAACATCCAATGTCCTCCAGCGCGATGACAACGGTGATGGTGTAGCAATCATAAAGCTGCACGAAGTCCATGTCGCGAATGCTCAAGCCAGCCATCGCAAACGCCGATGCCGCCGCGCGCTTGATCGGCGAGGTCGTCAACGACTCGTCGCGTCCGTAAGCCGGGGTCCACATGCCACGGTCAATGCTTTGTCCGCCGCCCAGCAGGTACACGGGCCGATGCCTCGCATCCTTGGCCCTGTCAGACGCCGTCACGATCAATGCGATGGCCCCGGTGCAGGGCATGACGATCTCGAACATCCGCAACGGATCGCAAATCATTCGCGAATTCAAAACATCCTGCACCGTCACCGGGGTCTGGAGTAACGCGTTGGAAAACTGAGCTGCATGGCGACGGGCGTTCACGACCACTTGCGCGAATGGCTCATCACGCGCCCCGAATTCGTGTTGGTAACGTCGTTTGATGAGCGCATACGCGGAGTTGTCCCCCATCGGTCCGTAGATGGTGTCGAAGTCCCGCTCGAACGACACTGAGTTCTCCACGCTGTGAGGCGCAGGCGGGCCGTTGTGGAAAACCGATCCGCCCACGAGCAGCACCGTCTGACAAAGGCCGGCCTGAATGGCGGCGGCAGCATGAAGAATTCCGGCATTGCCGGCGGCTCCGCCGAAATAGGGTGTATCAAGAAATCTCAGACGCAGTTGCAGGTACTCCGCGAGATCCATGGACCAACTGGAGCCTTGGTCTATCGGCGGGATCACAACCAGTCCATCAATCTCGTCCTTGGCAATCCCTGCATCCTCGATGGCGGCCCGCGCCGCCGCGCATTGTTCCCCGTAATGCGACCGCCCAGCCGAATGTTTCGCCTTGGCGAAAATGGTTTCTCCGTATCCGATGATGGCGCATTTGCCTCTGATGCTCATGGACATCATCGTTGCAGCGAATACTTTTGACAGCAAGCGCGGCGTTGTTAACATCGTTCAATGAAAATGAACGTCACGATGCAGCAAGTGGCCCGCGCAGCAAAGGTCTCCTGCGCAACCGTGTCGCTCGCACTGCGCGGCAAGCCTCAGATCCCGGAGGACACCCGCCTGCGCGTCTGTCGCATTGCCCGGAAACTCGGCTACACCCCCAACCCCCTCGTATCCGCCCTGATGGCAACTCGACGGTGCAAACGCGTCCAGTTTCAAGCCACGCTCGCTTTTCTCACCGGCCACGCCAGCCGCGACGGCTGGCGACGGTTCACTCCCGCCTATGCCGCCCTCTTCGACGGCGCCAGCGCCCGT
>VHCW01000246.1 GCA_016871575.1 Verrucomicrobiota bacterium
CGGCAAGTCGCCCGTGGCGGCGGCGACGCGTTTGCAGATGGCGAACGTGCCGGTGTTTGCCGTGGCAGTCGGCAGTGACCGGTACTTGCCGGACATGGATTTGGTGAGCGTGGCCGCGCCGTCGTATGGATTGCTCGGCGAGCAGGTCTTTATTCCGTTCACGGTGCAGAGTCATTTACCGCGCGAGATCAACACGACGGTGTCGTTGATGGACGGCGGCATCGCGGTGGCGCAGAAGAAGGTGACGATCCCCGCGAACGCGCAAGTGCAGGACGCGGTGCTCTGGTATCCGCAACGCGAGGGGCAGACGACGCTTACGTTACGCGTGCCCGCGGAGTCGGAGGAGATCAACCGCGACAACAACGACCGTCGGTTCCAGATCACGCTGCGGCGGGAGACGCTGCGCGTGCTCGTCGTGGACTCGTTGCCGCGCTGGGAGTATCGCTACCTGCGCAACGCGCTCTCGCGCGACCCGATGGTGGACTCGAAGTGCGTGCTGCTCCACCCCGACTTGAAGCCCGGCGAGGGAAAGAATTATCTGTCGCAGTTCCCCAGCACGAAAGAGGCGCTGTCTCCTTTCGACGTGGTGTTCCTCGGCGACGTCGGCATCGGCGAGAACGAATTGTCGGCGCACGACGTGGAGATGTTGAAGGGACTCGTCGAGCAACAAGGCAGCGGCCTCGTCTTTATCCCCGGCCGGCGCGGCCGGCACTTGTCGTTCGACGGGACGCCGTTGGAGAGTCTGTATCCGGTCGTGCTCGACAAGACGCAGACCGAAGGCGTGACGTTACCGACGCCGTCGCAGTTGCAATTGACGCGGCTCGGTCGCGGTCACTGGCTGACGATGCTAGCGAACTCGGAGGAAGCGAATGCGGCAGTCTGGCAACAGTTGCCCGGTTTTTGGTGGTGCGCCGGCGTGACGAAGGCGAAGCCCGGCACGGAAGTACTCGGTGTCCACGAGACGCATCGCAACCAGTGGGGCAAGCTGCCGTTGCTGGTGACGCGCGCGGCGGGAAACGGCAAGGTGCTGTTCCTCGGCACCGACTCGGCGTGGCGCTGGCGCGCCGGCGTCGAGGATTTGTATCACTACCGGTTCTGGGGACAGGTCGTTCGCTGGATGAGCTACCAACGTCACCGCGCCTACGATCAAGGCTTCCGCCTCGCGTTCGGCCCCGACAGCCCATCGCAAGGCGAGACAGTCTTCCTGACCGCGACGGTCTTTGATTCCGGCGGAATGCCGCTCAGTGAGGGCCGCGTAACGGCCGAGATCGGCGCGCCGAACGGACGAAGTGAACGCCTGACGTTAACGGCGGTGCCCGGCGGTTGGGGCGTTTACCAAACATCATTTTTGCCGCAACTTTCCGGCAAATTCCGTATCAAACTTCAGTGTGACCAGACAGGCCGCTCGATGGATTCCGAACTGCTCGTGCGCGGCGTCGTTCGCGAAGAAGCCGGTAAGCCGGCGCAGGTTGAGGTGTTGCGCGAGATCGCGGGAATCACGCGCGGCGTTTGCGGCGCACCGGAGGAGTTGGCGGGATTCGTGAACCAGCTTGCGGCATTACCGGAGGCCGTGCCGGTTGAGAAGCGGGTGCGGCTCTGGTCAAACCCGTGGTGGGGTGCGATGTTGCTGGGGATGTTGACGGTCTATTGGATCGGAAGGAAAGTGGCAGGGTTGATATGAAGCTAACGAGATGTCATTCTGAGCGAAGCGAAGAACCTCGCAATCGTTTTGGGTGGCGCGGTTCAGAGGTCCTTCGCTGCGCTCAGGATGACAGACTTTCGGAACGGAGCGCAGCATGAACCACATACCCGACAATCTGAAGGCGCAGTTGGCGGCGGCGCGGAAACGACTCTGGCTGACCGAGACGTTGGTGGCGGTGCTTGGCGGCGTGTGCGGATTGGTCGGGACGTATCTGCTGCTGTTCGTGTCGGACCGGTTCTGGGAAACGCCGGCGCTGTTGCGGTTTGGGTTGACAGCGG
>VHCW01000247.1 GCA_016871575.1 Verrucomicrobiota bacterium
CGGCCGGCTTCTCTTTCTCCATCGCTTTCGTCAACGCTTTCACCAGTTCAGCATTGAGTGAGTGGCTGGGGCGGACGACGACGACGTGCGCGGCGAGCGGGCGTCCGAGCAACGTAAGGTCACCGACGATGTCGAGAATCTTGTGGCGGACGAATTCGTCGCGATAGCGCAACGGCTCGGTGGCCAGCACGGTTTCGTTCCGTATGAGGACCGAGTTTTCCAGGCTTCCGCCCTTGATGAGTCCTTTTTCCATGAGGTAGTGCAGATCCTCGAAGAAAGCGAAAGTGCGCGCGCCGGCGACTTGTGTTTCAAATGTCTCCGGCGTGATGGCGAGGCTCAGGTACTGCGCATCGAGGCCGGGTTTGCCGTATTGGATGGTGCAACTGACTTGCAGGTGGTCGCACGGCAGCGCGATGGCCAGCGCGTCGTCTTTCTCGACGTAGAGCGGTTGTTGCGGTGCGTAAGCTTCGCGTTTGCCTTCCTGCGGCTGGAGGCCGGCTTCGTGGATCATTTCGACAAACCGCTTGGCGCTCCCATCGGCGACGGGCGGCTCGTTGCCGTCGAGTTCGATCAGCGCGTTGTCAATCCCGAACGCGGAAAGCGCCGAGAGCACGTGCTCGATCGTGTGAACGACGACATTGCCGGACTGGATCGTGGTCCAGCGGGTCACGTCGCCGATGTTGGCGGCGAGAGGCTCGACAGTTGGGCGGCTTTCGAGGTCGGCGCGGACAAACTTGATCCCGTGGTCCACGGGCGCGGGTTTCCAGGTCATGCTGACCTTGTTACCCGTGTGGATGCCCACGCCGGAGAAAGTGACGGAACGCTTGATGGTTTGCTGTTGTTTCACCATGAGCGAGCTTGTAGCACGCCGCCGGTTCGCTTGGCAAGGGCGTTCCCTTACTCCGTGTCGCGGGTGTCAATCTCGTCTTGGGCGTGGAGGCGTTCGGTTGCTTCGGGCTCTTTCATCACGAGGTAAATGCACCAGACGAGCATGCTGGTGACAAAACCCACCGAGAGAATCATCACGACCCAGCCGCTGAGCGTCATTGTCCGGTCTCCTTTGTCAAAGGATGGAGTTTGTTCCAGCGGCGAACCGACTGGGCGATGAGCAGCAGGAAAAAGATGAGTATCAGAAACATGAATCCAACGGAGCCTGCCACGACGGGATCGCTGGCGATCTTGCGCGCGTAGCTTCCAGCCGTCTGGAACAGCCAGAGGACAAATACCGCCAGCAGGTACACCGGCGAAACGTACTTGATGATGTACATGATGAATTTCGGGATGCGGATTTCGGCTCCGCGCTGGATTTCCTTGTGTCCCCGTTCGACGCCGATGGCCCAGCCGAACAGGATCACCTGGATCGTTGCGAGGATGTAGATGCAGACCGATCCCACCCAGAAGTCGAACGTATCCAGCGCGACGGCGTCCTTCGAGAAGTACACGACGAATCCCGTTCCGCACGCCGTGATGAAGCCGAGCACCGCGACGGAGGCGCGCCGTCCGAGGCCGAGTCCTTCCTCCAGCAGGGCAATCGCCGGTTGGAGCATCGAAATGGAACTGGTCAGCGCGGCGAGAAACAGCAGAAAGAAGAAGACCGCGCCGACGAACTGGCCGAGCGGCATCGTGTTGAAGATCATCGGCAGCGTCATGAAACCGAGGTTGAAGGTCGAGCGCGTCGCCTCGATGACGCCCACCGCGCCGAGGAACACGAAGGCCGCCGGCACGGTGATGAGGCCGCCGAGCGCCACTTCGCAGAATTCATTGCCGCTGCAGGCTGTCAATGAACTCAACGCGATATCGTCCTTCGGTTTCAGGTAGCTGGCGTAGCAACTGATGATGCCAAAGCCGACGGACAGCGAGAAAAAGATCTGGCCGGCGGCTTCCAGCCACATTTGTGAATTGGCCAATGATTGCCAGACGGACTTGCCGCCCCACCCAAGGTTCCACATGAACCCCAGTCCGTTGCTCACATTCTGAT
>VHCW01000248.1 GCA_016871575.1 Verrucomicrobiota bacterium
TAGCCGCCGCGGCAACACCACTTCATCACTCCACTACTCCACTACTCCATTACTCCGCCGCCCCATCACTCCGTTGTGCCGCCCATCGCCGCCAACAAAACCGGCGAAGCCAAGCCGAGCGAAGCGGTGGAGATGGTGATGGCGTGAATGAACCAGCGGGCGTCGTCGTTGCGACCGATCTTAGCTAACGTGCGCATCAATAGTATCAATTTGTCAACAGTCGTGAGTTGCCCCGACGCCCCCAGAACTTGCACCTTCGCACGGCATTATGCGTGCATTGGCAGATTACTTTTTCCACGGTTACATCCCCTGCACAGAGTCTGTAGGTTGTTCATCAGAGTCTCGCCGCCGCTTTCCCAAGCATTCTTGTGGTCAACTTCGAGAATCAATCCGGGCTCTAGCGCAGGACTTTTGCCGCAACAACAACACTTGAAATTATCTCGGCGCATAACAAAAAACTTCAAACGCCACGATGGGTTTCGTGGAGTCTTGCGCCTGGATGGAAGTGCCGCCTGAGCCGGTTCAGGAGATACGACTTCTATACGTTTGGCACTTTTCTCATCCTCGGTCTCGGTATTTGCAGCCGCGCTAAAGACTCCCGAAGCAGATCCGTCGGTGCCTCCAGAGTCCTTGTCAGCCTCCATACAATTGGCAACAGCTACGAACGCTTCTAGCGCCTTCCGCCAAGAGCCATATCGAGAGACATATGGCGCATGAGAAAACCTTGATACTGGTGGACGAAAATCGGCGAGCCTCGGCTGCCGTCCAACGTGTTCCCAAACTCTTGCCATGTTTTCCAGTAACTCTTCATCCGTCGTCTTCGGCTTCCAGCCAACAGGAGGTTGCAAACCTGCGGCAGCGAGGGCGTTGGCCCATGAACCAAACTCATCAGTCAGCCTGCCGTCGCCGAAACTTCCATGTAAGCGAAACTCCTTGATCGTGACCGTGGAGCCTCCAATAAAGTTGGCCACACGTTTTAGTTCGGCCAGCATCTCGTCGCGGGGGATATGCTTTCGATGTGGCACCGCGAGTCCGGCCTTTACCAGCGCAACATTCCAAGAGCCGAACCTGCTTTGCATCGCGGCAACGGAAAAGCTTCCGTGTTTGCTGTATTCGCAACTTGTGAGCGAAGATTTGCCAAGACGCTTCGCAACCGTTTTCAGATCGGCTAATAGTTCCTCGGATGGGATGTTATTTCGCTTTTGCACGCCGAGCCCGGCCTTCTCCAGCGCGGCGTTCCACGAGCCGAACCTCCTGCTGATCGTAGCGTGGGAGAAACGGCCATGTCTTTCGTAATCATCCCTAGTAACCCTCGATTGGCCGAGCCGCTGGGCAACCGACTTAAGATCGCCCAACAGAACTTCGTCAGAACAGTTCCGATTGTATGGTTCCAGTTCGTATTTCATTCCCACATGAGACACGGGGTGTCATCTCTGGCTACTTCTTGCGTCGCGTGATGTATTTGACGGGAGCCTCAGCAACCACCTGTGGAGCTTTCGCGGCGTCCCGCGAGGTGTTGCGTTCTCTCGGCGGGAACTCGCGCACGAAGGACCATGAGACTTCGGCGGTCTGGCCGTTGTCATAATGGACGAAAAATCCGATCCGACATTCCTCGTCTGGTTCCACGCGCTCGACATGCGCCTTGGGCGAAATCCGGTTGGCTTTGCGGACGGAGCTGTGAGGTTCGAGGAAGCTGAGGCCATCCTCGAACTCCACGTCGAACGCGTCTTCCCACGCCAGATAACGCACGGCCTTGATGCGCACCATTCTGGCGGTGCCGAACGGCTTCTTCAGATTGTCCAACAGCTTCATAGCCTGCCCTCGCGTTCGAGGTCTGTGATTACTTGTAGCAGCTTCCGGTCTGGTTTCCAACCTTCCATCGCCCGGCGCGTCTCCAAATCGAACCGTCCCAGCAGCCGGCCGTCACCGGTCTGCACATGCACGTGCCGCGGCCGATGATCGCCCGCGAACCAC
>VHCW01000249.1 GCA_016871575.1 Verrucomicrobiota bacterium
GACCGGCCCCATGCCGCAACCCATCGCCGTCAATGTCATCTTCACATCTACGCGTCCCTCTGCAATCTGCACGTCGTACACGAGGCCGAGGTCAACGATGTTCACGGGAATCTCCGGGTCGTAACAGGTCTTCAACGCTTCCCAGATTTCCTTCACGTCAATCGTTCCTTCTTTTGGTGTCACCGGTGCAACGGGTGCTGCGATGGGTTGGCCGTCCTTGAGTATCGCATCGAGTTGACTCGATGGAACTTGCACCAGACCCGTCGTGGCGATTTGGAGCGTGAGGTTGCCGCCGAGCGCCTGACCGACAAATGCCTGCGTGTTCTTCGGCACCGTGGTCTTGGTGCCCATCGGAATCTGGATGACTTCGCAATCGCGGCCAAACGTGACCGCATCGCCCGCGTGGAGAGATTCAATGCTGTTCATGCTGCACACAGCGTAGCCGGGCAACGAGAGCCTGTCCAGCCAGCAAAGTAGTCATCACGCTCCGCGTGATGATTGCAGGGATGAGCCTCACGCGGAGCGTGAGGAGTACTTTCTTTTGGGCTGGGACAGCCTTTGTCCGTGCGGCTTTGGCAGGATGCGCGCATGATACAACTAGCAAAACGCGGTGACCGAAAGAATCACAGCATTAAGCCGCGCTACATCCTTTACAATTTCTTGGACGACGACATGCTCTCCCCAAAGGGCTGGATTCAGCAGGTCGGCAATAACTGGTACGGCTGTGGCGAAGGCGCCGGTTGGCTCCGTGGATTTGCGGAAGGAGTGTCGTTCGCTGACCCGCAGAACATCACCGATGCGGTCATTCGCGTTTTCTCGAGTGAGTGCCGCACGTACGACCTCATTTCGGGGTCGGAAGACATCACGGATGCGGAGGTCAAGGTCGCTCCTGATAACACCGTGTATTACCTGTGTTGAAACACAACAAAAGGAGGAGAAATGAACCGGAGAGAATTTGACGATAAGTTCCCAAAAGGGACACAAGTTGCGGCGTTGAATGCCAAGATCGGCGCGGTGGTGGCCCGTGCCGTGATGTATATCACCCGCGCCCGTGCTTTCCGCAAAGGCCAAGTCCAATACGCCGCGCTTCTGGTAAGCGCCGATCAGTTGCTCGGCTATGCGCAGAAGATGAGCGACGAGAAGAAGTCATTGATGGCTGCGCCGTCGTCCGACGAGGTTGTTGTGACGCCCGAACAACAGGAAGTCCTCAACGCAGTAGAGGACTGCATCGCGAAGAAAAAGGAACTGCACCAGGAACTCTGGGACAAGTTTTGGGAGATGTTCGGTGGCGAGATCGAGTTCAAGGATGGCAATAAGTCACTGACTGTTCAAAAGAGTTAGTTCAAAAGAGTTAGCTTGACGGAGGCGGAGTTTTGGGGTTAAGAGCGCCGAATTGAAGTTTACTGAAAGCAAGTGAATGGAGGCCAACTATGCCGGGAGCAATACTGATGGTCCTTAAAGATGGAACGTTTGTGGAAATGAAAGAAACGACCTCGCCAAATGAGGATAGCCTGCAAGCACTCTTGGAGCAGTACTCCAACCTTTTGGCGGGCGATCAAATCCAGCCAGATCGTCCCTTGAAGTGGCTTTTGGTAGAGCGGGAAATTGGAATTCCGGACGAACAAGGCGGTTCAAATCGTTGGTCCCTTGACCACTTATTTATTGACCAATATGCGATTCCTACGTTCGTGGAAGTGAAGCGTTATGAGAACACAGAGATTCGCCGTCAAATTGTGGGGCAAATGTTGGATTATGCAGCCAATGCGACAGTTTATTGGCCTGCTGAGAAGATTCGTGCCCAGTTTGAAGCACGGTGCTCTAATGGTGGCACGGTGAACGCATTTAGAATTTGAGGAGGGAGAGGAGGTATTGCGGCGACCAGCCGGCGGCTTTTTGTTTGGCGCGGACGCCAACCTTGTGCTGTTTGTCCCGACGCAGCAGGTTCAGGCAGA
>VHCW01000250.1 GCA_016871575.1 Verrucomicrobiota bacterium
ATTGTCATCATCGCCACGCCCGACCACTGGCACGCGCTGCAAACCATCGCCGCCCTCAAGGCCGGCGCGCACGTCTTCGTCGAGAAACCCACCGGCCACACCGTCAACGAAAGCCGCGCGATGTTGAAAGTCGCGCGCGACGCCGGTCGTGTCGTGCAAGTCGGCCTTCACCGGCGCGTTGGGCCGCATCACGCCAGCGCGATGAAGTTCCTCCAGTCCGGCGCAGTCGGCACGGTCGGCATGGTTCGACTGTTCGCCCACGGCAGCGGCGCCGGGCCGGAAAAACCGTCGCCGAACAGCGAGCCGCCGGACGGGATGAATTGGGATTTCTGGTGCGGTCCCGCGCCGAAACGCCCTTTCAACACGAAGCTGCATCCCGGCGGCTGGCGCAATTTTCTCGACTACGCCAACGGCCAGATCGGCGATTGGGGCGTGCATTGGCTCGACCAGGTGCTCTGGTGGAACGGCGGACAATATCCGCGCCGCATTTTCAGCACCGCCGGTCGCGCCGTCCGCGGTCCCGCCGTGCTCAACGACCGCGAGCAGACCACCGATGCGCCGGATCATCAGGTTGCAGTTTATGAGTTTCCGTCGTTCACCTGCGTGTGGGAAAACCGGCAATTTGCCGGCAGCAACGCGGAGAAACACCGGATCGGCGCGTATTTTTACGGCACGAAAGGCACGCTCCACATCGGCTGGCGCGACGGCTGGACGTTTTATCCTGTCGGCGCAAAAGACAAAATCATCCACGAAGACCCGCAGTTGCAGGAACCGGACGGCCACAATCTTCAATTGCTCTGGGCTGATTTCATCGGCGCAATCGAGAAACGAAAACCGGCTGCGGCCCGGCTCGAAGTGGCGCATCGCTCTTCCGTATTGCCGTTGCTGGCGATGATTTCGTGGCGCACCGGTCGCAGTCTCCAGTGGGACGGCGACAAAGAGGAAATCATCGGCGACCCCGAGGCGACCAAGCTGCTCAGTCGGCCCTACCGTTCGCCGTGGGTCTATCCGCCGCTGTAACCGGCGCGGGCAACGACCAGTCGGTAGGCTTCGCATTACGGAACAGTTCTTTGCCGCGGAAACGGAGTTTCGTTGCTGATGTTGCAAACGCGCTCTGTACGGAACCGGTTCGCGCATCGTAACGGACAGCCGCGACAACACCACGTGGACGTCGTTCGCCAGCGAAAGCTTGAAAGCAAATCGCCAGCAACAGAAAAGTACTCCTCACGCTCCGCGTGAGGATCGTTCTCAAAGTGGGCGCTTTCGGTAGCACAAGTGCAAAAGGTTTGTTCTGTGCGACTGGAACATTTCAAGGAACTGTAGGGGCGCTGCGAACGGGTCTCCGGATTTCAGCCCTTTTTGCCGGTGGCGCAAGCGTCTCTGCTTGCGCAGCCGAAGGCTTCTGCCTTCCAGAAGACAAGATCACTCTTATGGCTGTGGGCACAAGCAGGGACACATGTGCCACCCAAAACTTGATGTGCCCCTACATGCTCTTGACCTTCGCTGTGCCGGTGCCTATCATGTCGCCATGAAAGCGCTCGGAACACTGATTGCCGGGATCGCGCTGTTGGCCGCCAACCAACCTGCCACCGTCTGCGCGCAGACGGAGATCATTGACCTCAAGGCACTCGCCAAGAAAGCCAGACCAGCCGTCATGCTGCTGGTCGTGTCCGACGCCAACGGCAAAGAGATTGCCACCGGCACCGGGTTCCTCGTCTCCAGCGACGGCAAACTCATCACCAACTTCCACGTCATCGAGAAAGCCGCCAGCGCCGTCGCCAAAGCCGAGAACGGCGGCCTGTTCCCCGTCGAAGGCGTCCTCGCTTCCGACCCGAAGAACGACCTCGTCCTCCTGAAAATCAAAGGCAAAGACCCACGGTGA
>VHCW01000251.1 GCA_016871575.1 Verrucomicrobiota bacterium
AGGTCCTGAAACAGTCCAACCTTGGCTTCCACCGGCCCCGTCTCTCGCGGCGCGTCCTTCAGCCGCAGCAGAAACACCAGCCCCAGCAGAATCCCCACGCCGCCGAACACGTAAAACGCCGCCCGCCAACCGAACCGCTCGGCAATCGCCCCGCCGAGAAACCCGCTGGTCATCACCCCGATATAGACCGCCGACTGGTGGACCGACATTGCAAACGCCCGCGTCTCGCGATGGAACGAACCAAGCAACGAGTACGCTGGCGGACTGTAAAACGATTCACTACCCGCTGTCGCCAGACTGCGGAAGATAATCAACCCGATCATCCCGTTGGCCAGCCCAGTGACCATCGTTGCCGCGCTCCAGAACACCAGGCTGACCGTGATGACCGTTTTGCGGTTGAAACGGTCGCCGACAAAACCCGCCACCGGCATGCACAGCGCCAGCGCAAAGAACATGACCGTGTTGACCAGGCCGAGCTGCGCGTCGGTCAGTTTCAAATCGGCGCGAACAGCGCTGAGCACCACGCCGAAGATCGCCCGGTCGGCAAAGTAAAAAAAGAACGCCAGAAACAACAGCCCGAGCAATTCCCATTTGTAGTGCTTGTGCAAATGCGGTGTCATCGCCTCACACTTCGCAATCCGGTGGAACCATTTGCGTCGTCACGCCGCCGTCCACCACAAGGCGGGCGCCGGTGATGCGCGACGATTCATCCGAGGCCAGAAACATCGCGGCGGCGGCGATCTCCTCGGGGGTGGCTTCTTTGCCCAGCGGGATGTTTGCGCGACGACGGGCGGCGTGCGCGGGATCGAGTGAGTCCCATCGCGTTGTTCGGATGTAACCGGCGACGACCATGTTGACGCGGACGTTTTGCGGCCCCAACTCGATGGCCATGGCGCGGGTCAGGCCGTCCAGCGCGCCTTTCGACGCGACGTAGGCGCTGCGGCTGCGGATCGGGCGCTCGGACGTGTTCGAGCCGATGTGGACAATCGCGCCGCCGCCTTGCGCGACCATCATGCGCGCCGCCAACTGCGAGACGTGGAAGGTGCCGAACAGGTTCACGCCGACAACCTCCGCGAGGAAATCGAGCGAGGTTTCGAGGAACGACGGGCCGATGCCGAGATGGGCGGCGTTGTTGATGAGGACGTCCAGCCCGTCGCACTCGCGTTTTATCAACTCGAACATCGCTTCGACCTGTGCGCGGTCGGCGATGTTGGCCGGGGCTTCGATGATGCGGGCGCCGGTTTCGGAACGGATGCTGGCTGCGGCCTCGGCCACTTTGGGGGCGGTGGTGCCGTTGAGGATCACCGTGGCGCCTTCCTTCGCAAAGGCGAGGGCAATGCCGTAGCCGGTGTGGCGCGAGGCGCCGGTGACGAGAACGCGTTTATCTTTGAATCTCATGACTGAAAGTAACCTTTCGCGTTGGATGGACGGATTTGCGTCAGCGCGCCGGTGTAGTGACGGAGGTCGTGCGGCTGATACGGATGTTTGGCGATCTCCTTCAAATCGAGGTCGAGTCCCAAACCGGGACCGTCGGGAATGTGAATCATGCCGTTCTTCAATTTGACGCGCTCGTTTGAAATCTTTCCCCGATAAGCCACATCGGTGGCCATTGTTTCAAGGACAAAGAAATTCATCGTGCAGGCCGCCAGTTGCAGCGTCGCCGCCATCGCGACGGGGCCGCTGGGGTTGTGCGGGCAAATCGCGAGATGCAGCGCCTCAGCCTGCGCCGCGATACAGCGCAATTCAAAAATCCCACCGACATGGCTGACATCCGGCTGCGCAAAGTCCGCCGGCATCTTCTGGAAGAACTGTTGGTATTCCCAGCGTGAGTAGAGGCGTTCACCGGCGGCGATGGGCACGCCTGCGC
>VHCW01000252.1 GCA_016871575.1 Verrucomicrobiota bacterium
GGCGCGACCGGCGGTGCTGAAAATGCGGCGCGGATATTGTCCGCCGTTCCACCAGAGCACCTGGTCGAGCCAATGCACGCCCCAATCGCCGATCTGGCCGTTGGCGTAGTCGAGGAAATTGCGCCAGCCGCCGGGATGCAGCTTGGTGTTGAAAGGGCGTTTCGGCGCAGGGCCGCACCAGAAATCCCAATTCATCCCGTCCGGCGGCTCGCTGTTGGGCGAAGGTTTTTCCGGCCCGGCGCCGCTGCCGTGGGCGAACAGACGGACCATGCCGACCGTGCCGACGGCGCCGGACTGGAGAAACTTCATTGCGCTGGCGTGATGCGGCCCGACGCGCCGGTGAAGACCGACTTGCACCACACGACCGGCGTCGCGCGCGACTTTCAACATCGCGCGGCTTTCATTGACGGTGTGGCCGGTGGGTTTCTCGACGAAGACGTGCGCGCCGGCCTTGAGGGCGGCGATGGTTTGCAGCGCGTGCCAGTGGTCGGGCGTGGCGATGATGACAATCTCCGGGCGATCTTTTTCGAGCAATTCGCGGAAGTCGCCAAAGGTTTTCGGCTGCGAGCCGCTGAGGTCGCCGACCTGTTCGGCGGCCACTTCGAGTCCCATCGCGTCCACGTCACACAACGCGGTGACGTTGCAGCGACCGGAGGCCATCGCTTCCTTCAGGATGTTCTTGCCCCACCAACCGCAACCGATCAGCGCCGTGCGAAACGGGCGTTGCGTTTCCGCGCTGCGAACGAGAAACGGCGCCGCAACACCGGCAACGGCGGCAACGCGCAGAAAACTCCGGCGGGTCATCTTCATGGCTTGCGCACGTCGAGGCAGACGACATCGCCGGGAGCGGTGCGACAGTAAATGCGCCCGTTGGCCAGCACGGGCGACGTCCAGCATTTGCCGCGCAACACCTGCGCGCGGGCTGTCGGCTGGAAACTGGCGGGCGACGCCGGGGCGACCATGAGTTCGCCGGTCGCCGTCAACACAATCAACCGACCGGCCGCCGTGATGAGCGCGCCGGAGCCGATGTTGGGGTGTTCCCACTTCGGGGCGCCGGTGGCGAATTCGAGGCATTTCAGCGACGCCTTGACGCTGGTGTCGCCGTCCACGCCGTAGAGGTGGGCATCCACGAGCACGGCGGGGTTCATCTGGGTGCGGAGCGCCTTGGTCTTCCAGAGTTCCTCGACTTGGCCGTTGTTGATTTTCAACATCGCGCCGCCCTTGCCGTAACCGGTGCAGATGAACACGAGATCGCCCTGCACGATGGGATCGGCGGCGTTGCAGCCGTATTGGGTGAGCCAGCGATGACGCCAGATTTCCTTGCCGGTGAGGGCGTCCACGGCAACGTAGGATTGTCGGGTGCCCAGAAGAACCCACGTGTCGTTGCCGCGCCGCACCGGCAACGGTGTGGAATAAGCAGCTTCCTTGTCGATGGACTTCCAGACGATCTTGCCGGTCGTTTTGTCGAGCGCGAGACCGCCCTCGCCGACGTTGAGGATGAGCAGATTGCCGAGCGCCAGCGGCGCACCGCTGAATCCCCAATCGGGAATGCGGGCGTTGGTCTCTTGGTGGACGTTTTTCGACCAGACAACCTTCCCCGTGGCCGCCTCCAGACAAAACAGGTCGCCCCACCGGCTGAGTTGATAGACGCGGTCACCGTCAATGGTCGGCGTGCCGGTGGTGCCGCCTTCAAAATA
>VHCW01000253.1 GCA_016871575.1 Verrucomicrobiota bacterium
GTCTTGCACAGCGTATGGACGACACAATACAAGCGTTCATCATACATGCGTTTCCAGACCGAGTACTTGGGAGTCGGACGCACCAGGAACGCGGCACAGCCGGAGCGACGGACATTCTCGATCCAGTTCGGGGAAATGATGTCCACCACCTCGTAAGGAACTCCGAGGTCTTCACACGCCTTGACATACAGTTCGTAACTGTCCGTTCCGGTCTCGAATCCGTTGAAAATCCCAATTTTGTCGTTCATGGTGCCGCGTGGCGTTGCAGATGGTTTGAATGGGCAGCCCGTGCTGTCGCTGTTCTCGCGATGGCGCGAATTCTCGCACGAGCCGTCAGGCCGCCTCATGAGATGGCGTTGACGATGCGGATGGTGATCCAGATGACAACCACACTGCCCACCGCCCAAAGTGTTCCCCATCGGAGATCATGGTTCTGCTTTCCCGTGACCTGCTCTCGCAATCCGTGCTTCTCGCAAATGATGTGAACTGCTGTGATGGCGAGCGCCAGAATCAGATAAAGGATGTGTTGATATTGTCGGGAGAGGAAGTACACGCCGGTAAAATATCCGCTCAGAGCGGAAAAAAGCCCGGCCAGTTGAAGGTTGTCCTTGGGTGAGAGGATTTCCTTGTAGCGAATGGCGCGCCGCAGTTGGACCAAGGTCACATAAAACAGCAAGAAGAACGGCACATATCCTATTAGTCCCAACTCCGCCAAGGTGTGGACGTAGGTGTTGTGTGTCACCTTGCGTTCTGAAGCGTACTCGGAAAACATCTTGTAGCCGACGCCGAAAAGTGGATTGTCCTTGAACATGGCCAAACCGTCCCCCCAGAGAATGGATCGGTCACGGCCGCCCAAGCCCCTGCCGAAACGGGATGGGGCAAGCACGGTGACTATGCTTATGGCAGCCGTAGCCAAGAGATAGCGACGAATGCCTTTTGTCCGCACGATTGCATAGGATGCCAACATGCCAAAGATGGCCACTACGCCGCCGCGGGAGTTCGTGGTCCACGCGCCATAGGAGCAAAGCCCGACCCCGGCCAAGGCAATTGCCTTTTGAGCTGGATTGTCCAGTGTTTTATATTGCACGTAAAACAATGGAATGGCAACGACGAGGATCAGGCAGAGATCATTGGGGTCTTCAAAGGTGCCGAATGCAATCGCCTGGTGAACCTGGATGCCTTCTTCCCGGTCAAGCCAGCGCGTCAGCGGTGGTTTGTCACCAAAACCGAGTCCCGTGTGATGCTGCAAAATCGCATGGACAGCCAGCCATGCGACACACAGCAGCAGACACCACAGCACAATCCCCCAATTCCGCTGGTTGCTGATCATCATGAGCAACAAGGCGAAGAAAAAGATGATCTTTCCCAGTTCCTGAAAGGTCATCAAAGTGCCGCCAAACCAGAATCTCGATAGCCAAGAAAAGCTAGCTGCGATTAAAAAGATGAGCGCAAGCTTGAATTGTACAACGTTGCTCCAAACGGTCCGGTAGCGTTCCAAGACCGTCGGCAGCGCCACGAAGAATGTTGCAATGGCGGTATAATTGACGAGTTCGTATCCCAGCAGGGGTTCCCACCAGTCCATCGGACGAATCAGGATGAGAACCATGTAACCGCAGAGAAGAATGAGCGGGAGGAAACCCATATATCAAACAACAGTGCTCGGTCGAATTGGAATGCAAGGTTGC
>VHCW01000254.1 GCA_016871575.1 Verrucomicrobiota bacterium
GAGGCCGCGGATGTTGTCCCAGATGGCCTTCATCGTGCCACTTTGCCAACCGAGCGCCTTGATGTCGGGCTGGTACTTCGCGAGCAACGGATAGGACGGCGCGAGCGTCACGAAACCGCGCTCGACAAGTTCCTGCGCGTATTGGCGATGCGGTTTACCGCCGAGACCGACGACAACCTTGTGGCCGATGGTGTTCTCGGTCGGGTGCAAGCAGAGAACGGCCGGTGCTGGAGTGCGAAGCGCGGAACGCGGAATGAGTAGATACGCCGGCACGCGGCCACCGGGTTCGGACGAGTAGGTGATGAGCCGTCGGACGTAGGAGCCGCAATCGGTTTCCTCTTCCACCTTCATGTCGAGAGCGCAACGCTTCTCCTTGCCGGGCAACGGCCCCATGATTTCCTGCATCGCCTGCAGGGTCGCTGCGCGGCGTTTCTGCCAATCCGCGACAGTTTTCACCGTCGCAATCTCGCCGCGCGCATCGCGGTAAGTCAGCAGGTTGTTCCGGTCCAACCGTGGCGTCAGACTCGCCGCGATCAAAACGATTAGCAGCGGCTTCATAGTTACTTCGTTAGCTTTCGGTTCAATTCGTGGACTTTGCCGACGATGCGCTCCTCGATGTCGGGTTTGTAATCGGGCGCTTCGTAGCCGCCTTCCTTCAATACGCGCAAGCTGGGGATGTAACCGCCGTACTCATTCGAGTAGCCCGCAACCCATACGACCGCGTTGTCGCCGAGTTCGCGTTTCAAACGCAGCGAGTAATCCACCACGACTTCGGCGCCGAGCGTCACCAGTATCAAGTCGTCGCCGAAATGGACGACTTGCACCGGGTACTGGCGGGTCGGCGCTGGTGTTTTGGGATCTTTTTGCTGTCGCTCCAGCGTGACGTACTCAAAGGCTCCGCGGATCGGCCCGCGCAACGGTCGCCGATGCGACGCCATCGCGGCCTCGACCGAGTAGGCCAGCGTGCGGCCGTGATGTTGCGCGAACTCCAGCGGCTTGACGTAGGGGATCATGTAATGGCGAGGGTAGGGATTCTGGTCGGCGCTGCAACCCATCATGAACATCGCCGTCAATCCCGGTCGCCCGGTTTGCAGCGTCTCCTGCGCAAAGCCGGCGTAGTCGCCGTTGAACTCGTAATACGGAACGTTGTTGCTCATCGAGGTGGAACTGAGCGTGGTGTTGTGGCAGGCGTAGCCGAAGAGCACGGCGCAGAGGTTGGTGCCCGGGCTTTGCACCATGAGCACCGGTACATTGTGGTCAACGACGCCGTCCGGATTCGGCGCAATCTTGGAGTTGGGATCCGTCGGTGCCAGCGAGTAATTGCGGCGGCGGTTCATCGCAAAACCACACCGGGCGTGCGCGTAAAGCAATTTCGCCGGCGCCAGCTTCGACAACGCTTCACCGACGAGGCGTGGCAGCCGTTCCTCCAGAAAGGCGTGATACTTCGGAGCTTCCGGCTTGCTGCCGCGATACTCCGGGCCGCAATGTGTGTGCGAGGCATTCATCACCAGAAACTGCGGCGGCACTTTGTAGCGTTCCATGACTTGCTTCTCGACCGATTGACGCAACGTCGGGACC
>VHCW01000255.1 GCA_016871575.1 Verrucomicrobiota bacterium
CGCCGGCGGCAGGACGGGCCTTGAAACGCGCAATATCACGTCGAACCTTTTCGTCACGTCAGTCGCCCGATACGACCGGCCATGAAACCAGTTACTCGCCCATCGTTTCGACATGCCGCCGGCGGTTTCACGCTGCTGGAATTGCTGGCCGCCGTCGCCATCCTTGCGATTCTCAGCATGTTGCTGTTCGCCGCGTTTAACGAGGCCAGCCGCGCCTGGATGTTTGCGGAAGGCCGCGTGGAAACCTCCCAACAGGCGCGGGCAGCGTTTGAGATGTTCAACCGCGAACTCTCCGGCGCCATCCTGAGCACCAACCCTCCGCTCCAGAAGATGAAGATAATCCAAGGCAGGTCATCGGGCAGCGATGTGTGGGTTTCCTTCCTCGCGTCGCCCGTTGATTCGAGAACGAACGACCCGCAACGCGATGTCATTGTCACCTACCAGCGGGTTGCTTCTTCCAACGGACTGTACTCGCTCTGCCGCACGATTGATGAGCAAGGATACCAGGGGGGGGTATTTCGGCGTCTGACAGCCGATCCTGTTGCGGACGTTCTCGTCGAAAACGTCGTGGACATGGTCATCTCCAACACGGAAGACGGCGTGACATGGAGGTCGGGGCCGTGGGTCGGCAACACGAGAAATCCGCTTGCAGTCAGCCTGACCATCACCCTCATTGACAGCCGGGCTGCCACGCGGATCGCCGTGGCCGCCGGCGGCGCCGGGCGGAACGATATTCTCCGGGCCGCATCCCAGACCCACCATGCGAAGGTCTTTTTGCCCACCCACTACTAGGAAGCATAAGGAACACAACATGAAGAAATTTCTGCAAATTGCTCATCGCGACGAGCGTGGCGTCGCGCTGATTTTGACGCTGGCGATTTTGGTGTTGGTGACGCTGTTGGTCGTCGGTTTTGCGATCAACATGCGCGTGGAGACCGCCATCTCGAAGAACTACACCGAACAGGTCAGGGCACGCCAGTTTGCGCTCGCTGCCGTTGATGAGGCGGTCGCACTGCTGCGCCTTGCCACCCCTCCGATTTCCATCACCACCAATTGGGCATCCGGTCCCGGCATGATCTTCATGCGGACCGGCTCCGGCTCCTACACCAACATCCCCCTGTGCAGTCTGGACGATTCGGGTGATGAGCCGTTCGACATCAACTACCGCCGGCTCCGCCGGATCATGCGCACGGATAATACGAACCTGTTCGTCGGCTGGAAACGATGGGTGCTGCCGAACCAGCCAACAACCGGGAGAGACAACCTGATCGGGCGGTATTGCTACTGGATCGACGACGAAGCTTCCAAGATCAACATCAACACCGCGCGGCGTCGCCCCGCTTCGCCCAACCCGCCAACCTACACGCCGGAAGATATTGACCTGCGCGACCTCAACCGGGTCACCGGCGGAGTGTTCGATTCGGAAACCGCCGCCAATCTTTCATATCAGTTCGGGACGAACACCGGTTACGCTTCGCCCAACTCGTGGTCAGTGATAGACCCCAACAATGTGTCGTTCGCACTGTTCTGTCACTCGAATCATTTCCGAACCACCACGTTCAGCCAGGAC
>VHCW01000256.1 GCA_016871575.1 Verrucomicrobiota bacterium
TTGCGCCTGGCACAATGGGCAAGGTGGTCGGACACCCGCAGCCATCTGGCACAGTTGCGCTCGGCGTTCGGCGACGTCACGGAGATCACACCCCGACCGCGAGATTTCCCCGAAGCCGCGCAATGGATGCAGCGATACCGGCGGCGCGCGGGCGAAGGGCAAATGTATCGTCCGCTGCTGGAAATGGCGCGGATGTTCTGGGCGGGCGCGGGACCGCAACCGAGTCCGGGCCGACTCGACTCTTTCGCGTTCATGTTCGACATGAACGAGTTGTTCGAGGAATTCATCGCCGAGTTTATCCGCCGCGAACTGCGCGACGTGTGGCAGGCGCGCGGCTGGACGTTCCACGCGCAGAGCGCAACCCGCGCATTGCTCTGCGACGAATCCGCCCGTTCCCGCTTTTGGCTCAAACCCGATGTCCGCTTCAAGACTGCCGACGGCACGTGTCCGCTTCTCTTGGACACCAAATACAAACTGCTCGACCCCGCCGACGCCAAAACTGGCATCGCCGAAGCCGACGCCTACCAGATGTTCGCCTACAAGGAACGCTACCGCTGCCCGCGCGTGGTCTTGCTCTACCCGCAAGGTTCGGAGAAAATCGCCCGCGATTTCGGCGCCGATGCAGACTCCCCGCCGTGGCTGGGAGTCCGGACGCTTGACCTGAAAAGGAATCTGACCACTGGGCAGGAACGGCGCAACCTACGTCAAGAGATCACGCGCGAACTTTTTAGCGCAAACGAATACAACAAGGAGTGACTATGCGAGATCTGACAATCGAAGAAAGATACAAAGCACAAGCCGGGCACTTCGAAGAAACACCGAACGGAGCGAAGTTCGTGTGTGAGTTGGGTAGCTTCGAACTAACGAATGACGAGTTGCGGCGGAATCACACGGGCTACTTGCGGCGTAGGATCGAAGAGATGCTGAAAAGTTCGCTACATGAAGATTTCCAAGTGGACATGAGTCCCTATGGCTACCGGAGTCCTGAAGGAAAGAACTTGCGTCTCGCCCACGAGAACCTGCGATACAAACTGCAACCATATCGGAGAAAAGCTGAGCGTGCTGCCAAGCAGGTTGCCCCACCGGTCGCGACCCCTCCTCCGCCACAACCGGAGCAGGCGCGAAATCCTTTCTATGAGTTTTGTCTCAAGAGCAAGAACGTGATTGTTTGCGGCCCACCAGGAACCGGAAAGACCTATCAGGCGCTTCAACTGACCAAACTGCCAATCGTGCAAGACCGGTTTGCCTTTGTCACATTCCATCAATCGCTCAGTTATGAAGATTTCATGGAAGGGTTGCGGCCGGAAGCTGATGAGAAAGGGAATGTTCGTTACGGAGTGCGACCGGGTATCTTCAAGGAAGTTTGTTCTTGGGCTGAAGAAGACCCCGAACACACTTACGCGCTCGTGATTGACGAGATCAACCGCGGCAACATCTCGAAGGTGTTTGGCGAATTGATCACGTTGATCGAACCTGACAAACGGCTCGGCGCGGCCAATGAGATCAAGGTAACGCTGCCGTATTCAGGCGAGGAGTTTGGCGTGCCGCCGAATCTGTTG
>VHCW01000257.1 GCA_016871575.1 Verrucomicrobiota bacterium
CATCGCAACGCCTTCGCTGAAGGCGTAATCGGTGTCGCACCAGGTGCAGCGCAGCTTGCAGCCGGTGAGGCGCACAAAGACGCACGGCAGCCCGGCGTAGGTGGACTCGCCTTGGATGCTGTGGAAAATCTCGTTGACGATCAGGGTTTCCGGCACGCGGCGAAACTAACAGAAGCCGTTGACCTTGACAATGGATGTGTGCGGTGTTAGCAACTTCAACGTTTTTCCCTGCGTGAACGATCCCTATTTGACTCAGTATCTATTCGTTGCCGTCTTTGTTTTGGTGGCGGTGCTGTTTCCGCTGGTGCCGTTGGCACTGGTGCGGGTGCTTGCGCCCCGAAAACCCTCGCCAACGAAAAATGCGACCTACGAATGCGGCCTCGTCAGCAAGGGCGATTCGTGGATCCAGTTTCGCGCGGGCTATTACCTGTATGCGCTCGTCTATGTCATTTTCGCCGTCGAAACCATCTTCCTTTACCCTTGGGCGGTGGCGTTTGGCGGGCTGAGTTTCGGGGCGTTTGTGGCGATGATGGTGTTTGTGCTGCTGCTGGTTGAGGGACTTGTGTACGCGTGGGCCAAAGGCGCGTTGGATTGGAAATAGCCATGGCCGTTGACCCGAAACTCCAGACTGAACTCCAAAAGCAAGGGGTCTTCGTGATGCCGGTTGAGTTCCTGTACAATTGGAGCCGGAAATCCTCGATCTGGCCGGTGCAATTCGGGTTGGCGTGTTGCGCCATCGAAATGATCGCCACGGCGGCGGCGCGTCACGACATCGCGCGGTTCGGCGCGGAAGTGTTCCGCGCATCGCCGCGTCAGGCGGACTTGATGATCGTCTCAGGCACCGTGACGAAGAAGATGGCGCCGCAAGTCGTCCGCCTCTACAACCAGATGCCCGAACCGAAGTACGTCATCGCGATGGGCGCCTGCGCCATCTCCGGCGGACCGTTCAAGGACGGCTATAACGTGCTGAAGGGTGTTGATCGCTTTATTCCCGTGGATATTCACATTCCCGGTTGTCCGCCGCGGCCGGAAGCATTGCTGCACGCGTTGATGACGTTGCAGGAGAAGATTTCCAAGCAGCGGCTGAACGAAACGCGTTGGTACAACAAGGACGAGTCGGGCGAGTATCCGGTTCCGCAGTGTGGCGCGCACGATCTGGAGCCGCCGTCGAATCCGAAGCTCTGGGAGCCGCCGAAGACATGATCCCGACCGTCGAACAAGTCCGGGCGATGACATCGTTGCTTGTGGAGCGTGAGGAACTCCAAGCGGTCGCGAAGTTCCTGAAGACTGACCCGCAACTGCAATTCGATTTCTGTTCGTGCGTGACGGCGGTGGACTACATCAAGCAGGACTGCATCGAGATCGTCTATCATCTGTACTCCGTCGTGCTGAAACACGGGCCGCTCGCGTTGAAAGTGCGCGCTCCGCGTGCCGTCGAGCAATGCCGGGTGCCATCGTTGACGCCGGTGTGGCGCGGGTGCGAGTTCCAGGAGCGCGAGGCATTCGATCTGTATGGCGTGAAGTTTGACGGGCATCCCGATCT